>JAHCIT010000004.1 GCA_026129095.1 Deltaproteobacteria bacterium
TAAGGGGCGCGGGGTGAGGCTTCCCGGCCCAAACGAAAACCCCTCTCCAGTTCCTGGAGAGGGGTCAGGGGTGAGGCGTTGAGGCAGTTAAGGCGTCAGTCGTAGTCGCCGTTGAGGCAGTAGGAGGTGTCCGCCTCCAGCATGCCCGTGAAGTCGCTGCTGGTCAGGCCGACGTTGTAAAGACCGAAGAAGGTCGTGTCGCCCTCCGAGAAGTTCACATATCCGGTCTCGGTGAAATCGAGCTCGATATCGTCGCCGTCATAATCGCCCTCGACGTAGCCCAGGGCGGACCCGCCGCAGGTTTCAGCCGCGCAGCCCACGGTGAACACGCCCTCGGTAATGCCGGCGAATTCGTCACTCAGGAGCGCGCCGAAGAAACCGCCGTCCGCGCCGCCGACCAGCATCACGAAGCCTTCTGTGTCGTGGGTGACGACCGAGACGGATTCGCTGAACGCGAACTCGCCGCAGGCAACGCCGATCTCGCCGTCACGCGGTTCCGCCAGGAGGCCGATCCCTTCCACGATGCCATCGCCGGTATCACCGCCGAAGACGAATGCCACCGAACCGTCCTCCCGCTGGACGCCCGCGCCGGTCACGTTGTTCTCGAAGTCGAGGTCGAGGCCGTCGCCCGACGCCTGGCCGGTCACGGCAAAGCTCTCGAACCCCTCCGGCAGGGATGCCGAAGCCGTAAAAGCACCGGCGTCGTACATCTCGCCGCTGCCGGTCACCGAACCGTTTTCGGCCAGCGTGAGCGTCAGGTAAATGAAGATCGGCGTGTCGCCGTCAACGTTTCCGACCGCCGCGCCCTGGTAGTCGCCCGGTGTCAGCGAGAACCCGCCGCTGCTGCCGCAGGCGGCAAGGCTTAAGGTCGTGATGGCGGCGAGCGCGAGGGTTGCCCCTTTGATGGTTGCCCTGATGGTGGTGAGGTTCATGAGATACTCCTTGTAACGTGCTGAATAGATTGTGTTTCTGGCGATCCGGGCGGCACCCGCCGGACGAACCACCGGGCAGCTTTCCGTATGCTCTTGGAATGATATGTTCCGGGAATCAAGGGCCCAAAAGAAAACCCCTCTCCAGTTCCTGGAGAGGGGTCAGGGGTGAGGCTTTCAGGCAGTTAAGCCATCAGTCCCAGTCGTAGCAGTCCTCGGAATCACCGTAGAAGTAGCCGGCGTCGCCGCTGGTGAATCCGGCGTTCACTTCGAAGTAGTTGCCGTCGAGTCCGCCGTTGTTGATCACGGCGCTGGCCGAAACGTCTTCGCCGTCGAACCGGCCCGTCAGCGTTCCCTCGCCCTCGCCGTCATCCATGTCCATCGTGCCGGTGAAGACACCGAAGTCGCCGTCCTCCCAGTCATAGAAGATGCCGATGAGGTCGCTGTCCCGCGCCAGGACCACGATGTCGCCTTGCGCGAGGTAGTTTTCATCCTCGTCGTTGACGCTGAAATAGCCGCAGGCCAGCCCCAGTTCCTCGCCGTCCACGACGACGCCGCCCGTGTAGCCGAGCGTTTCGGAACCTTCGTCATCGGTGCCGATGATCTCCCCCGTCAGGATGCCGTCCGGCGTGATCGTGCCCTCGATCGTCACTTCCGGGTAGTCCATTCCCACATCCACGGTCGCCGTGAACGAGGTGCCTTCGACTGTTCCCTCCACGTCATACACGTCATCGATATATTCATTGTCGTCGGGAAGGCCTCCCGGATTGTAATAGGCGATATAGTCCATGAGGGTGCCGGTGATCGTGCCGTCCTCCTCCACCGTGAGTTCCAGAAGGCCATACCGGTCGCTGTCGCTGCCGAGATAGGCCGGGCTGATGCTCAGGGGCAGACCGGGCACTTCATAAATTGCCCCCGCCACGTAGTCACCGGGCAAGAAGGTGGCGTCCGGCGCGTTGCTGTCGCTGCACGCGGCAAGGCCAAGTGTCGTGATGGCGGCGAGCGCAGCGCCCGCCTGTTTGATTGGGTTGAGGTTCATTGGTTTTCCCTTTCGTTTGCCCGGCGCGCCGGGGGTTCAGATCATTTGCGCGACATCCTAGAGCAGTGCTTCGCACAGGTGCAACAGAAAAACACACCGCCATTAGAGGCCTCACCCCCTGCCCCCTCTCCGGGAACCGGAGAGGGGGAGACCACTCCCCCTTGATCCCCCTCTCCGTAGTCACGGAGAGGACCTCCCCTTGATCCCCCTCTCCGTAGTCACGGGGGGTGCTGTGAGGGGCGGGGGTGAGTTTTCTGTTCCCGCCCTTCAGGGGGCGCGGGGTGGGCTTCCTGCTCCCTGCCTCACCCCCTTAAATCCCCTCTCCGGGAACCGGAGAGGAAAACTCGGTCCCCCTCTCCGTATTGCGGAGAGGGGGCAAAGCTTCACTGCCGTGGCCTTGCTACTGACCGGCCGGGGGCGTTTCGCCGCCGCCGGTCCCGGTGCCCTCGCCGGCCTTGCGTTCCTGGATCCGCTGCTCGATCAGCGGTTCGATCACGTCGGCCTGCTTGTGGAGCATCTTGCGCATCTCCATGCGCCGCTCGCGGCGGACGTCCTCGGGGAGGTTCTTCACCTCCTCGATCCGCTGGACCGGCTCGGCCAGCGGGTTGGCAAACTCGGTATCGGGCGGCGCCTCGTTGTTGATGGCGGTGATCTTCCCGCGCGGGGCGCCGCCGCTGGTGATGTCGGTGACGATGAAATCAACCAGGTACGGCGTCCCCTTGGTCATGCCGTCAATGACGGGGAGGAACCTGTCGTCGAAGGTGAGGAAGGCGATCTGGTAGCTGCCGTCCACGGCCATCATGATTACCCAGTCGGGCTGGGCGCGGGTGTGGAAACGGAGCATGATCTGGGCGAGCTTGCCGATGGCTTCCGGTTTCCCTGTCTTATAGATCTGCGGGACGCGGGTGAAGGTGACTTCCGGGCCGGGGCCGTCCAGGGCCGCCTTGCGGGCGGCGTCGGCCGCTCCGGCATCGGACGGCGCGGCGTCGGCGCTGGCCGGAGCGTCGGCGGCCGGTTTCTGCGTGTCGGCCTTCCGGCAGCCGGTGAGCAGCCCCCCGGAAAGCCCCGCCGCGAGGAATACACCGGCCAGAAAAAGTGCCGCCTGCCTGCGCATGTCCGTCATATGCATCCGTCCCGTTCCGTCGAACATCTATATTAAAGGTAGCAACACCCTGACTGATAGGTGCCCCCGCCGCCCGCTCCAAGTCAACCACCCCGCCGGAAAACGATGCAAATAAAGCGGGGTTAATGGCGAAGGGCTGGCAGCATTCAAATTAAACCGTTCTCTGGCTATTGCCGGTTTTCTTAGACCCCCTTAATATAAGCCGCAAATTCGCCCGAAGGGCCAGATTCAAGGAGCAGAAAAATGATGAACCGTTTTCTCACGGCGGCCTGCGCCGCCACGATGGTATTCGCCGCCGGATGCGGCAGCAGCGGGGGACCCAACTACCGCCTGTTTGCCGCTGATGGCAGCTACGGCAGCTCAGGTTTCCTTTACGCGATCGATCCGGACGCCGGTGAAATCAAGGTGGTCGGCGGCTTGGCTGACAGTTCCGGCGACACCCTTTACTCGCTGACCGGGCTGGTGTTCGGCAGTGACGGGGTGCTTTACGGTTCCACCAGTGACGACGCCCCTGTACAGGACAATGTGTTCGTCTCGATAGACACCCAGACTGCTGAAGTGACGGAAATCGACATCGAAAGCGATGATGACGAATGCTTCGACGCCGTCGGAGATCTCGAAATCGTCGACGGGACCATTTACGGTGTGTCGGATGACGGCGCCGGCGACACGGGCTGCTTCCTGACGGTTACGACCGATGGCACGGTCGAGATGGTCACTGACGGTTTCGGATGGGCGGGCGGCCTTGCCTACGATGCCGCTGCCGACGCGCTTTACCACCTGACCGAAGGCGGCAGCACCCTGGACACGGTGGACCTGGAGAGCGGCGAACTCGACGAAGGCATCGACGTGGATGATCCGGTCGATGATTACGACGGAATGGCATACAGCTACGTGAAGGCCATGGCGATGGTGGACGGACGTCTGCTGGCTATCATGGGAACGTATTATGACAATTCCGTGCTTGTGGAGATCGACACCGATTCGGGCAACGTAACCGTGCTGACGCCGGTTCCCGACTCGATGGATGCGCTGGCGGCGATCCGCTGATCCGTTAACTGAACGATCAACACCCTCCCGGCCCCTTTCCCCTTTGATGGGGGAAGGGGCCGGAGTGTTTTTGGGGAACACCGGTTTCAAAAAACCGTTCTCCGGCTATTGCCGGTTTTGTTATTGTTCTTTAATATCGAACCCACATTCCCCCGAAGGGGCCAGTTTCAGGGAGCAGAAAAATGATGAACCGTTTTCTCACGGCGGCCTGCGCCGCCACGATGGTATTCGCCGCCGGATGCGGCAGCAGCGGGGGCGGGGCCCGTGCGGACATCTACCTCATTGACGGCACGGCCGGAGCCCAAGGGTTCATCTACAGCGTGGACCTTTCCACCGACCCCATCACCGTGGCGATCGCCGGGCAGGTGACGAGCGACGACGGCGACGTGCTGCCGATGACGGGGCTCGCCATCGGGCCCGGCGGCGTGGTGATCGGAACGACGTCTGCCGATGCCGACAGCAATGACCTGCTCGTCACGATTGACCTGGATACCGGCGCCGCCGAAGAGATTGACTACAGCGGTGACACGGACTGCATCTATGGCGTGAACGACCTCGCCTTCGCCGGCGACACACTCTACGGGGTCACCGGCGAGGACAATACGAACTGCATCATCACCATTGACGAGGACGGCGAGGTCACCGAGACCGACACCTTCGCCTCGTACGGCGGGGCACTGGCCTACGACGCGGCGGGCGATATCCTCCATTTCCTGGACTTCCCGGAAGGCCTCGAAGACGCCACGCTGAACACCATTGACCTCGACGACGGCTCGATCGTGGACGGCGACGATATTACCGGCGGCGACGACCTGTATGACGACTACCCGCAACTGAATAGCGCCTACGTCAAGGGCATGGCGTTCGCGGGCGGCCGGCTGCTCGCGATCACCGGCAGCGACTACGGCGTCTCGCTTCTGATCGAGATCGATCCCGAGGACGGCACGTTCGAAGTCCTGGGTATTGTGCCCATTGCCGCCGACGCCATCGCGGCGGCCAACTGAACCGGTGCGAAGACATGACCATTTTTCAAGGAGCAACTGACATGAAACGGATTCTGATCGCGGCGATCGCCGCCACGATAACGACAATCACCGGATGCGGCAGCAGCGGCGGGGGAGCGGGCAATGCGGACCTGTACCTCATTGATGGCGCGTCCGGGACCCAGGGGTTCATCTACAGCGTGGACCTTTCCACCGACCCCATCACCGTGGAGATCACCGGCCAGGTGACCAGTGACGACGGCGACGTGCTGCCGATGACGGGGCTCGCCTTCGGGCCCGGCGGCGTGGTTGCCGGGACGACGTCGGCCGCCGAGGAGGCCGATGACCTGGGCGACCTGCTGGTGGAGATTGACCTCGCCACCGGCGACGCCGAAGCGATCGACTGGAGCGGCGACACCGACTGCATCGATGGCGTGAACGACCTCGCTTTCGCGGGCGACACCCTCTACGCGGTGTCGGGTGGCGCCACGTGCATCATGACCATAGACGAGGACGGCGAGGTCGCCGAGACCGACACGAGTAATTACGGGGCGCTGGCCTACGACGCGGCGGGCGAGACCCTCTACTATTTCAACAGTTATGACATTGATGGTGCCTCGCTGGACACCATTGATCTGGACGACGGGTCCATCGTGACAGGCGACGTGGAGGTGGACGCCGGCGACCCGCTAGGCGACTATCCGGATATAGAATACTCCTACATCAAGGGCGCGACATTCGTGGGCAGCAGGCTGATCGCGCTCGTCGGCTACTATTACGGAACGAGCGTTCTGGTCGAGGTTGATCCCGAAGACGGCACAATCGTGGTTCTGGGCATTGTGCCCCCCAACGCCGACGCCATCGCCGCGGCCAACTGATCCGTTAACTGAACGATCAACACCCTCCCGGCCCCTTTCCCCTTTGATGGGGGAAGGGGCCGGAGTGTTTTTGGGAAACGCCCCCAAATTAACTCGGCGCGTCATTTTTCTTCTTGACAGTAAAACGTCGGTGTATATATTGTCATACAAGGATGACGCGATGCGTCTCCCCGTATCTGTATAACAGGATTTCAGTTCCCATAACACAACCAAAACACAGGAGAATCAGCCATGCCACAGTTCAATCTCGACAGCATCCGCGAAGCCGCCAACTACCTCACCAGCGACGAATTCCGCACGAAGCTCGAAACCCAGGTCCGCGAGGCGGCCCGGCTCGCCAATGACACCGCCCAGCAGGGCCTTGAGGCGGCCCGCAAGGTGAGCGAGACGGCCATCACCGAGGCGCAGAAGGTCCAGCGCGAGGTGGCCGGCAAGGTGCAGACGTTCACCCGGCAGGTCACTGACCAGGCCCGCGAAACGGTCGAAAAGCTCCGCAGCCACACCGATACCGGCGCGCAGGCCTGATCGAAGGGCCCCGGCCTCACCCCTACTTCCCCTCCCCCTCTCCGGTTCCCGGAGAGGGGGATTTAAGGGGGTGAGGCGGTTTCTTTCCCCTACTTGAAACCCGCCGCCCATACGGACTAGGTAGGGCCCGGTGCTGCCGGTCTGGGGTCCAGGCGGCGGGACCATCCCGCAGGGTAAAGACGCGGAACAAAAGCGGAAAAGGAAACATATGAGCGCCAAGCACGAAGAGGCGAAGAAGATCAAGAACTACCAGGCGGCCATCGGGAAGCAGCTCGAAAAGGCCCGCAAGAAGTTTGCCGACTTGGCCAAGAAGGCCGGTCTCGACCACTGGCCGAAGCTGGAAGACCTGCCCAAGGTGGGCGCGGTAAGCACCAAGATATCGGCCGAGCAGGCCAAGAGTATCCGTGAACCCGCCAAGCGCCGGGCCAAGGTCCGCAAGGCGGCGCTCGCCAATCCCGAGGTCCGCAAGGCCCGCAAGGAGCTGAAGCGCGCCCAGCGGGCAACGACCCGGACCCGGAAGCTGCTGGCCACCCGCACGAAGAAGGCCGAGGCGGCCCCGGCGGCGGCCGAGGCGCCCGCCGCCTCCTAACGGTCCCCTTAAGGGAGGCGCGGCCCCCTTCACAGGCGGGGCCGGGCGGCAACCGGCTCCGGCATGCTCACCCGATTCAACTTCATCGCGCGGTGGATCGCCGAATTCCTGTTCGGCGCGATGGACCTGAGCGACAAGCTCCAGGACCGCGTCTGGTCGCTCCGCAAGGAGGGAACGGTCGTCTTCGTCCAGCGCCGCCGGAGCTGGGTCGATACGGTCGTCTTCAACTACCTGTTCCTGAAGGCGAAGCTCCCGTTGATCCGGTTCGTGGGCGGCGAGATCGACCTTTTGCTGGTGGGGCCGGTCCGCGAGATCATCAGGGCGTTTTTCCGCGCCATCGGGCTTGCCCGGCCGCTCCCCGCGCAGAAGCCCTACCTTGACCGCCTCGGCGAGGAACTGGCCGCCGGGCGCGAGTCGCTCGTCTTTCTCGCCAAGGGGCGGAGCATCGTCAAGGATTTCTTCTCCGGCAACGACCCGTTCCCGCTGCTGGTGAAACTGGCCCGGACCTCCGACCGGCCTGTCTACCTCCTTCCGCAGTACATCATCTGGGACCAGACGCCCGGCCACAGCCGCGCCACCGTCACCGAACGGGTGCTGGGGGCCGAGGATGACGAGTCGGTCGTCCGCCGGGCGATCGCCTGGATCAAGATGCTCCGCTACGCCAAGGCCGACTGCGGCACGCCGATCGACGTGCGGGCGTTCATCAGGCTCCAGGACGAGGGTCTGAGCGACCGGGAGATCGTCCACCGGCTGAAGCTGGAGCTGCTGATGGAGTTCGAGCGCGAGCGGCGGGTCTATTCGGGCCCCAGGCTCAAGCAGCGGCCGGACATGAAGGCTGATATCCTGCGCGACGAGTGGTTCGTGGGGCGGCTGCTGGAGCTGGCCGAGCGGACAAACCAGAACCGCGACATGCTGCTCTACAAGGCCAACCGGATGCTCGACAAGATGGCCTCCGACTACAGCCACCTGAGCACCCGTGCGCTCAACTTCGTGCTGACGCAGGCCTGGAAGCGGATGTGGGACGGCATCGAGATGGACCCGGCGCAGCTCGAAACCCTGCGCCAGGCGATGCGGGAGGGGCCGGTGCTGCTGATGCCGAACCACTCGTCGCATGCCGACTACCTGCTCATGTCCACCCAGCTTTACGCCCACGACATCATCCCGCCCCACATCGCCGCCGGGGACAACCTCTCGTTCTGGCCGCTGGGGGCGATCTTCCGGGGATCGGGGGCGTTCTTCATGCGCCGCTCGTTCCGGGGCGACGACCTCTACAAGCTCGTCTTCGACGCCTACATCCGTTTCCTCCTGCGCGAGGGATACCTCGTCGAGTTCTTCATCGAGGGCGGGCGCTCCCGCTCGGGCAAGATGCTCGGCCCCAAGTACGGACTGCTTTCGACGATGATCGACCACTACTTCACCGGCGACTGCCCGAACCTCTCCATCCTGCCGGTCGGCGTCGATTACGACCGGGTGTTCGAGGAAAACTCGTTCAAGAAGGAACTGGAAGGCGGGGCCAAGCAGAAGGAATCGGTATTCGCGCTCCTCAAGATCGTCCGGTTCTTCGGCGAGAAGCGGGGCCGCGTCTACGTGAAGTTCGGCGAGCTGCTGCGCCTGCGCGACTGGACGGCCGACCGGAACCAGACGATGGACGATGCCGACAACCGCAAGACCTTCACGGCCGATCTCGCCGCCGAGGTCGTCACCCGCATCCAGCGCGAGCGAACCGCCTCGCCCACGGCGCTTGTCTGCGCCGCCCTGCTCCCCGACCCCGGCGTGGCGATCGACCCGATCCTGTTCCAGAAGCGGGTGGAACTGCTGCTCGCCGCCGTGAAGCGGATCGGCATGCGTCTACCCTCCTCGCTTGCCGGGGCGCAGACGGACGCCCTCCGCACGCTGCATGACCGGCTGCACGACCTTGCCCACTCGAAGGTGGTGAGGATTGACGAGAATACCGGCCACATCACCTTCGAGCGGCCCGCGACGCTCGTCCTCGACTACTACCGCAACACTGTCGTGAACCTGCTCTCGGAGCTGTCGCTCACCGCGCTGGCCCTGCTGGCGGGCGGCACGGAACCCGCCGGGGCGGCCGGGATCGAGCGGCGCACGGAGTTTGCCGATACGCTGCTCGCCGGGCAGTTCATCCGGCCGGTCCGCGTCTCCGGCGAGGAGCGGCTGAAGATGCTCGCCGACCTCGGAGCCGCGACGCTCGCCAACGGGGCGGCCCCGCTCACGGCCTGCCCCGCCGACACCGAATCGCTCCGGCTCATCGCCTCGCTCGTCCGGCCGAACATCGAAACCGCCTGGCTCGTCCTGGATTCGCTGCCGCTTCTGGACGGCACGCCCCTGAAGAAGTCCGACTTCGCCAAACAGGTCGTGAAGCGGTCGGCCGACTCCCTGAAGAACGGCGACATCCGGACGGTGGAGTCCATTTCCCGCGCCCGTATTGACGAGGCGATCGGCTCGCTCACGCATCTCAAAGTGATCGAGCCCGGCGCCGAGCGGGACGAAATCCGCTCCGGCCCCACCGGCAAGCGGCACCCGCTCATCACCGGGGCCCGCGACCTGCTCGACCGGACGGCGCTCGCCGCCGGAAAACCGCAGTAGCGTTTTTTCCTATTCGACCTGGGCGGCCTTTGACGGATCGGACGGGGATTCGTCCGTTTCCTTCGTTCCATCGGCCGGCTGGCCGAGGCCGAGCTGGGCGGTGAGCTTGTCGATCTGGGAGTCGAGGAGCTTGAGGTCCTTCTCGATGGCCGGCTGGACGGCCGTGCCAGGGTAGTCGGCGAGAAGCTGGTTGAGCTGTTTCTGCACGGCAAGAAGCGCCAGCCGCCGGGCGGCGGCGTCCTTGATCCTGAGGGCGCGCACCACGGCGTCGGCGGCCTGCTCGCGCTGGCGCTGGACCACGCCGTCAATGGCGGCGGGAAGCAGCTCCAGCGCCCTGCGGTTTTCGGTGGGCGAGCCCGACAGTTCGCGGAGCAGGTAGACCGCTTCCGGGAACTTGCCCTCGCGGACGGCGAGCTCGGCTGCAAGAAGTTTCTGCCGGTCCAGCTCGGCCCGCTCGGCCGACGCCTTTCCCTTCTGGGCCTCCATCGTGCTGAGGGAGGCGGAGATCATCGGCTGGAGATCGGTTTCGGGGAAACGGTTCCGGAGCTCGCCGATCCTCCCGCGCACCGTGTCCAGTTCCGTCCGGCCGTGGAAGTAGCCGTCCTGGAGCGCCGACAGCTCGCGGCCGAGGAGGTCCAGCCGCCGCTGGCGGAAGCCTTCCATGATCTGCTGCGCGCGCTCGCGCAGGGCCGGGTCGCGGGCCTCGCCCATCACGTCGGCCACGAGGCCGTGCGCGGCCGAGTAGTCGGTGCCGTAGGCGAAGATCGCCTCGGCCTGGATGAGCTTCGCCCGCCAGCGGGCATTCTCGTCCCGGTCGCGCCGCTCCAGCGCGGCGATGCGGTCCCGCGTCTGGGGGCCCAGCGGCTCCAGCGACTTCAGCCGTTCCATCACCGCCTGGTAGTACTGGCGCGCACGGTCGAGCTCGCCCACGGCGGCCAGATACCCGGCCAGCTCGCCCGTGAGCGTGGGGAGATCGTCGAACTGCTGCGACGAGAGAAAACCCTCGAGATAGTGCGCCGCCCGCGCCGGATCGCCCGACCTTGCGGCCGCCCGCGCCACTGCGGGCACCACGTCCAGCGGCATCTCCTCCGGCGGAAGCTCGCTCACCGCCGTATCCCAGGCGGCGAGAATCTTCCCGTCGTCGCCCGACTGGACCGCCTGGAGCAGTTCCTGCCGGACCGACCCGCCGGTGCGGGCCGGGATCTGCCCCTCGCCGATCTCCCCGGCCTCGCCGGACGCGAGCCGGGCGGCGCGCAGCTTGGCGAGCCTCGTCATGGCTCCGATAAGCTGTTCCCAGCGGGCGCGGTCGCCCGCTTCGGTGCGGATCGTGTGGCGGTCGAGGCCGCTGGCCGCCTCGGCGAGGGCGACGAGCGCCTCCAGTTCCCCGGTGCGGGCCTGCTTCTGCGCGTCGGAAAGGGTGCGAGACTTGCGCGTCTCGTCGAGAAGCTTTTTCAGCGGGGCCGGGTCGGGGAGCTGGATATCCACCTGCAGCGATTCGGGCGTCGCCGATTCGCCATAAGGGTTCACGTAGCCCTGCGCCGCCGCGCCGCCACCGGCCGCGCCCTCTTCCACCGGTGCGGGGGGCGGCGGCCCGCCGGGCAGCGTGACTCCGGCGCACCCGGATAGAACGGCGGCCAGCAGGGAAAGCCCGCTTCCGGCGGCCCGGAAACGGCGGATGATCTC
Source organism: Deltaproteobacteria bacterium (assembly GCA_026129095.1). NCBI lineage: Bacteria > Pseudomonadati > Myxococcota > Myxococcia > Deltaproteobacteria bacterium. Next base: position 11,404 of record JAHCIT010000004.1, read on the forward strand.
GGCCTGAAACTGCGGCATCGTCGGCACCTCGTCCAAAAGCACCTGCTCCCCTGAATCCCGATGGTGACAGGCCCCTGTATACACGCCCGGAGCCACGGCCGTAAACCGGCGGCCGGGGGAGTACCAGAGGGGCCGCCACAGGTCAGTTGACAGTGGCGGCGTGAATCACCTAACTAGTGCAAATCTGTAGGTTTCCACGGAATCGCAGAACCATCTAGAGGGAAGGTTATAGTTACGCCCATATGAGTGCCCAGGACGACGCCCTGTTCCAACGATTCGGAAAGGTTTTCCCCGCCGGCACGACCATCTTCGAGGAAGGCGCCGAGGGGCGCGAGATGTTCGTGATCCAGGACGGCAAGGTCCGCATCTCCAAGAAGGTGCGCGACGTGGAGAAGGTGCTGGCCGACATCGGCCCCGGCGCGTTCTTCGGCGAGATGTCGATCCTCCTCAACAAGCCGCGCTCGGCGAAGGCAGTGGTGCTGACCGATTCGAAGCTGCTGGTGATCGAGCCCAAGACGTTCGAGGCGATGCTCAAGGGCAACGCCGAAATCGCCATCCGGCTCATCAAGATCCTCGCCGACCGGCTCCAGGAGGCCGACGAGCAGATCGAGAACCTGCTGCTGCGCGACGACTCCAGCCGCGTGGTCCACTTCCTCACCCGGCAGGCGGACAAGAAGGGCAAGCCCGTCGAGGGCGGCGGCCGCTTCATCGCCGGCAACAAGGATCTGATCTCCGCCCAGACCGGCACCGACCCCCGGCACATCAACGACGTGCTGGACAAGCTGGTGAAGGGCAACCTGCTGAAAATCCAGCCCGACGGATTTGTCGTCGCCGAGACGGAAAAGCTCCGGAAGTTCCTGGAGTACCTCGCGCTCAAGGAGCAGTTCGGGGAGTTTTCCTGATACCCCGCAGCGGGGGCGGCTGTCAGGAAAGGCGGAAACCGGGTTTCCCATGCGTGTGAAGATCTGCGGATGCTCCGGCGGCGAGACACCGGAAACCTCCCTGACGGGGTTTGTGATCGACGACACCCTGGCGCTGGACGCCGGTTCGCTGTGCAAGGCCCTCACGCTCGAAGAACAGTGCGCCCTCGACAACGTGCTCATCACGCACACGCACCTGGACCACATCAAGGACCTGGCGTTCCTCGCCGACAACATCATCGGGATCAAGAAGACGCCGCTCCACATCTGGGGAGCCGAGCCGGTCATCCGGGTGCTGCGCGAACACTTCATGAACGACCGGATCTGGCCGGACTTCACGAAGATCCCCACGGCCGACAACCCCACGCTCGTCTACCACCAGATCGAGCCGGAAAAGCCGTTCGAGGTGGCCGGTTACAAGGTGCTGGCCGTGCCGACGAAGCACCCCGTTCCGAATACCGGCTACATCGTCTCCAACGCCACGGGCGCGTTCTGCTTCACCGGGGACACCGGCGTCACCGAACGTATCTGGGAAGTGCTCAACCAGACGCCGAAGGTGCTGGGCCTCATCACGGAAGTGAGTTTCCCGAACATGATGACCGACCTGGCGAACCTGAGCGGCCACCTGACGCCGAAGATGCTGTTTGAGCAGATGGGGCGGCTCAAGAACCGCAACTACACGGTCTACCTGTCGCACAACAAGCCCAATTTCCGCGAACTGCTCCACAAGGAAGTGGCCGAGACGGGGCTCCAGGACTACTACTTCCTTACCCGCGGCGAGCTGCTCGACCTCGCTCCCTGAAACCCGCCCCCGCAAGAAACCCACCTTGACCCTGCCCAGGGAAATCCGCTCCGCCGCCGACTTCGGCAGCCTTGAGGCCGGGCAGACGATCCGTCTTGGCCTGGAGCGGATGCGCCGCCTCTGCGAAAAACTGGACCATCCCGAACGGGCGTTCCGCGCCGTCCACGTGGCCGGGACCAACGGCAAGGGCTCGATCTGCGCGGCGATCCATGCGGTGCTCGCCGGGGCGGGCGCGGAGCCGGGACTCTACACCTCGCCGCATCTGGTGAGCCCGCTGGAGCGTGTGCGGATAGGGCGGCGTGACTGGACCGAAACGGAACTCGTCTCGTCCGTCAACGAGGCGCTTTCGGCCGTTCACGGCGACACGGCCCTGTCGGCCGAGCCGCCCACGGTGTTTGAACTCGTTACGGCGGCGGCCTTTCTCGCGCTCGCCCGCGCCGGCGTGAAGCTGGCCGTGATCGAGGTGGGGCTCGGCGGCCGTCTCGATTCGACCACGGTCTGCCACCCGGAAGTGTGCGTCATCAGTTCCATCGGGCTCGACCACCAGCAGTATCTGGGGCCGGACATCCTCAGCATCGGGCGAGAGAAGGCGGGGATCATCCGGGAAAAGGCGCCGGTGGTCACGTCCGCCGTGCAGCCGGAAATCCAGCGGCTCATCCACGACACGGCGATGGAGCGGCTCTCGCCCTGCTATCTGGGCGGCCGCCACTTCGACTACGTTTCGGCCGGACGGGAAGGCGGCAGCGAGGCGCGGTTCGACTACCTCGGCATCAACACCCGCTGGCCGGACCTTCCGCTGCCGCTGCCGGGCGCGCACCAGTTCCAGAACATGGCCGCCGCCTGCGCGGCACTGGAACTGCTCGCCGCCCGCGGCGTGGCGGGCCTTGCGCCGGAGACGGTGCGCTCCGGACTTGCCTCCGTGCGCTGGCCGGGGCGGCTGGAGCATGTCTCCACCTCGCCCGACCTGTGGCTCGATGGCGCGCACAACCCGGACGCCGCCCGCGTCCTGGCGAAGTTTCTCGAAACGGCCGCCGCGGGCCGCCGCCTCCACTTCATCGTGGGCTTCCGGGCGGACAAGCAGCAGCGGGAGTTCCTGGAGATCATCGCCCCGCTGGCCCACCGGATCACCGCGACCGGCGCCCCGGGGCTCATGCCGGCGGACGAGGCGGGCCGGATCGCGGCGGCCGTTCACCGGAACACGGTCGTCGAGCCGGAACTTGCGAAAATCCTCGCCCAGCTTCACTGGCGGAAAGACGCCACCGAAACGGCCGTCGTCACGGGATCGCTCTATCTGGTGGGCGCGGCGAAGGCGTGGCTCGACCTCAACATGCCCGGCCAGCGTTCACCGGCCGCCTGAACGGCTGGTTCGGGGCCGGAACCGTCAGGGCTGTTCCGCTTCGCCGGGCGGATTGGCGGCAGGCTGCCGGGCGGGCTCCTGCTGGTCATCCGGCACCCAGAGGCGGTCGCGGCGGAAGTACAGCTCCAGCGCGAGCTGCGTGAACGATTCGAAGACGCCCTCGCCCACTTCCTCCTGCCTGACGATGATCGCCTGGTCATCGGGGCCGATGACATGGAACACCGGGGAGCGGACGAACATCTCCTTGGTCACCTTCCGCATGTTCTGGCGGTCGGCCCAGGTGCGGTAGGCGTCATCCCACGCGATCTCGCGCACTCCGAAGGCGTTCACCTCGCGGATCCCGGCGTCGTCCACACGCCAGTAGTGGGAAAAGTGGCTGATCGTCCGGTTGTAGAACACCAGCGAGCCCGCGAGCACGATCATCGCCCACAGGGCGACGCGGCCGGGTTTCGGCAGGTTTTCCTGGGTGACGGAGCGGTAAGCCAGCGGGAACAGGAATCCCACGGCGGCCAGAACCCCGTACCAGATGGCGTCCACGAGGAAACTGAGCGGCGCGACCGAGATGATCCCCACGCCGGCCGCCGGGCTCTCGAACCGGTAGTAGGTCGTGCATCCGGCCGCCCCGGAAAGGACAGCCAGAACGGCGAGGCGGCGGGCAAAACCGCTGGCGAGACAGGTGAAACGGCGGCTATTGGGGGCGGCTCCGGGGCAAAACATCGGATCGGCTCTCTCCGTGGCATGTACGGCCATTCCCGCCAGGTCACGGGATTTGCAGAAACGGCTCTGTGTGATAGATTAACCGTTGCAGAGACAGAATCAAAAAACGTTAGTTATTATGATGACTTACAAGCCAAGGATGCGCCGCCCCTGACCGGGCGCCGCTGTCCCGGCCAGTGGCCGGGGCATGGGCGACCATGAGCCTGCTCGGAAACCTGGAAGACCTCGGTCTGGGAGACATCCTCCAGATCGTCAGCCTCTCGAAAAAGAGCGGCGTGCTGCTGCTCACGGCGCGCAACCGCAGCGGGCAGGTCATGTTCAAGGAGGGGCGGGTCGTCTGCGCCACGGTCAGCACGATCGCCGGGGATCTGACCGAACTGCTGGTCCGGTCCGGCGGGGTGCCCGAGGCCACCGCGAAGGACGCCCGGCAGGTCTGGGACGACCTCAACCACACCCAGCCCCTCCGGCAGGTTCTCCAGAAAACCTACAAGGTCAGCCCCGCGCTCATTGACGACGCGATCCGCGAGCACATCCAGTCGGTCACGACGGAGCTGTTCACCTGGACCGACGGCGAGTTCAACTTCGACCTGCTCGACGTGGACGACGTCATCTCGCGCCTCCCCCCGGCGCAGCGCGAGCTGGTCGTGACCGAGGGGATCAGCCCGCAGTTCCTGGCGATGGAGGCGGCCCGCCTGATGGACGAGAGCGCCGGCGGGACGACCGGCCCCGCGGGCGCGGCCGCCGCACCGGAGCTTGGCCGGGTGATTCCGATGAAGCGCCCGGCCGTTCCGCCCGTTCCGGTCACGCCGTCCCGGCCCACCCCGCCTGCTCCCGCCCCGGCCGCTCCGGCCGCATCTTCCACTCCGGCTGCGCCCCCCGCGAAGGTGGCCCTGCCGCCGCTCCGCAGCCATGTGCCGGTGATCGTCGCGGACGACGACAAGCTGACGCTGAATGCGCTGGCCGCCTCGCTGCGCCTGCGCGGCTTCGAGACGCACCCGGCCGATTCGGTCGAGGGGGCACGGACGCTGGTCAACGAGTTCGAATCGCGGGGCCAGTTCTACATCGTGCTGGCCGACCTGCTGATGCCGCGCAGCGACGGCGCGGGAATCCTGGGCGGCATCGAGCTGCTGGAGTTCGTCCGCGCCCAGCCGGTTCCGAGGCCCGCCGTGCTGTTTTCCGACTACGAGAACGCCAGCGCCCAGCAGAAGGCGGTGGAACTGGGCGCCAGCGAGTTCCTGCACAAGCCGCGCAAGGCGGAGATCACCAGGGGGGCGCAGTCGGATGCGATCGTGAAGTTCGTTGCGGTGCTGGAGCCCCGGCTCGCCCGGTGGATCGAGGAGGAAACCGGCCAGCCGCTTCCGCCGCTGGCCGCCGCGCCGGAACCGGCCCCGCCACCCGCACAGCCGCCTGCACAGCCAGCCGTGCCGCCGTCCGTGCCGGCGAAGGCCCCCGCGTCGCCGGACTCGCTGCGGGACATCGGCGGCGAGATCGCCGAGGAGATCGGCGCCGAGTTCAAGCCGGCCCAGAAGGCGTCAAGCGCCGGGCTCTCCATGCTCCGCCAGATGAGCCAGGAACTGAACAACCCGGAATCGAACATCGAGATCACGCTGCTCATCCTGCGGTTCGCCGCCGAGCTCATGTCGCGGGCGGTGATCTTCCTCGTGACCGACCGGGACATCCGGGGCCTCGGCCAGTTCGGGCTGGAGGTTCCGGGCGTCAACGCCACGCGCATGGTCCGCTCGACGCTGATCCCGCTGAAGGAGCCGGGCGCGCTGGCCGAGGTGGCGCAGTCGAAGACGACCTACAAGGGTCCGCTCCAGCCGGGCAAGTGGAACGACTACCTCGTCCGGCAGTTCGGCGGGTTTCCGGTGCCAGAGGCATTCATCTCCCCGATCGTGAGCCGGAACCGGTGCGTCGCCCTGCTCTACGGCGACAATGCCCCCGAAGAGCTGCCCACCGGCGAGACCGAGGCACTCGAAATCTTCCTCGTGCAGGCGGGGATGGCGATGGACCGCGCCGTGCTGGAGCGCAAGCTCGGCGAGCTGGCCCGCGCCGTGCCCCGGAGCAAGGGATAGCGCCATGCCCATTGCCCGCATCCTGCTCGCCGAGGACTCCCCCACCACACGGTCCATGGTCGTGTCGGCGCTGGAACTGATCGGCGATATCGAGGTGGTGCCCACCTCCAGCGGGTTCGAGGCCCTGAAGACGCTGCCGCGCTTCAAGTTCGATCTCATCATCACCGACGTGAACATGCCCGACATCAACGGCCTCGAACTGGTGTCGTTCGTCAAGCACAACCCGATGTACCGGCACATCCCGGTCATCATCATCACCAGCGAGACCGGCGAGAAGGACGAGGCCCGCGGACGCGCCCTCGGCGCCGCCGAGTACGTCCACAAGCCGCTGAACCCGGACACCCTCCAGCAGGTGATCCGGCGCTACATCAGGGTGGACTGAAGACCATGGCGAAACTGTCGCAGGAGTTCGTCTCGGAGGCCGAGGAGATCCTCGACGAGCTGAACCGCGAGCTGTTCCGCCTGGACGGCATGGCGTCGGGCGAGGCGTTCAACCCCGAATGCGTGAACTCGATCTTCCGGGGCGCGCACTCGCTCAAGGGGCTCGCCGGCATGTTCGGCTTCTCCGAGCTCCAGGAGTTCGCCCACCATCTCGAAACCCTGCTGGACAGCCTCCGGCTGGGGCGCGTCGCCCTGTCGAAGGCGCTGGTGGACGCCCTGTTCCGGGGCGCGGCCCTGATGAAATCCCTCGTCGAGGCGCGGGCGGCCGAGAACGCCCTGCCCGACACGGCGGGGCTGCTGGCCGAGGTGGGCCGTGTCCTGAACGCGAAACCGGAGCAGGCGCAGGTGTCTCCGGCCGAGCAGGCGGGCATTGACCCGGCCTTCACCTCCACGCTGTCGGAATACGAGGAGCACCGGCTGAACGAGAACCTCCGGACGGGGAACTTCGTCCACAAGGTGACGGCGGTGTTCGAGCTGGCGACCTTCGACACCGCGCTCGGCGATCTGATCGAGGCGGCCAAGACAAAGGGCGAGATCATCACGACGCTTCCCTCCGGGGCGGCCTCCACCGCCGACCAGATCGCCTTCGACGTGCTCGTGGGAACGAAGATCAGCCGCGACGAGCTGGCGACGCTGGTGGCGAAGATACCGGGCGCGGAAGTGACGACGCTGGGCGGCGGCGCGGCGAAGCCCGCGGCTCCGGCCGCCGGAGCGGGCGCTGGAGCACCGGCTGCCACGCCTGCCACCGACGACCGGGCCACGGCCCGCAGCACCGCCCAGACCGTGCGCGTCCACATCGGCAAGCTCGACTACCTGATGAATATCGTGGGCGACCTGGTGATCCAGCGGTCGGAACTTCAGCGCATCTCAGACCGGCTGAAGCGGGAGGTCGAGGCGGGCCAGCTCGCCATTGATTTCGACAAGGCGATCCGCAACTTCACGCGGCGGGTGAACGAACTCCAGACCGGCGTGATGAACACGCGGCTCGTGCCGATCGGCTCGGTGTTCGAGCGGCTGGCGACGGTGATCCGCCAGACGTCCCGCTCGCTCGGCAAGGACGTGCGGATCGAGATGTCCGGCGTCGAGACGGAACTGGACAAGCTGATCGTCGAGGAGCTGTCCGACCCGCTCATGCACATCGTCCGCAACGCCATTGACCACGGGATCGAGCTTCCGGCCGAGCGCGAGGCCGCCGGCAAGCCGCCGCAGGGCACGATCCGCCTGAACGCCTACCCGGAGGGCAACAAGGTCATCGTGCAGATCACTGACGACGGCAAGGGCATAGACGCCGACCGCGTGCACCAGAAAGCGCTGGACCTGGGGCTCGTGGACCCCAACCAGCAGCTCACGAACGCCGAGAAGCTCGACCTCGTGTTCCTGCCGGGGCTTTCCACCAAGACCGAGGTGAGCGACCTCTCCGGCCGGGGCGTCGGCATGGACGTGGTGAAGAACAACATCGCCGGGCTGTCGGGCGTCATCCAGATCGATTCAAAGCCGGGCAAGGGAACGACCTTCTCGCTCACGCTGCCGATCACGCTCGCCATCATCAAGGCGCTGCTCGTGGAGTCCAGGGGACACACCTACGCCGTGCCGATCTACAGCGTGATCGAGTGCGTGCGCGTGCCCGCCGGCCGGGTGACGACGATCGAGCGGCGGGCGGTGTTTGAGCTGCGCGAGCGCAGCGTCCCGCTCATTGATCTCGGCAGCTACTTCCGGCACGAGGGCGAGCCGGCCACCGGGCCCTACGACTACGTGATCGTGGTGGGACTCGCCGAGCAGCGGCTCGGCATCCGGGTGGACACGCTCGCCGGGCAGCAGGACGTGGTGATCAAGCCGCTCGGCGACCTGCTGAAGAAGGCGCCGGGCATTGCCGGGGCGGCGGAGCTGGGCGGCCAGACGACCGTGCTCGTGCTGGACATAGGCCGGATACTCTCGGACGTGATGACGGGCGGGCACGGAGAGCGGGCCGCCTGACGGCGGGCCGCCACACGGAAGAAGGACGGAGGGCCGGAGTTGTACGAGGAGTTCTTCCAGTTCACGGCGCGGCCGTTTTCCAAGACGCCCGACCCCGGTTTTCTCTACGAGAGTCCGGGGCACGCCGAGGCGCTGGCGCGCCTCGAACTGGCCGTCGAGGACCGCGAGCTGGCGCTGCTGCTTGGCGACGTGGGCTCCGGCAAGACGACGCTCACCCGCGCCCTCATTGACCGGCTCGGCGAGACGGTGACGCCGGTGCTGCTCACCAACCCCAAGCTCACCCCCGTGCAGCTCCTTCGCATCTTCGGCGAGCGGCTCGGCCTCTCGCCGCTGCCCAAGAACCGCATGGAGCTCCAGGAGCGGCTCTCCGACCGGCTCTACCAGCTCCACGAGCAGGGAAAGCCGGTGGTGCTGGTGATTGACGAGGCGCAGCTCATCCCCGGCAAGGCGACCTTCGACGAGATCCGGCTCATCACGAACTTCCAGCTTGACGACACGAACCTGCTCACGGTGATCCTCGCCGGGCAGCCGGAACTGGCCGGGCGGCTGGCGCGGCCGGCCTATGAGGCGCTGGCCCAGCGGATCGGCCTCACCTGCCGGCTGGGGCCCCTCGACCGGGCCGAGACGGCCCGGTACGTGGCCCACCGGCTTCAGGTGGCCGGGGCGGCGAAAAACCCGTTCACCGAGGAAGCGCTGAACGCCCTGCACCGGTTCTCGGCTGGCGTCCCCCGGCTTCTGAACAGCATCGCCCACGGCGCGCTGATCGATGCCTTCTCCCGTGACGACACGGCGGTCGGCCCGCAGCACGTCGAGTCGGCCGCCCGCGAGCGGATCGAGACCCGCGGCCCCCGCGGCAGCTCCACCGGCGAGGTGCGCCACTGATGGACATCCTGAAGGCGCGGGCCAAGGCGAAGGCGAAACCGGCCGGCAAGCCGGAACAGCCGGAGACGGCGGCGGCGTCCGTCACGCCACCTGCCGCGCCACCTGCCGCGCCGGAAGCACCCGCGCCCGAAGCCGCCGCCAGGGGCAAGGCACCGAAGGCCAAACGGGCGGCGGCACCACCACCAGCGGAAGCCCCGGCAGCCGCCGGGCCGGAACCTGCCGTCACGGCGGCACCGGCACCCACGCCGCCTGCCAAACCGGCGAAGGCCGCCGCTCCGGCGGCCGAACCGGAAGAAGCGGGAATACCGGACTACCCCGCGCTGGACCTTCCCGATCTCGTGGAGCTGGAAGCGGATAGCGGCGGCGGGGAAGACGGCCAGAACTACGACGAGGAGGAACAGTTCCTCCATTCGTACGCGGCGCAGGCGACGCGGGTGTCCGGGGCACGCAAATACCTCACCTTCGAGGTCGGACCGGAGCGGTATGGCCTGCTGCTCACCGACGTGCGCGAGACGATCAAGCTGTCTCAGATGACGCTCGTGCCGCGCTCGCCGCGATATCTGGCTGGCCTCATCTCGCTGCGCGGGACGATGGTTCCGGTGATTGATCTCCGGCACCGGCTGGGGCTCGATGCCGCGCCGCTCACCCGGCAAAGCCGCATCGTGGTTTGCGAGAGCGCCGGACACCCGGTGGGGTTCATCGTGGACCGTATCCACAAGGTCGTTGACATGACCGACGCCGATCTCCAGTCGGCCCCGGCGAACCTCACGCCGGAAGAGCAGGAGGTGATCGAGGGGGTGGGACGGTTCCGGGCCCTGCTCGCGGCGACCGCCCCCGGCCGCCCCGGCCGGGAGGCCGCGCAGCCCCGTGACAGCGACGCCGGCGGCGAGGAGGCCCAGGGCCCCGCCTGGCAGGTGGAGTTCTTCACGCTGCTCCGGGTCCCGGCGCTGGCACGGATCGAGTTCGGGGGGAGCGGCGCATGAGGCCACCCCCCCAGCAGGCGGCCCGCTTCTCGGTGGGCGGAACGCATTTCGGCCTGGACATCATGCAGATCAAGGAGATCATCGAGCCGCAGCCGGTGAAGCCCGTGCCGCGTGCGCCACGGTTTATAGATGGGGTTATCGAAGTGCGCGGCGCGGTGATCCCGGTGCTGGAACTTTCAAAGCGGTTCGGAACCTCCCCGGCTGCCGATCCGGCCGAAAAACGGTTTATCATCACCTCGCTGGCAGGTAAGCTGCTCGCGCTCGGAGCCGACTCCGTGACGGAGATCATCCGCATTGACCCGCAGGGGTGGCGGCCGGTTCCGTCGCTGCTCAGGCGGCCCGAAACCCGGTGCATCACCGGCGTGGCCCGCTCCGGGCGCGACCTGGTGATGGTGCTGGACCTGGCGGGGCTCCTGCGGTCGGAAGACCCGCTGGACCTGGGCGGCATGCAGGCGCTGGTGGACGAGGCGGGAACGCAGATGGAGAAGGAGGCGGGACACCCATGAACATGGCGACCTGGATGAGCCGCTTCGGTTCCCTCAAGCAGAGGGCGTTCGGGTTCGTGTTCATCGGGCTGGTCGTCTCGCTCGGCATCGGGGCCTACCTCTATCTCGACATCCGCTCCAACATGGACGACGTGAGGCAGAAGTTCCTCGAACTGATCGAGGAGAAGCTGGTGTCGAGCGCCGAGAACTCCTCGACCTACATGGTCAGCGTGATCGAGTTCGGCAGCGGCGCCGAGGAGCTGATCCGGCGGCTCAAGGCCGATTCCAAGGGGGCCGCCGACTTCGTGCTGCTGCTCCGGCCACCGGCCGGCGGCGGAAAGATCTCCGAAGTCATCGCGGCCGAAGGCGTGGAACCCTCGCCCGAACTGACGACCATCCGCGAGGAGTGGACCCGCACCGGCGGCAGCCGGGCCATCACGTTCAACCACGAGGCCGCCAGCGGCGAGCACTACCGCGTCGTCGTCGTGCCCTACCGGCCCGGCGCCGACCTGATGGGCTTCGATTCGCACAGGGCCGGTCCCTCCGAACCGCAGGGCTACCTGCTGCTCGGCATCCGCGAATCCTACATCCAGAACCGGCTCCAGGGCATCGTGCGGACGGAGGAGTCGCTGCTCACCGGCATCTCGCTGGGCGGCCTGTCGGTCCTGACGTTGCTGCTCATGTCGGCCTTCGGCCTGATGGTGCTGATCCTCACGCCGCTGGAGGAGATGCGGGAGTTCAGCGCCGCCATCGCCCAGGGCGACCTGACGCAGGCGCTGGACCCGGACCTCACCGACCGGCAGGACGAGATCGGCGACCTCGGCCGGACCTTCACCGAGATGACCGGCTCGCTCGCCACGATGGTCCGGCACATCCAGGAGTCGTCCGAGTCGCTGCGCCAGTCGGCCCACAAGGTTTCCGAAAGCTCGCTTGCCGTCACCACGTCCAGCCACAGGCAGGAGACGCAGGTGGACAGCACCATCACCACCATCACCGAGATCACCCAGGCCGTGGGCGGAATATCCGAGAACGTCTCCGAGCTGGCCGGCGCCAGCGAGGAGGCCGCCACCTCGGCCCAGGAGTTGGGCCATGCCAGGGCGGAGATCGCCCGGAACGTGACGGTGCTCGCCGAATCGGGCGACGAGACCACCTCGTCCATCCAGCAGATGGCCACCTCCATCCAGCAGGTGAAGACGAGCATCGAGCGGCTGTCGGCCGCGGCCGACGAGACGGCCACCTCCGTCGTCGAGATGGACCAGTCGATCAAGCAGGTCGAACAGAATGCCCGCGCCACCGAGGCGCTTACTGACGAATCGGCCCGCACGGCCGCCACCGGCATGGAGGTCGTCCACAAGTCCATCGAGGGGATCACCCACATCCGCGAATCGTCGGTCCGGGCCGAGACGCTGATGACCGCCCTCAGCCGCCGCGTCGAGGAGATCGGCAAGATCATCACCGTCATCGAGGAGATCGCCGAGCAGACGAACCTGCTCGCCCTGAACGCCACGATCATCGCCGCGCAGGCCGGCGAGCACGGAAAGTCGTTCGCCGTCGTGGCCGACGAGATCAAGGACCTGGCCGAACGCACCACCGAATCGACCAAGGGCATCACCCAGCTCATCACCACAATCCAGAAGGAAGTGAAGCAGGCGGTCTCCGCCGTGGGCCAGGCGGGCCGGCTGGTGGAAGAAGGCGTGAAGCTCTCCCGCGATTCGGGAGAGGTGCTGGAGAAGATCAACCAGCGGGCCACCGACTCGATGAACCAGGTGCGCGAGATCGCCCGCGCCACTGTGGAACAGGCCCGCGGGTCGGCGCAGATCAACCAGGCGATCGAGCAGATCACCTACATGCTCGAAGGCATCCTGAACGCCACCCGCGAGCAGGCGGCGGGTTCCCAGAACATCATCCAGGCGGCCATCCGGGTGCGCGACACGACCGCCCAGGTACGCGACGCCACGGCCGAGCAGGAACGGGGCGCGCGGGAAATCGGCAACGCCATCGAGCGCATCAACCAGATGGCCAACCACATCCGCCGCTCGGTCGAGGAGCACCGGCTCGCCACCGACAAGGTGCGCGAGGCGATCGGCAGCATCCGCGAGTCCACCGTGCTGAACATAGATGAATCCACCCGGCTCGAAGGCGTCGTCGCCTCGCTCAACGAGCAGAGCCAGTCGCTCCAGGAAGCCGTAGGAAGGTTCAGGGTCCAGGGCAAATGATCGTCAACTGTCCGAGCTGCAAGGCCCGCTACGACCTCTCCGGGCGCGGGCAGATACCCGACAGCGTGCGCCTCCGGTGCTCGGCCTGCCAGACCGTGTTCGTGGTGAGGCGGAAGGCTTCTGTGCCGCCCGCCCCGGCGTCCGCGCCCCGCCCGGCCGCCGCTCCCGGCGCCGGGCAGCCGGCGATCATCCTCGTGGCGCACGATTCGGACGAGGTCCGCAAGCTCCTGCGCGACATCATCGCCGCCGAGAAGCACCTCCAGGTGGTCGAGGCCGGGGACGGCCCCTCGGCCATCGGCATCCTCCGCAGCTCGCCCGTGCAGGTGATCGTCGCCGACGTCGCCCTGCCCGGCCTGCTGGGGTTCGAGATTTCCTCCCGCCTGCGGGCCGACGACATCCAGGGCAAGCCCCGGATCATCCTGCTCGCCTCGATCTACAACCACACCCGCTACAAGCGGGCTCCGGCGCAGCTCTACGGGGCCGACGACTATCTGGAGAAGCACCACGTCCACGACATGCTGGTGCCGAAGATCAACAAGCTGCTCTACAACCTCCAGGTCCACGACGACGCCCGCCCCGCCGCCCCGGCCGACGCCATGCAGGCGGTGACGGAGGAGGCGCCGGTGCCCAGGCTCACCGAAATGCAGGAGAACATCCTCAAGAGCCCGGAGGAAAATCCCGTCGGCGACCCCGCCTCGCCGGCGGCGCACGAGCACGCCCGGCGGCTCGCCCGGATCATCGTGAGCGACATCGCCCTCTACAGCGAGGAGCTGCTCGCCGAGGGACTCCGCACCAGCAACATCAGGGATTTCCTGGAACGCCAGTTCACCGAGGCCCGCGAGCTATACAACCAGCGCGTGCCGGAAGCCGTGCGCCGGCGGAGCGACTACCTGGAGGCCGCCATCCAGGAATACATCAGCCGGGTGGCCGGCGGGCGGACGGCGTAGCGGACGGTTCCCGGCAGGGCCGGGAGGGGAACGGGATGAGCGAAGCGGATTCCGCCATCGAGGCGAAGCTGGAGAACCTTGCCCGTTCGGGCGGCTCCCCGCGCTCGCTCGCCCTCATCATCGCGGGGCTGGCCGATCCCGAGTGGCGGGTCCGCAAGGCGGCCATCGAGGCCGGCTGCACCTACCCGGATGTCTCCGCGCTCATTCCCGAACTGATCTCCGCGCTCGCCGACCCGGAAAACGTGGGCCGCCGGAACGCCGCCGCCGAACTGCTGGCGGCCATGGGCGACCGGGCCGTGCCGGTGCTGATCCTCAAGCTGGAGGACATGGACCCCGACGTCCGCATCTTCGCCGCCAACGTGCTGGGGGATATCCGCGCCCCGGCCGCCATCCCGGCACTCATCGCCCGCATCGGCGACCGGGACGAGAACGTCCGCATGGTCGCCGTCGAGCGGCTGGGGCTGTTCGACGACCCGGCCGTGGACCGGGTGCTGATCGGCCTGCTGGACAAGGACGACATCCCGCTGCGGTTCGCCGCGCTGGAAGCGCTTGCCGCCCATGACGCACGGATACCGGTGGAGGTGCTGGCACGGCTCGCGGGCCAGCTTGTGCTCCGCCCCGGCGTGTTCCGCGCCCTCCGCAGCGGACGCCAGCCGGAGGCCTGGGAGATCGTCGCCGGGGGCGTGCTGGACCAGGCCCGGTCGTCGAGGGAGATGGCGACGCTGGCCCTGAGCGAACTGGTGCAGAATTTTCCCGAACTGGTGCCGCGGGTGCTGGGGATGCTCCAGCCGAAGGCCACGCCCGATTCGGTCACGCGGCTCGCACTGGCGGTATCGTCCGAGGACGTGACGCTCCGCCGCGCCACGGTGGACGTGCTCGGCCTGATGCCGAGCCCGGCGGCCGTGTCCCATCTCATCGCGCTGGCAGAGGACGACGACCTTTCGGACCTCGCCGCCATCGCCCTCGCCCGGCTGGCCCACCGGTTCGGACCGCTCATGCTGGAGACCTGGGACCAGGCCAACGACCGGGAACGCTCGCTCCTCGCCAAGGCGTTCGGCACGGCCCAGGTGGGGGCGGCCGCCGACCGGCTGATGGCGGCCCTCGATTCGGGATACGGACACCTCATCGCCAATGCGGCCCGCGCCCTGGGGGACCTGGGGGCCGTGGAGGCCGTCACCGACCTGGCGGTGCTGCTTGCCCACTCCTACCCGGACGTGCGGCTGGCGGCGGCGCTGGCCCTTCAGCGGATGGCGTCAGTGGACATGGACGCCGTCTCCCGCGCCGTGCTCCCCCACTCCGGGGCGGACGAGGCACGCACCCGCGCCGCGGCGGCGACCGCGCTCGCGGCCGCCGGAACGCCGGGGGCGAAGACGGCCCTCTACCGGCTGCTCAAGGACGCCGAGCCCTCCGTGCGGCAGGCGGCCGTCGAGGCCCTCAATCCCCACGCGCTCGACGGCGCGTTCGACTATATCGCCCCGCTGCTGGCCGACGAGTCGGCCGAGGTCCGGCGGACGGTGGTGGATGTGATCGGCAAGGTGCCGCACAGCCGGGTGGTGCAGGTGCTGGACGCCGCCCTGAATGACATCGACATCTGGGTCCAGGTGGGCGCGGTGCGTAGCCTGGGCATGCGGCCGGAAACCGGCGCCCTGGAACCGGTGATCCGGCTCCTCGGCCAGCCCGACCTCGCGCCGCCGCTCGTCGCCGAATCGCTAAGGGCGATCGAACGCCGCAACCCGGCCCTGCTGGCCGAGACGGCCCTGCCGCTGCTGACGAGCGCCGAGGTTGACGTGGTGCTGGCCGCACTGGAGGCGCTGGCCGCCGCCCCCCGCACCCCCGGCATCGGCGCCACACTCGAACGGCTGCTCCGTCACGACCACTGGGATGTCCGCAGCAAGGCGGCCCAGGTATACGCGCTGCACGCGGGCGAACAGGCGCGCCCGGCCCTGCTCGACCGGCTCCGCAGCGAAACCGACGCCCTCGTCCACCGGGCCATCCGGTTCGCGCTGGACCGCATCGCCCCCAAACGCCCATGAGCCCCCTCGACACCAGCCCGAAGATGTCGGACGAGGAGTTCCGCCTGATCAGGGACTTCCTCGTCGCCCGGGTGGGACTCTATTTCGACGAGCAGATGAAGTTCCTGCTGGAGCGGCGGCTCTACCGGCGGCTCGAACTCCGGCAGATGAAGGATTACCGGTCCTATGCCCAGTTCCTGCGCTACGACCCCAAGGCAGCCGCCGAACTGGACGAGATGGTCGAGCTCCTGACGACCAACGAGACCTACTTCTTCCGCGAGGCCTACCAGCTCGACGCCCTCACCGGGGAGGTGATCCCGGAGCTGGTGGAGCAGAAGAAACGGCGCGGCGAGCGGCGGCTCCGGCTCTGGAGCGCCGGGTGTTCCAGCGGGGAGGAGCCCTACACGCTGTCCATCCTGATGCTCGAACATCCCCTGCTAGCCGGATGGGAGACCGAGATCATCGGGACCGACATCAACCAGCGGGTGCTGGCGAAGGCGCGCACGGGCATTTACACGGAACATTCGCTCCGCGGCGTTCCGGAAGGACGCATGGACCGCTACATCGAGCGGTACCCGGACGGCCGGTTCCGCATCACCGACGAGGTTCGCCGCCCCGTCACCTTCGGCGCGGCAAACCTGCTCGACCGGTCGAAACTGGCGTTTCTGATGGATGTGGACGTGATCCTGTGCCGCAACGTGCTGATCTATTTCGATGCCGCCAGAAAGCGCGGCGTGATCGACCTGTTCCACGAGAAGCTCGTTCCCGGCGGCTTCCTCCTGCTCGGCCACTCCGAGTCGCTCCTGAACCTCTCCACCCGGTTCCAGCTCCGGCACCTGGCGACCGACATGGTGTACCAGCGGCCGCCGAAGGAGGCCGGAGCATGAGGGTACGCACTGCTTCCCCCGTCCGGTCCCTGCCCCGGAAGGTGCGGGTTCTGATCGTTGACGACTCCTCGTACAACCGCCAGCTCCTCACCGAGCACCTGTCGGCCCGCGAATCGCTGGAGGTCGTGGGCGCGGCCCGCAACGGCGAGGACGCCCTGAAGAAGGCGCTACAGCTCAAGCCCGACATCGTTACCCTGGACCTCGAAATGCCGATCATGGACGGTTTCACGTTCCTCCGGATCGTGATGCAGTCGAACCCGGTTCCGGTGATCGTGGTGAGCAGCCGCAAGGAGGACCGCAGCGTCTTCCGCGCCCTGGAACTGGGCGCGGTTGATTTCATTGGCAAGCCGGAGGCGAAGAAGGCGTCATCGGTCACGTCCATCATCGACGAGCTGATCTACAAGATCGAGAACATCGCCGAAGTGAGGATGGAGAAGGTCCGCTTCCCCGGCGCCGAGCTTCGTGTCCCGCGGCGCGTTCCGCCGGGAGTGGCCGTTCCGCGTTTCCCCGAACCGCCGCCCGTGCGCGTCCGGGCTCCGGCGGGCCGCGCCGAACGGACGGGACCGGTCGAACTGGTCGTCATCGGCGCCTCCACCGGCGGGCCCAGCGCCATCCAGCAGGTGCTCCAGAACTGGCCGCCCGAGATCACCGCGCCGGTCGTGATCGCCCAGCACATGCCCCCCGGTTTCACGCGCCATTTCGCCGAACGGCTCGGCCGGCTCACCGGCATGGACGTGGCTGAGGGGACGGACGGCGAAACGCTGCGGCCCGGCAGCTTCCGGGTGGCGCCGGGCGGATCGGACATCCTCGTCCACCGCGCCGGGGCAAGGGGCTACCGGACGGAGATCGCCGCTCCAGAGGGGAGCCAGGGGTTTGTGCCGAACGTGGACCGGCTGTTCCTCTCGGCTGCAAGGATTTGCGCCGGCGGGCGGGCGGCGGGCATCGTGCTGACCGGAATGGGGAACGACGGTGCGAAGGGGGCGGCGGCGCTCCACGACGCCGGTTCCCCGGTCATCGCCGAATCGGAAACGACGGCGGTGGTCTACGGCATGCCGCGGGAGGCCGCCCGGACCGGCAAGACCGACGCGGTGGTGCCGCTCGACCAGATACCGGCGGCGCTCAGGGCGCTGGCCATTCCCGGCAGGCCAAAGTCTTCGGAGTAGTTGACGGAGTAGTTGACCGCGCCCCGGCCTTCAGGGCATAAACCCAGACGAAACACCACGTTATGAGCAATCCGGACGACAGCCTATCGAAGCGGGAAGAGTTCCTGACGATGTTCAAGCGGAGCGCCGACTTCGCCCAGGAACTGCTGGGCGAGAACGAGCGGCTGCGCCTGCGTATCCTCGACCTGGAACAGTCCCGCACCCGGATCGGCGAGAGCGCCGAGCCCCTTTCCGCCGAGGCCCGGCAGCTCATGGACGAGATCCAGCGGCTCCGCAAGGAAAAGGAGGAGCTGGTCCAGCGGTTCAGGGAGATCGAGGCGGAGAACCAGGATTTCGCCAGCCGCTACGTGGATATCGAGGAGGAGAACAACAACCTCGCCAACCTCTATATCTCCAGCTACCAGCTCCACTCGACGCTCGACTTCAAGGAAGTCCTCCAGATCGTCCTCGAAATCGTCATCAACCTGATCGGCGCCGAGATGTTCGCCGTCTACCTGCTGGACGAGAAGACGAACCAGCTGGAGCCGGTGGCCAGCGAGGGGTGCGAGGTGACGAGCCTGAAGGCCGTTCCTTCCGGCCAGGGGACCATCGGACAGGTGGCGACCTCCCGGGAGAACTACTTCGTCAGGGAGATCCCGAAGGACCAGAAGCTCGACCCGGAAAACCCGATCGTCGTCATTCCGCTCACCATCAAGGACAAGCTGATCGGGGTGATAGCGATTTTCCGGCTGCTCCAGCAGAAAACCCATTTCGCCAACGTGGACTACGAGCTGTTCACCCTGCTGGCTGGCCATGCGGCCACGGCCATTTTCTCGTCGAAGCTCTATTCGGAGTCGGAGCGCAAGCTCAACACGATCCAGGGCTTCATCAACCTCCTCAGCAAGTAGGGAAAGGAACCGGACCGGGAGATGGAGAACTTCAGTGTGCTGGTGGTCGAGGACTCGCCGACCATGCGGCAACTCATCATCTTCGCGCTCAAGCGCATCCGCACCCTCGACATCATCGAGGCCGGTGACGGCGTGGACGCGCTGAAGAAAATGTCCGAGCGGAAGTTCGACCTGGTGCTCACCGACATCAACATGCCCGTCATGGACGGCATCAAGCTCATCACCCTGATCCGCAAGGATGCCACCCACGGCAGCATACCGATCGTCGTGATCTCCACCGAGGGGGCTGCCGAGGACCGCCAGAAGGCGCTCACCCTGGGCGCGAACACCTACATCACCAAGCCGATCCAGGCCGCCCAGGTTCTCAGTACCGTCAAGGAACTGCTGAACATCCAGTAGACACCGGGCAGGCCGCGAAGCCCCGCGCCGTCAGGCCTGCGCCTTCAGTCCGGTTTTCAGTCCGGCCTGCCAGAACAGCCTGTCAGATTGACGGGTCGTTCCCGGCGATCTCCGGCGGCTTTCCGGGCGGCCCCTCGCCGGCCTCGGCCTCCTCGCCCGTGTCCATGAGGTATTTCGCGATCCAGTAGGGATAGATCACCTTCTGGACGAGGAAGATGCCGACGGCGATGTAGCCCGTGGCCCACAGGAGGTCGATCACGTAGTGGTGGTTCAGGTAAACGGCCGCGAACCACATGACCGCCGGATAGAGGAAAAAAAGCGACCGCTGCCAGACCTTCAGTTCCCTGAAGCCCCAGGCGCAGAAGATCGCGCAGGTGAGCGAGTGGCCCCCGTGGAGCGAGGGGACCGCGGCGAACCGGTTGGGGTTCAGCGTCCCCCAGACGAGCCCGAAGAAGTTGATGCCGAGCAGCTTGTCCAGCTTGGCGAGCCCCGCCGCCCCGCCGATGACGTGGTGCTCGATCTCCGGCTGGGCGAAGCCGTACTTGAGGACGTACCAGGGCGGCGCGGCCGGCAGCAGCGCGTAGGTGACAAGGCCCATCAGGTTCAGGATCGCCAGCGTGTAGGTGAAGCGGAAGAACAGCTCCCGGTCCTTGCGCCAGCCCCAGAAGATGAACCCGACGATCCACGGCATGAAGAAGTGGACCGCGTAGGCCGTCCCGGTGAACACGTCGAGCACCTTCACCAGCAGCGTGCCGTCGTTGACGAGCTTCCACGCCTGCATGGCGAAGGGCGGGATGTCCCCCTGGAGGAACCCCTGCCACTGGCTCTGGTGGACGACGAGCCCCAGCTTGCACTCGATCATCGCCTCGGTGCTCTCGCAGCATTGGGGCGCGCTGGCATAGGCGCCGCACAGGTGGTCGTTCACCGGGCTGACCCGCTGGGCCGCCGCGGCGAGCGAGGGGGAGGCGGGGCCGGAAATCCAGCGGGTGATCCAGCCGACGGCCGCCCGCTCCCAGACGACCACTTCCTCGATGTTGATGCGGCGCATCTGGTCGGCGACGCCGCGCAGCATGTCGTAGCCCAGCCAGAACAGGAAATACGGCGTCCAGTCGCGCAGGAACAGCCGGGCCTTCGTCCGGCCGAGGGCCAGCGAGCCCATCATCACGATGGTGAGGATAAAGAGGACATGATCGGGCCGGAACGCCCGCAGCACGAAGCCGCCCGTCCAGAGCACGATGATCGCCACGATCCAGATCAGGACGATCTGTTTCAGCGTGAGTCTCTTGAAGTCGCGGAAGTAGTGAAGCAAGGGTCTTGATCCGTCCGGCCGGACGGAATAACCGGTTTCAGCCGCCAAGAAAAGCCCGTGAACTCACGCGCAGTCGCGCCAGCGGCGCCAGGCGGCGACGCGCTTCTTGCGCTCGGCCCCGCCGATCTCCGGCCTGAAGCGGGCCTCCTCGGACCAGACGGACTCGATCTGTCCGGTGTTCTTCCAGTAGCCCACGCCGAGCCCGCCGAGGAACGCCGCGCCGACAATGGTGGTTTCCGTCTGGTGGGGGCGCACGACGGCCTGGCCGAGGAAGTCGCTCTGAAACTGCATCAGGAGGTCGTTCTGCGACGCCCCGCCGTCAACGCGCAGTTCCCGGATCCGTTTCCCGCCGCTGTCGGCGGCCATCGCCTCCAGCAGGTCCACGATCTGGAAGGCGACACCCTCCAGCACGGCGCGGGCGAGGTGCGCCCGCGTGGTCCCCCGCGTGAGGCCGGCAAACAGGCCGCGGGCGTCGGGGTTCCAGACGGGCGCGCCAAGCCCGGTGAGCGCCGGGACGAACTGCACGCCCCCGGTGTCGGGCACCTCGCGGGCGAGGGGTTCGATCTCCGTGGCCGAGCGGATGAGGCCGGGGCCGTCGCGGAGCCACTGGACGGCGGCTCCCGCGATGAAGGAGCTGCCTTCGAGGGCGAAGGTCCGCGTGCCGTGCAGGTCGAGGGCGACGGTGGTGAGAAGCTGGTTGCGCGACGGGACGGGCTTTTTACCCACGTTCATCAGCACGAACGCCCCGGTGCCGTAGGTGCACTTGGCCATGCCGGGCGAAAAGCAGGCCTGCCCCACCAGGGCCGCCTGCTGGTCGCCGGCCGCGCCGCCGATGGGCGTCCCGTCGGGCAGGATGCCCACGTCGCGGGTCTTGCCCATGACGCCGGCGTTGGGGACGATCTCCGGCAGGATGGCCTCCGGCACGCCGAACACCTTGAGGAGATCCCGGTCCCAGGCGCCCGTGTGCAGGTTGTAGAGCAGCGTGCGCGAGGCGTTCGTGGCGTCGGTCACATGGGTGCGGCCGCCCGTCAGTTTGGCGATGAGCCAGCTCTCGATGGTGCCGAAGGCTAGCTTGCCGTCACGGGCGCGCCGCCGGACCTGCGGATCGTTGTGGAACAGCCAGTGGAGCTTGGTCGCGCAGAAGTAGGGATCGAGGAGAAGGCCGGTCTTCCTGCGGATCGCCTTCTCGATGCCGCGCTTTTTCAGCCTGCGGCATTCGTCCGCCGTGCGGCGGTCCTGCCAGACGATCGCCCGGCCCACGGGTTCCAGCGTCGAGCGGTCCCAGAGCACGGTCGTTTCCCGCTGGTTGGTGATGCCGATGCCGGCCACCGAGAGCCCCTTCGAGCGGCAGGCCGACACCACCTGCTCGACCACCGACAGGGTGACGGCCCAGATCTCCGAGGCGTCGTGCTCGACCCAGCCCGGTTGCGGGTAGTGCTGGGTGAACTCGCGGTCGGCGTGGGCGATCACCTCCAGCTTCTCGTTCACGGCCATGGCGGCCGTGCCGGTCGTGCCCTGGTCGATGGCGAGAATCACTTCCGGCATGAGCCGTTACTCCCCGTCCCCTTCGTCGCCGCCGGGGGGCCCCTCCGGGTTCCCGAAAAACCCCTTCGAGGGCGCCGCGTCCGCATCGAGGTGCGGCACGTCGTCCGGCGTATGGACCCTGTTGATCCGGTTGAAGGGTATCTCCTTCGGACCGGACGCCATGCGGATGATGAGGGAGTGCTCGCCGAGGCCGCTGAGTATCCCCCGGTAGGAGATGCCGTTGGCCAGCACGATCACCTCGCGCTCCAGCAGCCGGGTGAGCGGCGGCCGGGAGCTGTCGGGCTCCTGGATGCGGCCGCTCACCCGCACGGGGCCGCCCTCGCCCTCCAGCGGCTTGTCCTCGCGGAGCGTGTCCCCGCCAGAGCTGCCCCCGTCCGGCGGCTTGCCGCCGCCGGACTGACTGCCGGTCTGGCCGCCTTTCTTGCCGTCCGGTCCGCCGCCCGTCACTTCAGTTCCTCCCTGAGCAGGTCAACGATCCGGGACAGCCGGCTGCGGAGCGTCCGCTGGTCGGCGTCTCCCTTGCCGATGTACATCGACGGCCGGAACTTCTGGAGCGCGGCATCGAGCTTGGGATCACGCCTGCGCCCGGAGAAGAACAGGATCATCGCCGGATCGTATTTCTTCTGCTTTTCCACCTGCCGGAGCGTCTGCGCGGCGACAAGGCCGTTCATCACCGGCATTTCCAGGTCCAGCACGACAAGGCCGATGTCGCCCCCGGCCTCCTTGATCTGGACATAGCCCTGGATCAGTTCGCGGCCGTTCTCGAAGCAGATCACGTCGCGGGCAAAACCGCGGGAACGGAACACCTCCTCGATCTCCGCACGGATGGTGGTGGAGTCGTCGGCCACGACCACCGTTTCGAGGAACCCCACCTCCGCGCCGCGGGCTTTCGCCGCCCCGGCGGCCGGGGCCTCGACGAAGGCGCTTTCGAGTTCGGCCGGCAGATCGGTCTTTTTCGAGGGCACGTCGGAGAGGAGCCTTTCCCAGTCATCGGCGCTCAGGTCGTCACCGGTCCGGGACGCACCGGCGGCGGGCGGCTCCCGCCGCTCGCCCGGCTTCACGTCGGGCGCAATCGCCCGGTTGCACAGGGTGCAGTGGGTCAGCTCGTCGCCGCGCTCCAGCAGGACGACCACCTCCACGTCGGCGCCACAGTAAGGGCACCAGCGGGTCGGTATCCGCCACTTTTTACTGGTCTTCAGCATGGGAAAAGTCGGGTTTCCTCGTTAATCCGGAACGCCGGAAGGCGGTATTGTCATCGCCAACCGCCGGTTGGGCAAGCCGGGCGGGCGGCAGAGATATATTTTTGACACCTGCCCCTGCTGCCTATATATAGGTTCTTCCGGGACGGTCGTTCCTGAGCTGCTGGCGAGGGCCGGCGTGGCCCGACCGACCGGGCCGCCGGGAGGACAGCGACCCATGCGACTCTACCGATCCCGTATACCCGCCATCGCCACCAAGATCGTGGCCACCCTTGTCGCCGACGGCGACATCGAAATCAACCGGTCCCGGCTCGACGAGGTCGAACTGGACATCAAGTCGGTGCTGGACGAATACCTGCGGCAGGAAAACATCCTGCTCAATGCCGTCCGCGACCACATGGAGAAGCACCACCTCCCCTACCAGGAGTTCGGCAAGATCAAGAAACAGCTTGCCGAGGAGACGAACTTCCCCACGGGCGACGACTCGTTCTTCTGGCTGGCGAACCAGATCATCGAATCGTTCATGATCAACGAGAGCGTCGAGGAGGTGTTCGCCGCCGACAACCTGCTCCGCCGCAAGATCATCCAGGTGTTCCGCGAGAACCTGGTAAACGACGACGACCTGGAGCGAGAGGCGCGCAACCGGATCAAGAACATCAGCGAGGATTCGCCCGAGTGGAACCTTGAGTTCCAGAAGGCCCTGAAACTGGTAAGGGAGCGGCGGGGGCTCAAGTAGCGCCTGCCCTTCGCTGACGAAGACAGGAGCGAGCAGCAGCCCGCATGAGCCGAAAGTCCAAGGCACGTCCGGCGGCGCAGTCCGGCGGTTCCCAGCCCGGTCCGCCTCCCGGCACCGGCAACCCCCTCTCGGCCCGCCTGCGCGACGCCGTCGTCCGCTGGACCCGCCTCACCGCCCGGAACCCCGTACAAACGCTTCTCGTCATCGCGGCGATCACCACCCTGTCGGCCGTGTTCGCCTACCGGCTCGTGACCAACGTGCGGACCGATTTCGCCTCGCTGCTGCCCGAGACCGACCGCTCGGTGCAGAACCTGAAAAAGCTCGGCGAGCGGTACGGCAGCGAGCGCGGGCTCCTCGTCGTCATCTACTGCGAGACGAAGAAGGATCCAGGCTGCTTCGAGGATTCCAAGCGGCTCGCCGGCGACATCGCCGGGAAGCTGAAGCCCCTGGAGGGCACCCTGATCCGGCAGGTGGTCTACCAGAACACCGAGGACCACGAGTTCTACCGCAAGTACAAATACCTGTTCATGGACACCGAGGATCTCGCGGAGATCCAGGACCGGCTGGACATCAAGCTCCGGTTCGAGCGGGTGAAGAACTCTCCCGTCGCGGTGAAAGACCTGCTGGAAGACCCCGGCTTCGACCTGGCCGACATCGAGGAAAAGTACGGCGACCGGGAGAAGAAGCAGTCCATGTACACGGACGGCTACTTCACCAACGGCAATGGCGCGGTCCTGCCCGACGGCCGGGAACTCGGCCCCAACTCGGTCGTCGCGCTCCAGGTGACGGCCCTGGGGAGCGGGCTCGACTTCGGCGGCTCCGGCCGGCTGCTGAAGACCATCCAGGGGATCATTGACGGCCTCGCCCCCGCGAAGAACTACAACCCGCTGATGGAGGTGGGCCTCACCGGCTCCATCGCCCGGTCGAACTACGAGGTCACGGCCGTCGTCACCGACACCGTGCGCACGGCGGCGCTCACGATCCTGCTCTGCTTCGCCCTGATCCTGCTCTACTACCGGCGGTTCCGGCCGGTGGTGTTCATGACCGTCGCGGTGCTGGCGGCGATCTGCTGGACGTTCGCCGTGAGCTGGTTCCAGATCGGCTACCTGAACCAGCAGACGGCGTTCCTGGCCAGCATCATCATCGGCAACGGGATCAACTTCAGTCTGATCCTCATGGCGAGGTATTTCGAGGAACGCGAGCGCGGTCTTGTCCCCGAAGATGCCATTGTCAGCGCCGCCGAAAACACCTTCGAGGCGACCCAGACGGCCGCGGCCGCCACGGCGGCCGCCTACGGCGTGCTCATCTTCACCTCGTTCAAGGGTTTCTCCCAGTTCGGCTTCATGGGCGGCCTCGGCATGGTGTTCTGCTGGCTCGCCTCCTACACGATCATCCCCGCCCTCATCACTCTCACCGAGCGGTGGCGGCCGATGGTCGCGCCGGGCCGGAGGCAGACAGACCACGAGGGGCGGCTCGGCTCGGCCTGGATCGCGCAGGCCGTCGTGAAGGCCCCCCGCGCCATCATCGCCGCGTGCGGCGCCCTGACGGTCATCAGCATGTTCTTCGTCTGGATCTTCCTGAAGGATCCGTTCGAGTACAACTTCTCGAAGCTGAGGAGCCGCGACGACCCCAACGCGACCTACGTCCACTTCCGCCGCCTCACCTGGGACATGAAGCTGGAGGGCGGCGGCGGCGGGTCGGTCTTTCTGGTGGACAGCGCCGAGGAGGCCGCCATGCTGGTGGAGGCGGCCAACGCCAGGCGGGACGAGCTGGAAGCGGCCGGCCCTCCGGGCTCGACCATCACCGGGGCCCACTCGATCTTCACGCAGCTTCCCGAAAACCAGGAGGAGAAGATCCGCATCATCAGCGATATCCGCGAGATGGTCGAGCGGCAGCCGATGGGCTGGCTGTCGGAAAAGCACCGCAAGCGTCTGGACGAGTTCCGCGAGGCGTTCGACATCCGGCCCGTCACCATCGCCGACCTGCCGGAGAACATCCGCAAGCGGTTTACCGAGCGTGACGGCACCTTCGACAAGGTGGTGCTGATCCAGCCCAAGCCTGACGTGTCGCTGTCGAACGGCCGGAACCTGCTCCGGTTCGCCTCGGAGATCGAGAGCTACACGCTGGAAAACGGCAAGACGGTCCATACCTCCGGCGACGCGATGCTGTTCGCCGACATGCTGGCCGCCATCAGCCGGGACGGGCCGGTCGCCACGGCGATGTGCCTCATGGGCGTCTTCGGCATCATCTTCGTCAGCTTCGGGGGCCTGAAGAAGACCGTCTTCATCCTCTTTTTCCTGCTCTACGGCATCCTGCTGCTGGTGGGCTGCATGGGAATCTGGGATCTCAAGATCAACTTCTTCAACTTCGTCGTCATCCCGATCACGATCGGGATCGGCGTGGACTACCACATCAACGTGTTCAAGCGGTACGCGCTGGAGGGCCCCGGCTCCATCGAGAAGACGCTCCACTCCACGGGCGGAGCGGTGCTGCTCTGCGCCGGGACGACGATCATCGGCTACGCGATGATGACGCTCTCGCTCAACCAGGCGATGCAGAACTTCGGGTGGATCGCCATCATCGGCGAGATCACCTGCGTCACCTCCGCCCTGCTGTTCAAGCCGGCCGTGATCCTTCTGGAGGAGGAACGGGCCAGAAGGACCGGCGGCGCGATGCTGGTGGAGTAGGGGGCGGCGCGGCCCCTCCTACCTGCTGACGAACACGGAGAGCTGCGCGCCGGGGCTGGAGACGAGCGACAGGTAGATGTCCCAGATCCCGTCGCCGTTCACATCCGAGGCGGCCACGTTCCAGGCGGGGCCGCTGGTCACCAGCGCCGCCGCCGGAGCGAACAAGCCCGTGGGAACCCCGTCCGCCCCCTGTCCCAGCATGATGATGGCGAAATCGCCGTTCCCCCCGATGGGGAAGACGAGGTCGGGAATGCCGTCGGTGTTGAAGTGCCCCGCGGCGATGAATGGCCCCGACCCGGAGGGCACGATCCCCGCCCGGCTGTCCGTCTCCGTCGGCACGGATGACCCGGGGCCCGGCCGGAAGGTTCCGTCGCCCCTGCCCAGCAGCGTGTGGACCGTGCAACCCGTGGCCGAATACTCGATGATGGCGAGGTCGTCGGCCCCGTCCCCGTTGAAATCCCCGGCCGCCGCCGACCGGATCCCGGTGCCCGCGCCCCCGGTGGAGACGGTGCCGCCGGGCAGCGAGACCACCTCGTGCCGCGGGGCGGAGAACGTCCCGGCGAGGTTCCGCGGGAGACAACCCGGCGGGGGGACGGCGGCCCCGCATCCGAGCAGGACCGATACGCTGCCGTCGCCGTAGTTCACCGTCACCACGTCCGGCCTGCCGTCCCGGTTGAGGTCCAGCGGGGGCGGGTGGCCGGAAGCCGGGCCGAACCCTTCGGCAAGCAGGAACTGGGGTTTCAGCCCCACGCCGATGACCGGCTGGACGGGGTGCGGCTCGAACCGGCCGGAACCGGCCGCAACGAAATGGTGGACCTCGCCCAAACCGTACATGGCGACAAGGATCGCGCTGGCCGGGCGGCCGCCACCGATGACGGCGACCGAGACGGGGCCGCTCTCCGGCGGGAAGCCAATCACCTGCCCGGTGCGGAAATGGCCCTCCCCGTCGTTCAGCATGACCGAGAGGGAACCGGGCGAATAGCCGACGACGGCGAAATCGAGCAAAGCGTCGCCGTCGAGGAACCCCGGCGCGGCGGACCGGACCAGGTTGACGCCCAGAGGGCCGCTGGACCGGAGGGTGAACGTGCCGTCGTGGATGCCGCCTCCGTCGCGGCCGTCGCCCTGGTGAAGCCACCAGGAGTTCGAGAGCGCATCCAGCACCACGATGTCGTCGAGTCCGTCCGCCCCTGAAAAGTCCCCGCGAATGAGCGTCGTGCCCTCGCCGCCCTCCATGGTCCGGTAGGCGGTTTCCCGGTCGAAGCGGGCGGCCGTCGCCGGATCGGCCCGCACTGCCGGAGCAGGCGCCACGAGGGCGGCGGCCAAACATCCGGCCAGCACCGGCCATAGCGGCTTCTGCTTCACTCGCTCTCCCTCTGGCCGGGCAGCGGCCCGGACTGCCGACGGCGCACATCGCGCCTCTGTAATAATATTTGAGAATCCGTTATTCTGCCGTGACACGAGGCACGGATGGGGGCGAAGCGGACCGGAAACCAGTTCATGTTTATGCTTGATTAGGCCCTGCTTGCCGATATAAAAATGAGCGGGCTAGCGCGGCAGATGTGGGGTTGTTCCCAATGCGACCAAGAGGTTTGATTTCGTGGAACCTTAGCGAACTCGCCCTCGCCCTGAAAATCGATGAAAAAGATGTGCGAGAATATTTTACTGACGGAAGGCGTATCTCCTTCCTGCTTGAAAGACGGCTCGCGGCAGAGGTCGGTGGGCAGCTTGCACCGTCTGAAGGAGCTGGGTTCGACTTGATTGACGCCCAAGGTCACAAGTGGGAAGTGAGGAGTATTTCCAAGGGGGGAATTTATTTTTGTCCCAGCTACATGGTCGGCTCAGGACGAGCCTTCGTAGAAACCGGTTTCATTGAAAAGCTTGACCATATTGCCGGATTTTTGGTGTCCGATATCGAAGCTTTTCCGGACGTCCCATATTGGGAAATACCGCATTCAGCCGTGCGGCAGTGGTGGAATCAAAATCAACTGGGTACAACAACAAAAGTAACCCGGGGCAAGGCATTAACGCTGATATCCGATTTGTAATTTATAACCATGAAAGCACTTCAACACGATTTTTTTGATACCCACAATTCCGGTCATGTGGACGCGCAGTTATCTCCAAACCTACTGAAAGACGAACTTTCACGTTTCAGCGAGTTTGGCAAACAGACAATAGTCAATTCCAATAGCACCATTGTTAATGCTTCAAATAACGAAACATTTCATATCAGTTATTACATAAATGAATTCTGGACTGCAAAGCAACGTGCTGCTCATTCAATTCATGAGATCTCTTACCGCGCCTGTTTCAAACCGCAGTTACCGCGCTTTTTCATTGAGCGGCTGACCAGTCCAAAGGATATGGTTTATGACCCGTTTATGGGGCGCGGGACCACCATAATCGAGGCCGCATTGCTGGGCAGAACCCCGGCAGGATGCGACGTAAACCCGCTAAGTCAGGTCATCGTGAGACCAAGACTGGAACCGCCGGATATAAATGATATTGAGAAACGGTTACGCACCATAGATTTCGATTCGCCACAGGATATCCCTGACGATTTGCTTGTATTCTATCATCCCCGAACATTGCAGCATATTTGTGCCCTTCGAAACTACTTGCTGCACAAGGCGGGGAATAAATCCCTGGATAAGGTGGACCGATGGATTCAGATGGTTGCAATAAACAGATTAACCGGCCACTCCCGCGGTTTTTTTTCCGTATACACCATGCCGCCTAACCAGGCGGTTTCGGTTGAAACCCAGCGCAAGATCAATTCTCAACGAAACCAGTCCCCAGATGAGCGTAACATCAGTGCAATCATACTTAAAAAAACAAAGTCTCTGCAAAAGGATCTGACCAGAACTGATCTAGAGCGCCTCACCAGTGCATCATTACGATCGTTACTGTTAACCGGGCAATCCAGCAATACACCGGATATCCCATCGGAATCGGTTTCCCTAGTCGTGACATCCCCGCCTTTTCTGGATGTGGTTGATTATGCCGGAGATAACTGGTTGCGTTGCTGGTTTTTGGGAATTGATGCTCAATCGCTCGCAATCACCATGTCCAGGAAACTTGCTGACTGGATGAACAACATGACCGCCGTCCTGAAAGAAGTGTGTCGTGTCTTGAAGCCCGGCGGCTATGTCGCATTTGAAGTCGGCGAAGTAAGAGGCGGAAAAGTCCGCCTTGAAGAGGCAGTCGTGCCATGTGGCATATCTGCTGGACTGGGCCCGGTTCTGGTTCTCATTAATGACCAGAAATTTACCAAAACAGCGAATTGCTGGGGCGTGGACAACAATTCAAAGGGCACCAATACCAACCGGATCATAGTATTCCAGAAGCCCCCTACCTGATCCCGTAGCGGGCGATCTTCTTCATGAAGCCCTGGCGGGAGAAGCCGAGGAGTTCGGCGGCGCGGGTGCGGTTGCCGCCGGTGGCGAGCAGGGTTTCCTGGAGGATCTCGCGCTCGCGCTGCTCAAGGAGCGCCTTCAGCGTGCCGTTGCCCCGGTCGGCGTCGCCCTCCCCGCCCGGTCCGCCGTCCGTCACGCGCTCCGAGAGGTGCTCCGGCCCCACCTCGGTCCCGCCGTCCAGGTTGATGACGGCCCGCTGCATCTCGTTCTCCAGCTCGCGCACGTTGCCGGGCCAGCCGTAGGCCAGTATCGCCTGCCGGGCGGCTTCCGAGAGCACGGGCGCCGGGCGGCCGCCCTCGCGGGCGAGCTTGCGGAGAAAATGCGCGGCGAGCAGCGCGGCGTCCTCGCCCCGCTCCCGGAGCGGCGGCACGCGCACGGGGAAAACGCTCAGGCGGTAAAAAAGATCCTCGCGGAACCGGCCCGCCTTCACCTCCGTTTCGAGGTTCTTGTTCGACGCGCTCACGATCCGCACGTCCGCCTTGCGGGTTTCGGTGGCGCCCACCGGGCTGAACTCGCCTTCCTGCAACACCCGGAGCAGTTTCACCTGCATCGCGGCCGGCATGTCGCCCACCTCGTCCAGGAACAGCGTGCCTCCGTCGCAGATCTCGAACAGCCCCTTCTTGTCGTTCATGGCCCCGGTGAAAGCGCCCTTGACGTGGCCAAAGAGCTCGCTCTCCAGCAGCGTCTCGGCCAGCGCGGCGCAGTTGACGGCGCGGAACTCCCCCTGCGCGGCCCTGGGGCCGCCGTAGTGGATGGCGCGGGCGACCAGTTCCTTGCCGGTGCCCGTCTCGCCCTCGATGAGCACGGTCGTGTCGGTGCCGATCACCTTGCGGAGCTTCTCGAACACCGCCTGCATGGGGACAGAGCCTCCCACGATGTCCCCCAGCGAGCGGCCGAACTGCGAGCGCCAGTAGGTGTTCTCCTCGGCGAGCCTGTCGGCCTTCTTCCTCAGTTCCTCCACCAGTTCGAGGTTTTCCACCACCCGCGAGGTGACGCCGGAGATCACCAGGAGAAGGTCCAGGTCGCGCTCGTCGAACGCCCTCGCCTCGGTCTTGTTGTCGATCTGGATGATCGCCCGGAACTCGCCCTGGCTCATCACCGGGGCGCACAGGCAGGACAGTATCTTCGACGCCGCCACCGACCCGGCCGTGGGGAACCGGGCCGGCACGTCCTCGACCAGAAGGCATTCGCGGCGGGCGGCCATCTGCTCCAGCAGCGAGCGCGAGAGGATGAAGGGCTCCTGCGGCGCCGCGCCCGACTGGGTGCGCGAGACGGCCGCCTCGAACCGCTTGCGGCGGTTCTTCACCAGGATCGTCACCCGCGAGGCCTTCTCGAAGGCGGCCACGGCGGCGTCGGCCACCGCCTCCCAGGCTTCCTCCGGGCGGCGGACCTGTTCCAGCTTCCGCCACAGCCGGTAGACCTGCGCGAGGGCGGCCGTGTCGCGCCCGATCCGGCCGTCCACGGTGGCGCGGTCCTCGGCCTTGCGGACCGACAGCACCGTCCGGGTGTCGTCGCCGGGGTCCGCGCCGCCGGTCTCCGGCAGGAGGACCGATGCCCGGAACGACATGTCCGACTGGACGCCCCCCAGGGTCAGGATGTCGCCGGGGAGGATTTCGAGCCGTTCGGACCTGAACAGCCGGTCCCTGCCGTCCCGGGTGAGGACGGTCCCGTTGGTCGAATCGAGGTCCGAAAAGTAGAGCTTTTCGCCCGACCGGTAGAGCTGGCCGTGCTCGCCCGACACGTAGGGGTTGTCAATGGCGATGTCGCAGGAGGCCCGCCGCCCGAAGGTGACGGCCTCGCGGTCCATCTCGACCTGTTCGCCCTTGCGGGGGCCGGCGATGAATTCGATCCGGATCATCTCTAAGGGGGTTATCCTACACGGGCATGGCCCGAAAAGGGTATTTTCGGCGTAACTGCCTGATATATTTATGTATTTTAAGTTTCAGCCGGTTCCCAAGCGAATAACCGTTGCCGCCCGCCCCCGCCTCCGTTAGGCTCTTGTGCTGCTTTGGGGAAAGAACAGCCTCTCCTTTATAACGCAACGCGACAGGCAGCAGGCAAACGAACCGTTTGAAACTCAAGAACCTCACCTACCCGCTTCTAAAGAAGGCCATAGACCTCTATGTGGCCCGGGCCTATCCGGCCAAGATCATCCCCGAACGGCTGCTGGGCATCCTCGAACTGAGGGGCCTCGAAAAAAAGAGCGGCTGGAAGGACGTGGTCCAGTGGCCCGAATGGGAACGGACCCCGCCCAAGGCCGGCCCGGCCGAGGTGACGCGGCTCCAGCTCCGGCTGGGGAATGCCTCCTATCCGCACATGAAGCTGTCGCTCGACCGGATTTCGGACACCGACGAGTTCATCTGGAGCGTTGATACCCACGACCAGAAGGTGATCGAGCTGGGCGGCGGGACGGAGAAGTACAAGAAGCTCCAGGAGGAGAACCAGCGGTTCCGGCACGAAATCGAGGCCGACTGGACGGCCGCCGGGATCAGCACCCAGAAGAGTTACTGCGAGGAGATCACCGAGCAGACGCCGCCCCCGGCCCGGATCAGCGAGAACGCCGCCCGCGCCCTCCTCATTGACGACGATGACGAGATCCTCTGCCTGGAGCGGGTGCTGCTGGAGCACGAGGGGTTCCGGGTCTTTACCGCGAAAAGCTCCGCGGAGGCGGTGCAGGTGTTCGAGCAGTCCAAACCGTTCGACATCTGCCTCGTGGACGTGATGATGCAGGACCGCACGGGCGTGGACCTGCTGAAGGAGCTCCGCACGCGCCACGGCCTCAACTGCCCGGTCGCCTTCATCACCGCCATGATCGACCCGCCCGTCAAGCCCGAACCGAACCTCGCCGTCATCAAGAAGCCCTTCGACTCCCGCGAACTCCTCAAGACCGTGCACGACCTCATGGAAGGCAGCAGGGACCAGCGCGCCGGATGAGCGGCCCCCTCCTGGCAAGCGGCCAGGCCCGGTTCAGGACCTGGCTGCCGACGCGGATCTTCGGCGGCGCGGGCTCGGCCGGAAAGGCCGCCAGAATCGCCGCCGACACCGGCATCCGCAAGGCCATTCTCGTCTCCGACCGGGGCCTTGAGGCCGCCGCCCGGACACTCGCCGAAGCGCTCGGCCCCCTGCACGCCTGCACCTTCCTCGACGTGGAGCCCGATACCGGCGTCGAAATCATCGACCGGGCGACCGAGCTGGCGCGCCGCCACTCGGCCGATGGTGTCGTGAGCCTGGGCGGCGGGTCGGTCATGGACACGGCGAAAGGTGTCGCCGCGGCCCTGAAAACCGAAGGCTCCGTGCGGCCGCTCATCGGCACCGGGACGATGAAGGGAAAGACGGCCGCGCCGCACCTCGGCATTCCCACCACGGCCGGCGCCGGCAGCGAAGTGACCTGCGCGGCGGTGATCCGCGACGGCGCGGCCAAGCTCGTCTTCTGGGACGACGCCCTCTACCCCGCCGCCGCGATCCTGGACCCGCTGCTCACGCTGAAGCTCCCGGCCCGGCTCACCGCCGCCACCGGCATGGACGCCCTCACCCACGCGGTCGAGGCGGTCCATTCGCTCTCGTCGGGGCCGCTCACCGACGCGCTGGCGCTCCATGCGGTCTCGCTCATTTCGGGCAGCCTGCGCGAGGCGGTCCACCTGCCTGGGAACCCCGACGCCCGGATGTCGATGCTTGTCGCCTCGAATCTCGCCGGTCAGGCGATCTCGAACGCGTTTCTGGGGTCGGTCCATGCGCTCGCCCACAGCGTGGGCGCGCACTGCCGCGTCCACCACGGCACGGCGAATGCTATCCTGCTTCCCCATGTGATGCGGATGAACCTGGAACTGAACCCGGAGTTCTGCGCCCCGCGCTATGCCGCCGTGGGCCGGGCGCTCGGCGTGCCGCACGGAAGCCCGGAGGAGCTTTCGCTCCGGGCGGTCCAGCGGATCGGGGCGCTGATCCGCGAGGTGGACCTGCCCTCACGCCTGCGCGACGTGAATGTGCCGCCGGGAAGCGGCGCCCTCCTGGCCGAGGGGGCGATGGCCGACATCTCCCACCGCACCAACCCCGTCCCCATGACCCGCGAGCTGTTCGAGCAGCTTGCAGAACGGGCGTGGTGAGCGGGGGGGGCTGATGACCCCTACCCCACCGGCAGGACGATCCTGAACACGGTGCCGCCTCCGGGCGGGCAGTCGGCGCTGATGGTTCCGCCGTGGAGCAGAACCGCCCGGCGGGTGATTGGCAGGCCGAGGCCGGTCCCGCGGCTCTTGGTCGTGAAGAACGGGTCGAAGATCCGCTCCCTCGCCTCCGGCGGAATGCCCGGCCCCGTGTCCCTGATGGTGATCTCCGCCGCCGCCCCGCTCCGGGCCACGCCGATGGCGATGGAACCCTGGCCCTTCATCGCCTGCGCCGCGTTGAGAAGGAGGTTCATGACCGCTTCCCTGAGGAGGTCGGGATCGGCGTTCAGCCGCACGTCGTCGCCGGAGACGCGGACACTCACCCCGCCGCAGGCGGGATCCCGGTCCAGCAGGGCGCCCGAATCATTGAGAAGGGGCAGCAGCCCGATGCGCCGGAAGCTGGGCGGCCGGGGACGGCCGTAGACCAGCAGGTGATTGACCGTATCGTTCAGGCTGGCGAGCCGGTCCATGATCTCGCCGATCACGGCCCGGTCCCGGCTGTCTTCCGGGAGGCGGCCGCCGATGATCTGTATCGCGCCGCCGATTCCGGCGAGCGGGTTCCGCACCTCGTGAGCGACGACCGTGACCATCTCGCCGAGGTGGGCGAGAGCCTTCTGCTCCACCAGCGACGCCTGGGCGTCCTCCAGCCGCTTCTGGAGCCGCCGGAAAAACCACAGCCCCGCCGCCGTTGCCCAGACCGCCGTCAGCGACATCATCCGGTTGAAAATGGCGAACTGGTCGAACTCGTGGCCGAGCGTGGGCTTGAGGAAATAGCCCAGGACCGCCAGCAGCGTGACCGCCACTGTCACCGCGAACATGGCGGCCGTGCCCCCGGCCTGGAAGGCCAGCAATAGCGGGATGATATACAGCACCGGCACGGCCAGCCCCCGCGGCGTCAGGCAGTCGGTGGCGAAAATGGCCGCGGCGATGGCGATGGTGGCCGCCACCAGCACCCACCGGCGCGCACCGGGGCTGTTCAGGGATTCAGGCATTTCAGGTCCGGTCCTGCGGAACCCTCCCGGCCCTTCGGCCATCATCCGGGAGATTTCAACGCAAAACCGTCTTGCTGGATATGACGAATGACAGGTACCCGGCGGGAAAGGGCTATTTCTCGATGGCCCGGAGGATCTCGTCCTCGTGGGCGGCCCACTCCTTGTCGTAGACCGCGCGCTCGTCCGCCCCCACATCCACCTCGCGGACCAGCCGCCCGGCCCTCGACAGGACGAACCAGACCATCGGAATGACACCCCCGAACAGGAACAGCGTTCCGCCGATCTTTCGCAAGTGAGCCAGGGTCTGCCATACCATCCCGGTCACGAAGTCGTTGGTCCGGGCGTACCACAGGCCGTGCTCCACCACGGCCGCGAGCTGGTAGAGCCCAATGGGGAACAGGTTCAGCGTCATCATCAGCACGATTCCCAGCTGGAGCGACCAGAAGGACCGGTTGATGAGCTTCTCGTTCCACGAGGCCCTGGGAAACAGGTGCTGGCAGCAGAACAGCATGCCCGCCAGCGCCACGTTCCCCTTCACGCCGAACATGGCGGCATGGGCGTGGTTTCCGGTGAGGTAGGTCGAGTGCTCGTAGTAGTTGATGATGGGCAG
Organism: Deltaproteobacteria bacterium; assembly: GCA_026129095.1. Taxonomy (NCBI): domain Bacteria; kingdom Pseudomonadati; phylum Myxococcota; class Myxococcia; species Deltaproteobacteria bacterium. The sequence continues at coordinate 47,202 of JAHCIT010000004.1, forward strand.
GTTGATGAGCGATCCGAACACGCCGGCCCCGATGATGTTCCAGAAGTTGACGGCGAGGATGAATCTCCACACGCCTTCCATCACGAACTTCTGCCTGCCGCCGGCATGGTTCGCTCCGGCGCGCACGATCTCGTTCCGCATCCGCCAGGCGTCCAGGGTGATGAGGAGCAGCGGCAGCACCTGCAGCGTCGAGAAGACACTGCCCAGGGCGATGATTCCCGTCGGCTTGCCGATCCAGTAGAAATTGTGGGAGATGCCGACCGTCGCCGTGACGAGGAACATCATGACCGCCAGGAAGATGACCCGTTCGGCCATGGCGCGGTTGATGAGCCCCATCTGGACGAGCATGTATCCGACGATGCAGGTGGTGAACACCTCGAAGGTGACCTCGACCCACATGTGGACGGTCATCCAGCGCCAGTAGTCGGAGATGGCGAAGTTGGTCCTCGCCGTCGCCCCCAGCCCGAAAAATAGGAACAGGACCATGATCGCGCTGCCGTAAAAGAGCCAGGCGGGAACGGACCAGAGGTTCTGCTTCGAGATCCAGGGCCGGACGCCCCGGAAGATGATCACGATCCACAGGACAAAGGACACCAGCATCAGGATGTGCCAGAACCGCCCCAGCTCCATGAACTCCCATCCCTGGCTCCCGAACCAGTAGGCCAGGGTGTCGTTCATCAGGCCCATCTGGCCCGCATAGATCCCGAAAAACGCGCCCGCGCCGACGGTCACGCAAAGGGCGAACAGGAGTTCGATCAGGAAACGCTGGCCTTTGGGCACTGGTGCGAGCTTGGGCAGGAAGAAGATCGTGTACCCGACCCAGCACATGAAGAACCAGTAGATCTGAAGGAGCGTGTGCCAGGACCGGACGACGTTGAAGGGGATGGAAAGCCCGAACAGGCTGACGACCGTCATGCCCGGACCGCCTTCGAGGAAATCCTCGGCGCTCAGGATGCCCGCCAGCACCTGGACCAGGAACAGGAGCATGGCGAAGGCGAAGAACTTGTACGTGGATCTCTGGGTGGGACGGACGAAGTCGTGGCCCTTCTCCAGCTCAACCGTGGTGAGCGTGCCGCCATTGGCCCCGTTGAACGGGTCGCCGGGGAGTTCCTTCATCTGGCCATAGATGTAGAGAACCAGCATGATCCCCAGGAACAGCGCGAGGATCGAGACGAAACTCCACAGGACCGTGGGCATGGTCGGGTGGTTGCCGGCATCCGGGTCGTAGGGCCAGTTGTGCGTGTAGCTGAAGTTCTCCCCCGGCCGGTCGGCCCCGGAGACCCACCCTCCCCAGAAGAAAAAGGCCGTCAGCGCCTGCAGGTCGTCCGGGCTGGAGATGTAGTTGGGAAAGGTGAACGCCTCGGAGTAGGAGGAGTCGGTGAACATCCGCGTGTAGTGCTTTTCCAGCTCCCGCAGCGCGAACACCTGGGCGTCGTTGATGCGGATCAGGTCTTCCTCCGGGGAATATCCGTTCTCGTGGATCTCCTGCTGCACCCTCATCCTGATCGCGTTCCGGTCCGCACCGGTCAGCTCGCGCTCCCGGCTGATCTCGTCCTCGTAGTAGGTCCGCATCGCCAGCACCGTCCGGTGCAGCGCGTCGGCGGTGAAGTCGGGGCCCCGCTCCGCGCCGTCGCCCCAGAACGATCCCCACGACATCAGTCCGCGGAGATGGAATATCTCCTTCCCGCGATCGACCCTTTCGGCGGGAATCACCGTTTCCCCGGCGGGCGAGACGAAGTTGGCGATCGGCGGCGCCCCCTCGTAGGTCCACGATCCCAGGGCGACGAGCCCCACGATGCTGATTCCGGCCACGACCGCGAAATGGAGCCACCAGGTCTTCTTGTCCAGAAGCCACTTGGCGAACGTCCGGTTCCTGTTTCCAGCTCCACTCATGGCTGCAACCTCTAATCAAGACCCAAACGGGTGACTTTCAGAAACTACGCCCAGTGGAATGTACGGTAACAAGCAGCGGCAATGTCCATCAATCCGCCAAATGGCTCATTTGCCTGATGCAAATGCATCAGTACCCCCCATTTCCCTCCCCGCCCCCGGCGGGTGTACGCTTGAGGGCAGTCATGGCCGGACCCGACACATCGCGCCCGCAGGGGGAGCCGAAACCCGAAACGGCCGGCACGCAGCCCCTGTTCTTCTCGACCGCGCTCGGCGAGAACTACCGCGAGTTCTGGTCGAACATGGCCAGCACGCCTGAGGGGGCGCGGCTCGCCGTGTCGGGCCACCCGTTCGGCCAGTATCCGGACGAGCGGCTGGTGGACTTGCAGGGGCTCCCGGTGGCGCGGCTCGTGAAGGAGTCGCTCGACCTGGACGGCACCCAGCGGCTCCTCGAAGTCGGCTGCGGCATCGGGCGGCTCGCCCGGCACCTCGCCCCGTGGGTGGAGGAGTACCACGGGGCGGACATCTCGCCGGCCATGTGCCTGAGGGCGTCACACCGGCTCTGGGGGGTGCGGAACGCCTTTTTTCACGAACTGCCGGAGCCGGACCTTGGCGTCTTCCCCGGCCAGTCGTTCGACGCCGTGATGTTCCAGCACGTGCTCATTCACCTGGACCCGCCCGACGCCGAGCACTACCTCGCCGAGGCGTACCGGGTGCTCCGGCCCGGCGGAAAGCTCTACGCCCAGTTCTACAACCGGCGGCACCCGCAGGGGTTCGACGAGACGGTCCACGCCGTGGACCAGCGGCTCCGCGACGGCCGCGCCCAGCGGGGCCGCGTCTTCTGCCACACGAGCCACGAGGTGCGCGCCATCGTCGCGCAGGCGGGGTTCGAGATCGACCGGGAGAAAAGCCACCTGGAACCCTGGCGCCAGAACCGGCGGTGGTGGCCCGACAACGACTTCTTCTTCTGGTTGATTGCCGTGGGGACGAGGCGCTAAGAGCGCCCCGTCTTGTACGTGCCCAAGCACCATTACTTCGACGTGAGGGCCCCGGAGGCGGGGATGCGGCTGGACCGGCTGGTGCGGAAGCTCCTGCCGGACGAGACGCTCGGCAACATCCACCGGATGATCCGCAGCGGCATGGTGCAGGTGGGAAAAACACGGCGCGAGAACAGCTACCGCGTGAGCGAGGGCGAGGTGGTGGTGCTTCCGCAGCCGCCGAAACTGGTCCGCCCCAAGCCCCCGCCGCCCGAGACAAAAGAGTGGACCGCGCCCGCGCCCCAGGTGATCCGCGAGGCCCCCGGCTGGATCGCGCTCCACAAGCCGGGCGGGCTCTCCGTTCAGGGCGGCACGGGACAGGGCCCCTGGAGCGTCGTCAACTGGCTGAAGGTGAAATACCCGGAGGCGGAGTTCGCCCCGGCGCCCGTCCACCGGCTCGACCTGGACACGACGGGGCTCCTCATCGCGGCGCGGACGCCGCAGGCGGCCCGGTGGTTCCAGCTTCACTTAAGCTCGCGCACGATGCGGAAATACTACCTCGCGCTGGTGGAAAGCCGCCCCCGGTTCGAGCACACGATGGTTGACGGGCCGCTCTACCGGGCGACCTCCGGACGGATCAAGATGAGCGTGGATACCCGCGGCGTCACGGCGCTTACCGAGGTGTGGACGCTCTCCCGCGGGGAGCGCAGCTCGCTCGTCATGGCCTTTCCGCACACGGGCAGGACGCACCAGATCCGGGCGCACCTGGCGCACCTGGGCCACCCGATCCTGATGGACGAGCGGTACGGCTCGACGATGCGGCTGCCCGACGGCCTGAGGCCGTTCGAGCGGATCTACCTCCACGCCTGGCGGCTCGACTTTCCCGCCCCGCCCGGTTCGGAGGGCGAAGGCGAACGCATCCGGGTGGAGGCCCCGCCCGACGGCCTGTTCATGAAGGCGATCCGGGCGACCGGAAACCGCCTCACCCCAGCCCCCTCTCCACCTGAAGTGGAGAGGGGGAAGGAATGAGAAAGGGGAAAAGATGCCTTTCCTGTTCCCCTCTCCGGTTTTCTGGAGAGGGGTCAGGCAAGGTCGTAAAATTATTCGGATATATTCGAATAATCATTCGAGTATGGTGAAATCTCTGGAATACTTCCTCGACTATACGTCACCCGCCGCAGGCGAATCCCGATTCCCCCTTCGCTCCCGCCGTTCATGTTCTACACTGGCGGGCCATGACGGCCTACCAGCAGAACCGGGAGATCGCGTGGCGGGAGGTGGACGGGGAAGCGATCCTCGTGGACCCGCTGGCGCGCCAGCTCCGCGTGCTGAACCCGGCGGGGACGTTCCTGTGGGCGCAGCTTGAGGCGCCCCGGACGGCGGAGGAACTCGCCGCGCTGCTCACGGCCGAGTTCGACGTGACGGCCGGGGAGGCCCGCCGCGACGTCGAGGGCTTCCTTGCCCACCTTCTCGGCAAGAAACTGGTCAGGGAGATCACCCGGTGAAAAACGCCCAGCTCCAGCAGGCGGTGGGGGAAATCCTGCGCGAGGAGGTCGCCCGGCGCGGCAAGGTGAACTTCCGCGTGACGGGAAACTCGATGGCCCCGCTCCTGAAACCCGGCGACATCGTGACCGTGCGGCGGGTGCGCCGCCGCTGGCGGCTCCTGCCGGGCGACATTCTCGTTCTCTCTGGCGACGGCCCCCTCGTCGTCCACCACTTCCTCTACTGGACGCTCAGGGACGGGCAGCCCCACTTGCGGACGGCCGGGCGGAACGGTAAGGCGCTGGACCGGCTCTGGCCCCGCGAGGCGGTGATCGGCCGGGTGGTGCTCCGCGAGCGCGGCAAGCTCTCCTTCCGGGGCCCCACGGCCCCGCTGTGGCTGGCCAGTTCCCTCTTTGCGGCGCTGGGCGGCGTGCTCACCGCCAGACTGGAGCGGCTGCTCAAGTGACCGATGCCCACGCGACAGGCACCGCCCGCCCCGCCCTGGCCGGACACCCGCTCGACATCGCCGCGCCGCCGAAACTCGCCGGGGCGGCGGCGCGGATCACCGGCCGGCCGGAGGGCGCCACGGGCCGCCCCTACCGGATGATGCTGCTGGAACGGCGGACGCTGAACTACAGCGACCCCTACAAGGTGACGGTCACGCGGCGCGAGCACGGTTTCTCGGCCGCGTCATCTGCGTTCCGGGCCGACATCGAGTTTCCGGGCCGCAACATCCGCATCGAGATCGCCCCGCCCCCTGCCGCCGGGAACCCGGCCAACGCGCTGGAAAACGCCCTGCGCCTGGTGACCCAGTGGCTCGCCTGGGAGCACCGGGGGCTCGTCGTCCACGCCTCTGCTTTTGTGCGGAACTCAGGCGGCGCGGTGGTGGCCGTGGGGCCGTCGGGCGCGGGGAAAAGCACGCTCGCCCGCCGGGCACTGGACAGCGGACGGCCGGTGCTGGGCGACGATCTCGTGATTCTCAGGATGGAAAAGGAAGGGCTCATGGTGGAGGGGACGCCGTTCTCCGGCTCCGACCCCCGGATTCCCTTTACCGCCGGGCGGCACCCGGTGGCGATGCTCGTCACGCTGGAAAAGGGGGCAGGCACGGAACTGCTGCCCCAGGCCCCCGCCGAACGGCTCACGGCGCTGCTCGCCCAGGTGCAGGGGATCGCCGACCGTTCCAAAACGGAAACGGGCGCGCTCATGGATGCCCTCATACCTCTCCTCGGAACGCTGCCCGGCGGGACCCTCCGCTTTGCCCTCGACTCGGACCTCTGGCAAACTCTGGACAGCTAAGAGGTCTTGCCCATTTCCACGTTCGACCAGATCCGCGAAAAGCTGGTCGCCACGAACCGGTTCGTGACGACCCAGCTCGAACTCACCTACCGCTGCAACTACGAATGCCTCCATTGCTACTGCGTGGACCAGCCCGCCCGCGAGGAGCTTTCGACGGCGGAGTTCAAGGCGGTCATTGACGAGCTTTACGCGCTGGGCTGCATGAACATCACCTTCACCGGCGGCGAGGCGATCATCCGCAAGGATTTCTTCGAGCTCGCCCGCTACGCCCGCGACAGGCGGTTCGTGATCCGGCTCTTTTCCAACGGGCATCTTCTGGAGGGTGCGCGGCTCGAACAGCTCCTGGAGCTGAAGCCGATCTCCGTGGACATCTCGCTTTACGGCGGGAGCGACGAGACCTACGAGGCGGTGACGGGCGAGAAGAACCGCTTTGAGCGCGTCCGGCGGAACGTGGAAGCCCTCGTCGCCCGCGGCCAGCGGGTGATCGTCAAGATTCCGCTCATGCACGAGAGCTACCACGACATCGGCCGGATGATCGGCTGGTGCCGGGAGATCGGCGTGCCGTACCTCACCGACGTCTGGATGACGCCCAAGGATGACGGCTCGGTGAAGCCCGCGCTGCACGCGCTCACCGACGACGAGATGACCGACTTCTTCCGGCGGTTCGGCACGAAGGCGAAGAAGCTCGTCCGCGAGGACGACAAGGCGATCTGCACGTCGGCCTGCTCCTCGCCGATTGTCTCGCCGCACGGGGACGTGTTCGCCTGCACGCAGAACAAGGTGCCGGCCGGGAACGTGCGCGAGACGCCGCTCGGCGAGATCTGGCGCGGCGCCGGATGGATGCAGGAGATCCGCGAGGTGAAGTGGCACCGGTTCACCGAGTGCCGTACCTGCGAGTTCCAGGAGACCTGCTTCATCTGCCCGGCGATCAGCCTCTACGAGAACGGCCGCCTCGAAGGCCCCAACTCCCACGCCTGCCGCGTCGCCCGCATCCGCCACGAGCTGGGACAGGTGTAGGGGGGACCTCTCCCCGGCCCTGGCGGGCCTCCCCCTCTCCGTATGACGGAGAGGGGAACAAGGGGAGTGGTCTATTCCCCCTACGCCACGAGGATCCCCATCAGTTCGTCTTTCGTCGTGGGGCCGTTCATCACGCGAATGGCCACACGGTCGATGGTTTTCGGGTGGTGGCGGGGCAGTAAACAGCAGGCAGGCCGCAGGGAATACCGGCGGGTGCCTCAGCCGGCCGGCGAGCCGGTCGCCACCTGGTAGGGGAGCTGCCCGCCGGTGATCCGGTCGTGCTCGCGGCCCTGGGGCCGGTAGTAGGTGTTCCGGTGGTGGGCGAGATTCAGCGCGAGATACAGCAGCGGGTGGCGGCGGTTGTTCCAGAACCGGCCGCTGGCTCGCCAGGGACCCGATCCTGTTTGGCGGCGGCACGGCCAACCTGTACGAATACTGCGGAAACGATCCGGTAAATTGTACGGACCCGAGCGGGACTGTTCCCATTCTGGCCGTCGCGGTGGTGTGGGCGGGGGCGGAGCTGGCCCTGTCGGCATGGGATGCATACGAGACATATGCCACGCTGACCGACCCGGAGGCATCGGTATCGGAAAAGTCGCTCACGCTGGGGCTGTTCGCGGTTGGGGCCCTTCTTCCCGGTGGCGGCTGGACGGCGAGCGGGAAGAAGATCGTAAAGTCTTCTTCTAGAGTACTGGGCCGTGCCTTAGAAGCTGCTGGGCATTCTAGGCCTGCAAACTCTGCAGCACACCATATTGTTGCCGGTTCTGCCGCTGCTGCCGAACCAGCAAGACGAGTATTAAATAAACTGGGGATCGGAATAGATGACGCTACCAATGGTATATTCTTACCAATGCAACAACATGATATGCTGCACACAACTGAATACTACTCAGCCATAAACAAAGCTTTGCAGGGAGTATCGACACGCCAGCAAGCAATGGACGTTCTTGAAGCTATTGCGCAGAAATTAAGGAATCAGAAATTTCCGTGATGGATAAGGATGCAATATGGAAGATCCGAAAGTATTAGCAGATTTGTTTTCGAGGCTGGGTGCTAGGCATCCAGAAAGATGGGCCAAATCGCAGATTGAAGAGGGTATCCCTCAGCTTGCTAGGTATTTGTTCCTACGGCAGGCGTGGAAGCACGTGGTGGATCCCAATGGCGACTGGATTGCAGATTCAATTACAACGGAAAACCGTGACCTTCCTGGCGGTAATATAGGCCCTGCGCTTAATAGAATCGTGGCGCAGGGAGCGACACACGCTGATATCAACACCATAGTTCGTATCAAACAATGGGAATTGCTCTCCAGACTTTGTCACCTGATTGACGATCCAGACTTGGAAGAGGATGAAGTGAAAAGTATCGGATGGCGACTATTTTTGGTAAATGAAAATGATGAGCCGATCGAGATCATTCCAGGGCTTCATGAGTCTGTTCTAGAAGTTGAACCTACTGGTTATGAGATGCGGCCTGCTAAGTGACTTCCCGCGACACTGTGCGCCAGGACACCGGGCAGTCGCTGGCGGGACGCGGGGGCATGATCGGTGGCGCGCCACCGGTGTCGGCGCAGATCTGGACGTATGCCTACGACCTGAACGGCAACCGTGTGCTGGCCGGGGAGGCCACCCACTATGGCATCAATATCTGCACACGGCAGCACACCTACGACGGCAACGACCGGCTGGTGGCGGTGAGCCACACGGGGTGCCGGACCGAGCGGCGCCGGGGAGCCGCCTGTGGCAGCGGGCGGGGCTGGTGGCGGGGCAGTAAACAGCAGACAGGCCGCAGGGATTTCCGGCGGGTGCCTCAGCCGGCCGGCGAGCCGGTCGCCACCTGGTAGGGGAGCTGCCCGCCGGTGATCCGGTCATGCTCGCGGCCCTGGGGCCGGTAGTAGGTGTTCCGGTGGTGGGCGAGATTCAGCGCGAGATACAGCAGCGGGTGGCGGCGGTTGTTCCAGAACCGGCGGGCGATGCTGCCCAGCGAGAAGAACTCCCGCCGGAACTCCAGGTAACACCGCTCCAGTTCCTCGGTGGTCATGTTCGGATGCCTCCAGATGAGGCGCCCGCAGGTGTAGTGCTCGTAGTTGTAGTCGAGGATGTCGCCGTCCCTCTCCATCCGTGCGTGCGTCACGGTGCCGGGGAGCGGCGTCAGGATGCCGGGGTTCACCATGAACAGCCGGTTCCGCATGACGAAATCCATCGTGTCACGGAACGTCTGGGGCGTGTCCTTTTCCAGCCCGAAGATGAACGCGCCGAAGACGGCGATGCCCGCGTCGTTCAGCTTGCGGATGCCGGCATCGTAGCGGTCCACCTTGTTGAAGGTCTTGCGGTTGGCGTTGAGGTTCTCCTGGTTGACCGATTCAAAGCCCACGAACAGTGACGCGCAGCCGGAGCGGACGGCCAGCTTCAGCAGTTCGCCGTCCCGGCAGGCCAGCTCCAGCGAGGCCTGGCTCCCCCACTTGATCCGGAGCGGAATGAGCGCCTCGAACAGGCGGTAGGCGTATTCGTGGGAGAAGAAGATGTTGTCGTCAACGAAGAAGAACGCCTTCTTCGGATACCGGCGGATCTCCTCGACCACCTGCTCCACGGGCCGGGTCCGGTAGAGTTTTCCGTACATCTTCGTGACCGTGCAGAAATCGCAGCCCATCGGGCAGCCGCGGGAACTCTGGATGACGCCCGCGTCGAAAGTGGTCCGGCCGCCGGGAAACAGGTCCTTGCGCGGGACCGGAACCTGGGACAGGTCCAGCGGCGCGGAGCCGGTGTAGTGCTTTCCGGAAAGGTTCCCGCCGGAAAAGTCGGCCATGATCTGCGGCCAGAGCCCCTCGACCTCTCCCTGCACGACGGCGTCGGCATGTTCCAGCGCCTCGGCCACCATGAACGACACATGCGCGCCGCCCAGGATCACCTTCGAACCCCGCCTGCGGAAATAGTCCGCCAGCCAGTACCCGCGGTTCGCCTGGCAGGTCATCATCGTGATTCCGACCAGATCCGGGGTCTGGTCGAGATCCAGCGGGGCGAACATCTCCTCGGCGATCTCGATCTCGGAGAAGTAGGGCTCCGCCAGCGCGGCGAGGATGGCGAGGCTGAGGTGATGGACCGACTTTCCGCTGACGCCGTGGACTTCCTGGCTAACCGGTGCGATCAGGAGAAGCTTGCTCATGTGGACACGGCCCTTCGGCTCCGGCTGGTTCCGCCGGGAAAGGCCAACTGTCGCAGGGGGTTACCTGCCCCGATATGACAGGTGTCATCCCGGGACTGAATGAAACGGCGCCCCCCTACTCCGGATCGAGGGCGGTGAGGGCGGCGTATTTCTCCTCCAGCCAGCGCTTGAGGTCGAGCTCGTTGAAGATGCGCGTGCCGCCTTCCATGCGGTAGGGGATCATCCCCGATTCGATCCACAGATGGACCGTCTCCACCGGGATGCCCAGCACGGCGGCCAGTTCCTCGGGCGTGATGTTGCGTCCGGTGGTCTGCATCGGGTGTGTCTCCCTCGCACGGCCTATTACGGCCGCTCGCTTCCGCCCCCGGCCTTGAAGTATATAGGGATGGGGAGCGGGCGCAACGGAAAACGGCGCGGGATATTTTTCTGATGGCACGTGAGGCACAGGCGGCCCGAAGGCCGCGAGGACTTTTCGGCAATCTCCGGCGGATCGGGCGCACCCTGTCGGACCCGGCCCTGTCGCCGGCCGAGCGGGCCGAGCGGGCGCTCCGGCAGATCGCCCCCGGCGAATACGAACGGGCCCGTCGCCGCCTCAAGACCTTCGAGGAACTGGCCCGCACGGAGTATTCCCGCATCCGCCTCGACCCCAGTTCGCCGGACCAGGAGGTCGAGGCGTTCATCGCGCTCGTCCGGGCGTCGGTCAAGACCTTCCAGAAGGAGCCGCCCCGCACCCGCGTGGGCCGCCGCATGGTGGACTGGGTTTCGAAGAACCTCGGCCAGATGGAGCACGCGCTGCTGCCCTCGCGGCAGGAGGCGTTCATCCTGCTCGGCATCGAGCACACCGACGATGTGGAGACGATCAAGCTGAGGTTCCGGGCGCTCGCCCGCGAGGCCCATCCCGACAAGCCCGGCGGCAGCCATGACCGGATGCAGAAGCTGAACGAGGCCTACAAAACGGTGCTGAGGATCAAGGGCGAGGGATAAGGAAGGAAGCCTCACCCCGCGCCTCATCGGCGCGGCCCTCTCCAGAAACTGGAGAGGGCAAAACCCGGTTCCCCCTCTCCGTGACTACGGAGAGGGGGTTAGGGGGTGTGGTTTCCTTTATAGGGTGCGGGCTTATCCCGCTTCGGCAAGGTGCGCGTCGCCGCCCGCCGGGCGGCGGCGGATTTCGGTGGAGGAGCCCGCGCCGCGGCTCACGGCCACCTTGCCGGTGCGGACGAGCTCGCGGATGCCGAAGGGCTTCAGCAGGTTCATCACGGCGTTGATCTTCTCCTCGACGCCGGTGAACTCGAAGGTGTACGACGACGGCGAGACATCCACCACCTTGCCGCGGAAGATGTCGCAGATACGCAGGACTTCCGCCCGGCCGTCGCCCTCGGCGTGGACCTTGACGAGCGCCATCTCGCGCTCGACGTGCTCAAGGCCGGTGAGGTCCACCACCTTGATCACGTTGATCAGCTTGTTGAGCTGCTTGGTGATCTGCTCGATGATCTTCTCTTCGCCGCTCGTGACGATGGTCATGCGCGAGACGGTGGGGTCCAGCGTCTCGGCCACCGTGAGGCTCTCGATGTTGTAGCCGCGGGCCGAAAAAAGCCCCGCCACCCGCGAGAGGACGCCAAACTCGTTCTGCACCAGTACTGCCAGTGTGTGTTTCATCTCTTTTCTGCCTTCCTGCTTCCTTCACGCCTTCCCGACTTCAGGAGAGCGAGGCCGAGTTCGGGTCGTCCTTGACGTGCACCTTCAGCGCCTCGTCGGCAACGATCGGGTTGGCGATACTCCCGCCGGCGGGGATCATCGGGAAAACGCTCTCCTTGGGGTCCACCCGGATGTCCACGAGGCAGGGCTTTGTCGTCGAGAGCGCCTCGTCGATCACGCCGGGCAGCTTCGACTTCTGCTCCACCCGGAAGCCCGCCGCGCCCATCGCGTCGGCCAGCTTCACCCAGTCGGGCTGGAGCGGGATGTGAACGGCCGTGTAGCGGTCGTCGTAGAACATCTCCTGCCACTGGCGGACCATGCCGAGGTAGATGTTGTTGATAATGAACACCTTGATGGGGAGCTTGTGCTCGGACGCGACGATCAGTTCCTGGATGCACATCTGCACCGAGGCGTCGCCCACGATCGCGAGCACGAGATCCTTCGGCCGGGCGAACTGCGCGCCGATGGCGGCCGGCAGGCCGAACCCCATCGTGCCGAGCCCGCCGGAGGTCACCCAGCGGAACGGCCGGTCGAACTGGAAATACTGCGCCGCCCACATCTGGTGCTGGCCCACGTCGGTGGTGACGACGGGCGAGCGCGCCTTCGTCTTCCGGTGGATCTCCTGGATCGCCCACTGCGGCTTGATCACCTCGCCGGGGCTTCCCGGCGTCCAGTCCTGGTAGAACAGCGGGTGCTGCCGTTCCCACTCGGCGATCTGGGCGTGCCAGGGGGCGAGCGAGCGGCGGTATTTCGCAAGGTCGGGCTCCGGCGGCAGGTTGTCCAGCATCTTCTGGACCACCTTGCGGGCGTCGCCCACGATCGGCACGTCCACCTCGACGTTCTTGGAGATCGACGCCGGATCGATGTCCACATGGATCTTCTTCGCTCCCACGCAGAACTCGTCGAGCTTGCCCGTCACGCGGTCGTCGAACCGCGCACCGATGGCGACGAGCACGTCGCAGTTCGACATGGCGAGGTTCGCCCGGTAGGTGCCGTGCATCCCCAGCATGTCGAGCGACAGGGGATCGCTCATCGGGAACGAGCCCAGCCCCATCAGCGTCTGCGTCACCGGGATGCCGAGCCGGCGGGCGAGTCCGGTCACCTCGGCCGCGGCGTTCGACCAGATGCACCCGCCGCCCAGGTACAGCACCGGCCGCTTTGCCCCCAGGATGAGCGACAGGGCCTTTTTCACCTGCTTCAGGTGGCCCTCGGTCGAGGGGCGGTAGGAGGGGATGTCCACCCTGTCCGGCCAGGCGAACGCCGTCTTGTGGGCGGTGACGTCCTTGGGGATATCCACCAGCACCGGGCCCGGCCGGCCGCTCGTGGCGATATATTGCGCCTCGGCCATCACGCGGGCGAGGTCGCGCACGTCCTTCACGAGGAAGTTGTGCTTCGTGCAGGGGCGCGTGATCCCCACCACGTCCGCCTCCTGGAAGGCGTCGTTGCCGATGAGATGCGTCGGCACCTGGCCGGTGATGATGACCATCGGAATCGAGTCCATGTAGGCCGTCGCGATGCCGGTGACGCCGTTCGTGGCCCCGGGACCGGAAGTGAGCAGCACGTAGCCCGGCTTCCCCGTGGCGCGGGCGTAGCCGTCGGCCATGTGGACCGCCCCCTGCTCGTGCCGGACGAGGATGTGCCGGATGCTGCCGTCCTTCTCGGCGAAGTGCAGCGCATCGTAAATGTGCAGCACCGCGCCGCCCGGATAGCCGAACAGGGTGTCCACTTTCAGTTTCTTGAGGGATTCGACGAAGATCTGCGCGCCCGTGAGTTCCACGGCGGACTCCATTCACTGCTCTCGCGCCGGGATCTGCCGGACGCGGGCGTCTGGATCAAACACCGGGAGGTACCCCGGCCGGCCCTTTGGCCTGCCGCCCCCCGCTTTCCGTTGCCCCCTTCTGGTGAGGGAGCCCCCGGCGCGGGTAGCTGTTGGCGGCAGGTGGCCGTATCGCCTGCGCCATTCGCCAGAGGCGAAAGGCGCGACCCCGACATGATGCAGAAACCCGCCGGGCCTGTCAAATCAGCAAGCGGTTATGGAAGACGAAGATCGAGAACGATGCGGAGGCCGTCGTCAACACGCCGGAGCGTGAACAGGTCCAGCATGCCCACGTATTCGAGCAAACCCGACTTATCCACGGTCATGATCTGCGAAACATTCACCACCGAATCCCGTGCAAGGCCGCTCGATTCCTTCGGGACGAGGACGTTCCCGGGTGCCTTGGCGAGTTCCAGATTGCCGGTCAGCGCCGCCACGATGACCGTTGAAATCCGGCTGTCGTTGAACCGGTTGGCCTGAATCGCCATGACCGGCCGCCGGTAGCCGGGTGCCGATCCCGCCGGGGCCGGCAGGTCGGCCCACCAGATACTCCCGCGCCGGATTACCACTTCTCGTCCGTCCGCGTCGCCCGCGCCTGCATTTCGACCAGCAGCGGGTCAAGAGCAGAGGACTCGCGGCTGTAGACCTCATTCAGCTTGCGTGTGATCTCGTCATCGCCGGGAGCAAGATAGTGCTCCAGTGCCCGCGTAATCAGCGCGCTCCGGCTGATCTTCCGGCGGCGGGCCTCCTTTTCGGCCTTCCTGAACAGTTCGTCGGGGATGGATACGGCAGTCTTCATGGTATGACCAAGTATAACCATAGTCATACTGGAGTCAAACCGAGGGTATAACCAAGTATAACTTCAATGGTACGGTAACGATATTCTCATCCGGTAACCCCGCCCCTGTGGTATCCTCTAGCGAAGGCGGCCAGAGGTGAAGCATGAGGAAGCGGCGGCAGTTCATTCGCAGCGCGTTGCCGCTCGGAGCCCGGTGGGTGGGCGCCGTCATTGCCTTCGGTCCGGCTGGAATTGTCGCCGCCGCCGATGACATCACGCTGGAGATGGTGGCCGAAACGCTGCCGACCGCCCTCATCGGCGCGGCGCTCATGTTCCCGGCGCTCGGACTTCCGCTGGAGGGCGGGTAGGCGGCAGTTTCCCGCCCCGCCGCGTCCGGCTGCCCCATCTTCCCCCCCCCTTTCACCAAACCGCCGCTTTTTCCCCTGTCCAAGGGGGGCGGGGGGCGGTATACTGGCTCTTAAGAGATATCCCACGAGGCGAGCGGTGCGGCATGCAGGTCCGGGCCGGACGCCCCAGAGGAGAAGCGTTCAAGAGCGTGACGGCGATCCCCCTTCGCATCTACTCCGACTTCCTCTGCCCCTACTGCTATCTGGCCGAAAAGCAGCTTGAGCGTCTCGCCGGCGAATACCGCTTCGTCGTCCACTGGACCGGCTTCGAACTGCACCCGGAGATCCCCGCGGGCGGGGTGAAGGCGGGGCTGATCGGCCCGGACTCCCTGAGCCACGTCTGGGAGCGGGTGGAGAAGACCGCCGCCGAACTGGAGATCCCGATCAAACCCCCTTCCCGTTTGCCAAACACGCACCTGGCGCTGGAGGCGGCCGTGGAACTCGGCCAGACGGAGACGGGAGCGCGGTTCCGCTCGCGGGTGTTCGACGCGTTCTTTCTGGAGGACCGCGACATCGGGGCGCAGCCGGTCCTGCTGGACCTGGCCGCCGGGGCGGGGGCCGACACGGCCCGCCTCCGGGAAGCCCTCGACGGGCGCGTCCACTTCGATACCGTCGAGAGCAACCGGGAGGCCGGATACGACGAGCTTGTGACCGGCGTCCCCACGATTCTGGCCGGGGGCCTGAGGTCGCTCGGCGTGCAGCCGCTGGATACCTACCGGGGGCTGTTCGACCACTATCTCCGCAAGGCGGCCGACGCCTGAATGGATACTCCAGGGAGCCCACTTCATTGATATTCTACGTACTCGACACCAACGTCCTGCTGTTCGACCCGCAAGCGATCGCCAAGTTCGGCTCCGAATACGTCGTCGTGCCGATCACGGTGCTGGAGGAGCTGGACACCTTCAAGCGCGACCAGACGGAACTGGGGCGGAACGCCCGCATGGTGATGCGCTACCTGGACGCGCTCCGCTCCAAGGGGCTCATCAGCCACGGCGTCGAGCTCGAAGGGGGCGGGAAGCTGATCGTCGCCGTGGGGTTCGAGACGGATCTCCGCCTTCTCCCCGACGATCTCGACAGCCACAAGGCCGACAACCGGATCCTTTCGGTCGCCCTCGCCATCCAGCAGGGAAACCTCTTTTCGCAGTTCACCGCCGACGGCCCCTCCATCCTGAGGACGAGCCGCCCGGATGTCTGCGTCGTCTCCCGCGATGTGAACCTCCGCATCAAGGCCGACGCCCTGGGCCTGAAGGCGAACGACTACCAGGTGGGCCCCACCCGGAACCTCGACGACCTCTACCGGCGCCTGAGGGAAATCCACGTGGAGCCGGAGACCATAGACCGGCTCTACCGCGAGGGGCAGATCCGCTACGAGCCGGAGGAAGGCGAGCCGCCGCTCGCCGTGAACGAGTGCGTCGCCCTCATTGACCGCTACGTGCCGAGCCACACGGCGCTGGCCCGCCAGCGGGAGAACGGCACCAGCGGGCTTTTCCTCGTCAAGCCGCCCAAGGAGTCGGTCTGGGGCGTGCGGCCCAGGAACCGCGAGCAGGTGTTCGCCATGGACCTGCTGCTCGACGACCGGGTATCGCTCGTCTCGCTCGTGGGGAAGGCCGGCACCGGCAAGACGCTGCTCGCCATCGCCTGCGCGCTCATGCGGACGGCCGACGACCACCGCTACCAGAAGCTCCTCGTCTCAAGGCCGATCTTCCCGCTGGGGCGCGACCTTGGCTACCTCCCCGGCGACGTGGACGAGAAGCTCAAGCCCTGGATGCAGCCCATCTTCGACAACGTGGAGTACCTGCTCGGCTCCGAGTCCGAGGGGTCATCGGGCAACGAGAGCGGCGGGGGCCGCCGCCGGGGCGGCGACTATGCCCGCGGCGGGCACAAGCGCCGCCGCTACCAGGACCTCATTGACCTCGGCATCCTGGAAATCGAGCCGCTCACCTACATCCGCGGCCGGACGATCCCGCACCAGTTCATGATCGTGGACGAGGCGCAGAACCTCACGCCCCACGAGATCAAGACGATCCTCACCCGCGCCGGCGAGGGGACGAAGGTGGTCCTCACCGGCGACCCGCACCAGATCGACAACCCCTATGTCGATTCGATCTCCAACGGGCTTACCTACGTGATCGAGAAGTTCCGGGGCGAGGCCGTCGCCGGGCACATGGTCCTCACCCACGGCGAGCGGAGCGAGCTGGCCGAGAAGTCGGCGAACCTGCTGTAGGGAAGCCCCTCAGTCCGCAATCGCCTTGCGGAAGGCGGGGCGGCCCGTTTGCCGCTTGGCGTATTCGGCCAGTTCCGGGTGGCCGCCGAGCAGTTCCATGGATTTCGCCCAGGAGAGCATCGAGCCCATCATGAGGTCCGCCACGGTGAACCTGCCGCCGACGAGGTATTCCTTCCCGGCGACGGCCTTCCTCAGCACGTCGAGCGCGGCGCCGAGCTTCTTTTTTGCCGCCTCGATGGCGGCTGGGTCGCGCTTGTCAGCCGGGGTCATCACCTGGAGCTTGAAGAGGTCGCCCAAGGGCGGCTCCACCGTCGCCACGCCGAACAGGATCCACTGGTAGTATTCGCCCCGCTCCGGCGTGCCGGGAAGGGGCGCGAGCCCCTTGTCCGGGTATTTGTCGGCCAGATGCAGGCAGATCGCCGCCGACTCGATCAGCGTCTGGCCGCCGTCCTTCAGTGCCGGCATCACGCCCAAGGGATGCACGGCGAGATATTCGGGCTTCTTGTGGCCGCCCGTGGCGAGGTCAATGCGGACCAGCTCGTAGGGAACACCGAGTTCCTCCAGAAGCCAGCGGGGGCGCGTCGCACGGGTGCGGGGGGCGTAATAGAGCGTAATGGACATGATCGTTCACTCTCCCGGCCGGAAGGTGAAATAAAACTCCGGCGCGGCTCCATTCGTGACGCCGGACCCTGTGGGAAGTCAAAGGGGGGATTTACGGGCGGACCGCTACTTCTTCCCCTGTCCCGGCCGGTGGGACTTGCCGTGGGGGTTGCGGCGGGTGGCCTTCTTCTGGACGGCGTGGGCGTTCATCTTCGAGGCTGTCTTGAGCTTCGTGGCGGCGGCGCGCTTGGCGTGGCTCTTTTTCGGCGCCTTGCTCTTTTCGGAACTCTTGCGGATAAAGACCGACTTGCGGCTCATCTGGATGGTTCTCCCTTTCAGCCAGTAGCTAGCACGGCAGGGGGCCGGTTTCACTGACAACCGTCAGTTGCCGCCCCGCCCCCGGCGCGCCCAGACTCCCCCATGCCCCGCTGGAAGGATTTCGCCGCGCCGCTGCTCGACTGGCTGATCCCGGCCCGCTGCGCCTTCTGCACGAAAAACCCGGCGGCGCGGGGCAGCTCGCTCTGTCTGGGCTGCCGGCAAAGGCTGGAGCCCGTACGGGAGCCCTGGTGTCCCCTCTGCGGCGAGCCCTGGCGCTTCGCCGCCACTGTTTCCATGAGCGACGCGGCCGCCTCGCACCCCTGTCCCCGCTGCCTGAAAAGCCCGCCCCCCTTCGAGCGGGTCCGCTCGGCGTTCGTCTACCGGGAGCCGCTGAAAGGGGCGGTCTCGCGGCTCAAGTTCGGGGGCGACCTCGCCCTCCTGCGCCCGCTGGAAGAGCTGTTCGGGGAGGCGTTCGGCGAGGTGGTGGAGCCGGGCGCGGTCATCGCCAGCGTTCCGCCCGCGCCGGGAAAGCTGAAGGAGCGCGGGTTCGACCTCGCCCACCGGCTCGCCCGGCGTCTGGCGGCCGTTCACGGCAGTTCCACCATCCGCACGGACCTCCTTGCCCCAACGGGCGAGGGGACCGAGCAGGCGGGGCTCAAGTACCGCGAGCGGGAGGCGAATGCGCGCCTGCGGTTCCGGGCGGCGGGTGCCCGCCTTGAGGGAACTCCCGTGGTCTATCTGGTGGACGATGTCTGCACGACGGCGGCGACGCTCAGGGCCTGCGCCGCCATCCTGAAATCCCAGGGGGCGGGAACGGTGCGGGGGCTCACCCTCGCCCGGACGGTGCAGGAGTAGCGGCGCCTAGCGCGACCCGACGATCTCGATCGGGAAACCGTTCTCGGCGGCGTACTGCATCACGTTCAGCGCGATGGTGCGGTCCACGCCGATCGCCTTGGCCGTCTCGTTGTTGAGCGTGACCATGAGCTTGTCGGGGCTGGCGATGGTGATGAGGCCGGGGTCGGCTCCGCCGAGTACCCGGTTGGACAGGTCGCCCACCTTGCGGCCGATGTCGAACAGGTCGGGCGAGAGCCCCACGAGCGCGCCCGCCGTGACGAACGACCGCTCGAAGACGAAGAACGGGATCTTGCGGTCGAGGGTGAACTTGAGGATCAGCTTTATCGTGTCGCCCCGGACGACGGTGCGGTCGGGGACGAGCCACAGGGCGTCAATGCCGCCCTCGAACTTGCGGAGCGCGTTCGCCAGATCGCTCGGGTCATCCACCCGGACGGGGAGGATCTCGAACCCCTGCGAGGGGGCGATGAAGCGGGCCTGCTCGATGAGGTCGCCGGTGTTCTTGGGATCATAGAGGACGCCGACCTTCTGTATCTTGGGTACGACGCTCTTGAAGGTGACGAGCTGCGCCTTCACCGGCACGTCCAGCGACAGGCCGGTCATGTTCTTGGTCTTGAGGTCCTCGCGCTGGGGATTGGTTACCATCGAGAAGAGCACCGGGATGTTCTTCACATGGTCGCGGCACAGGCGCGAGGCGCCCAGGCCCACCGTGACGATGAGGTCGGGCTTGTCGGTGGCCTTCACCAGCCGGTCCACGATGGTCCGGCCCTGGTTGTCGTCCCGGTTCATGTCGTAGATCTCGATTTCCGCCTTGAGGGCCGAGCGGATTCCCTCGACCACCTTGTCGTACCGGTCGATCTTCTCGGTCACGATGACCGAGACGCGCTTGGTGGAGATGACCTGCGGCTTCTCCGGCGAGGCGAACAGGACGAACTCCTCGGCGCGGCGGTTGACGGCGGAGATGTAGTATTCGAGCCCCTCAGGAGTGACGGCCTTGGCCTCGATATCCGCCTTGTAGTTCCCGCCCTTGATCTTCTGGAGGTAGAGCTGCGAGTAGCTGCGGTTGCCGGCGCGGCGGTAGAACACCGAGGCGTATTCGAGCTGGCTGTCGGGCTCGATCGTGACGCTGATCGTGACCGGCTTGCCCCGCTCGGCGAACTCGATGCCGCGGTGGACGATCGTGAAGGGATTCTGGGCCATCGCCGGGACGGCAAGCGCCAGCATCCAGATCCATGTGGCACAAATCACGATCCTGCTGCGGATAGTCTCTTTCCTCACTGCACCATGTCCTTCCGTCCGGCCGCGCTTTCACACTGGCCCCGTGCCGTCTCCCGGAACATCCCAGGCGCGTTACCGCCAACGCTTCCTTCCCGGATTCCGGAGCCCGTCGCACGGGTTACAAAACTGCTACAACGGGCAGTGTGCCGGACAGGGCTGAAACAGTCAACAATATTGACCAGTTAGCACCGGCCCCCCGGCACCCCCCTGACGCGCCGCTCCCCGGCCTGTTTCCGGGCCGTCAAATCTCGCCCCGGTCGTTGATTTGCCCGGCCCGGTCGCGGTAGAAAACTGCCTGTAGGCGAGAGCTATTCCGACCCAGAAGCGGACCCCCGTTTTCCATGCCCGAATCCCAGACCCCGAACACGCACAGAACCCAGCCCATCAGCATCGAGGACGAGATGCGGAACTCGTACATGGCCTATGCCATGTCGGTCATCGTCGGCCGCGCCCTGCCCGATATCCGCGACGGGATGAAGCCGGTCCACCGCCGCATCCTCTATGCGATGCTCCGCGAGGGGCTCACCTCCGACAAGAAGCACTCCAAGTGCGCCGGCGTCGTGGGCGAGGTGCTGAAGAAATACCACCCGCACGGGGACTCGGCCGTCTATGACGCCCTGGTCCGCATGGCCCAGCCCTGGAACCTGCGCTACCCGCTGATCGACGGACAGGGGAACTTCGGCTCGGTGGACGGCGACCCGCCGGCCGCCTACCGGTACACCGAGTCCAGACTGACGCCGCTTGCCGAAGCCCTTATGGAGGATATTGACCGGGAGACGGTCGATTTCACCCCGAACTTCGACGGTGCGGTGATGGAGCCGGTCGTGCTGCCCGGCAGGATTCCGAACCTGCTTATCAACGGCTCGGACGGCATCGCCGTCGGCATGGCGACCAAGATTCCGCCGCACAACCTGACCGAGCTGTGCAATGCCATCTGTGAACTCATTGACAACCCGCAGGCCAGCATCGACGACCTGATGAAGCATGTGAAGGGGCCGGATTTCCCCACCGCCGGGACCATCATGGGCCGCAACGGCATCGTGGACGCCTACCACACCGGCCGCGGCAAGGTGATCGTGCGCGCCAAGGCCGAGTTCGAGGAAGTCCGCAAGGACCGCGAGGCGATCGTCGTCACGGAAATCCCCTACCAGGTGAACAAGGCCCGGCTGATCGAGAAGATCGCCGACCTGGTGCGCGACAAGCGGGTCGAGGGCATCTCCGACATCCGCGACGAATCGGACCGCAGCGGCATGCGGATCGTCATCGAGCTGAAGAAGGACGCCAACGGCGGCGTGGTGCTGAACAACCTGTACAAGCACACGCAGCTCCAGGACAGCTACGGCATCATCATGCTCGGCATCCGCGGCGGGCGCCCCTCTACGCTCTCGCTGAAGGAGATCCTCCAGGAGTTCATCAAGCACCGGTTCGAGGTCGTCACCCGCCGCACCGCCTTCCTGTTGCGTCAGGCCCGGCGCCGGGCGCATGTCCTCGAAGGGTTCAAGATCGCCCTCGACAACCTGGACGAGGTGATCGCGCTGATCCGGGGTTCGAAGAACCCGGACGACGCCCACCAGGGCCTCATGGCGAAGTTCGGCCTGAGCGACGTGCAGGCCAAGGAAATCCTCGAACTCCGCCTCCAGCGCCTCACCGGCATGGAGCGGCAGAAGATCCTCGACGAGCTGGCCGAGGTGATGAAGCTGATCGCCGAACTGGAGGCCATCCTCGCCGACGAGAAGAAGGTTTATGCCATCATCCGCACCGAGACGGTGGAGATGCGCGACCGGTTCGGCGACGAGCGGCGCACGCAGATCGCCGCGGCCGCCGGCGACATCGACGCCGAGGACCTCATCGCCGACGAGCCGATGGTCGTGACCGTGTCCCACCAGGGCTACATCAAGCGCAGTTCCACGTCGCTCTACCGCTCGCAGCGGCGCGGCGGGAAGGGCGTCATCGGCGCCACCACGAAGGAGGAGGATTTCGTCGAGACGGTCTTCGCCTGCTCGACCAAGAGCTACCTCCTCATCTTCACCACCCTGGGCCGCATCTACTGGCTCAAGGTCCACGACATCCCGGAGGGCTCGCGCATCGCCAAGGGCAAGGCGATCGTGAACCTGGTGCAGATACGCTCCGGCGAGGGCGAGCGCATCGCCACGGTGATGCCGCTCCGCGAGTTCACGCCGGACCAGTTCCTGCTGTTCGTCACCAAGAAGGGCACGGTGAAGAAGACCTCGCTGGAGGACTTCTCCCGCCCCAGGCCGAGCGGGATCATCGCGCTCGGCATTGACGAGGGCGACGAGCTGAAGACCGTGCTCTCCTGCACCGCCGGCGACGAGATCATGATCGGCTCGCGCAAGGGGATGGCGGTCCGGTTCCCGAACGGCAAGGTGCGCCCGATGGGCCGCGCCGCCGTGGGTGTCCGCGGCATCGACCTCGATGACGACGACGAGGTGGTGGGTGCGGCCGCCGTCCGGGAGAGTTCGACCATCCTCACCGTCATGGCCAACGGCTACGGCAAGCGCACGCCGGTCGCCGAGTACCGGATCACCAACCGGGGCGGCAAGGGTGTCATCAACGCCAACGTCACGGAGAAGACCGGCCATGTGGTGTCGGTCGAGCGCGTCGAGGACGACGACCAGCTCATGCTCATCACCACCCACGGCAAGCTGATCCGCATCAACGTGAAGGAGATCAGCGTCATCGGCCGCAACACCCAGGGTGTCCGGCTGCTGAACGTGGATGCGGGCGAGTCTGTCAGTTCCATCACCCGCGTTGCCGGCGAGAACGAGACGGCCGGCGACGACGCGGACGGCGGAAGCTGACCGGCACGGCGGGCGCATGGTTTCCGCCAGCAGGCTCCTCACGCCGGTCTCCCTGGGCGCCGCCCTCGCCCTTCTGTCGCTCCATGCCGCCTCCTGCGACCGCATGGGGCGCGACGTGCGGCTCCGGGAGCAGGCGCAGGCCGCGCTCCGGGCGTCGAAGCCCGCCGAGGCGGCCGACCTGTTCTTCCAGGCCTACGAGGCGAGCCCCCGCGGCCCCCACGCCGCCCGCAACCTCTATGACTTCGCCCGCACCGAGGAGCTGGAACTGAACCGGCCGGAGTTCGCCGTCGAGGTGTACGTCCGGTTCACGACCTCCTTTCCGAAAGACGCCCTGGCCCCGGAGGCACTGGAGCGGGCGGCGAGACTCTATTCCGAGCGGCTCGACAACCCGCAGAAGGCCATTGATGTCCTGGTCCGGCTGGGGAACGACTACCCGGATTTCGCCCGTGCGGGGCAGGCGCGGCTCAACGTCGCCCGCGAATACGAGAAGATCGGCAACCGCGACCAGGCGTACGCCAAGTACGAGCAGTTTCTCCGCGACTTTCCCGGTTCGCCGCTGGCCCCGCGTGCGTGGTACCTGCTCGCCGCGCTCCAGTCCATGCAGGGGAGCTACCCGGAGGCGGTCAAGAGCCTCGACACGGCCGAGGCGGCCCTCTTTTCGGATCCCGGTATCGCCGCGTCCGAGGCACCCGACTTCCTTGACCTCGTGCGGATCGAGCGGGCCCGCGCCCTAGAAAACATGGAAATGCCGGCCGAGGCGGTGGAGAGCTACCGGAGCGTCTCGGCCCACTACCCCGGCGCCTCCGTGATCCGCGCCCGCATCGAGGCACTGGAGACGAAGCTCGCCGAAAAGGCCGAGAAGGGAACCCGGTAGGGTACGGACGCCGCCGGCCGTCAGGGCTCCTGTGGCGGCGCCAGCGGTCCGGGCGGCCTGCGCCGCTCCCGGCGTTCCTTCCGCTCGCCCGGTTCCCTGGGCGGCGCATCGGGATCGAGCAGCCAGACCTGGTAGGTGCGGTCCTCGAACACCTTGCGGGCGCGGTGGTCGGCCTCAAGCTGCTTCGAGAACCGGTAGAAGGCCGGGAGCTTCCAGAGCGTCACGTAGCGGGCGTCGAACTTCCCCAGGACCGAATCCACGGGCCGCCGGGTCTTGCCCAGCACGATGTCCACGTAGTGAATGAACAGTTCCCGGTCCTTCGCGTAGAAGAAGGTGGGGTCCAGCGCGACCAGC
Source organism: Deltaproteobacteria bacterium (assembly GCA_026129095.1). NCBI lineage: Bacteria > Pseudomonadati > Myxococcota > Myxococcia > Deltaproteobacteria bacterium. Next base: position 71,041 of record JAHCIT010000004.1, read on the forward strand.
GTCGTGAGCCACGGCGCGAAATACAGCAGCGGCGCGGAGTCGGCCCACTGGGCGGTGAATATCTTCTGCGGCTCCTTCACCGTGGCCGCCATCCACTGCGCCATCGCGTGCGGCGGCGAGGCGGGCGGCGCCTGCTTGCGGGCGTCGTGGGCGAAGTAGCCCGTGACGGGCAGGATCACGGCGAGTGCCATCGCGGCGTGGCGCGGCAGCACCCTGAAGGGGTTTCCGGCTTCGGCCCGCGACGCGAGCCAGGTCTTCCAGGTCAGTCCGAGCGCGAGGACGCTGAACGGCGCGGCCATTTCGTAGAGCCGCCGCATGACCGTGGAGCTCACGATGCAGAAGGCGAGCGCGATCGTGGCCGCCGTGAGCACCGGGCGGGTCCGCACCTCGCGTGAAACCACGAGCCAGGCGAGGCTGGCCGCCACCACGAGGTAGACCGGCCACTGCATGACGACGATCCGCAGGCCGGGGACGTGCAGTTCGCCACCCAGGGCCACCCGGAGCGCCTGGTTCCCGGCGGCGGTCGTGTGGAACGGAACGAGCACGTTCTGGACGAAAAACAGGTGGAAGTTCACGGGGAAGTTCGGGTGGATCACCTGCCCTGCCGTCCACCCGGCGATGACCGCCACAAGCGGCTTCCAGTCGAACCGGCGGAGCAGCGTGCGGAAAGACACCCGGCCGTTTCCGCCGTTTTCGTCCACGCCTCCGGCCAGTCCCGGCACCAGCCCCCAGAACACCCACACCCCGGCGTAGAACGCCGCGATCCAGCCGCCCGTGTGGAACAGGCTGTAGAGCATCGCTGCCACAAAGAGCGCCGCCGGGCGGACACGCGACACCAGCATCCAGATGATGAGGACCGAAAAGCCGATTCCCCACAGGTGCGGACGGCACATGGCGAGCCGGACGGCGAGCGCCGAGCCGAGTGCGGTCAGCAGCAGCATGAACGCCCACGCCTCGCGGACCCTGAGCCTCCAGAGCGCGAAGGCCAGCGCGAAAATGATGAACGCCTGTCCCATCAGCGCGCCGAAGCGGGCCGCCTGCGTCACGGGAAGCTGGTAGACCGCCCCCAGGATGACGTGAAACAGGAACTCCTTGTCGGCGAACTTCTCCGAGACGATGGAGTACGGCCCCCAGGGGAAACTCTGGAGCGGGCCATTCGCAAACAGCTCGCGGGTGACGGCGAGGTGGTAGTAGACGTCGAAGTCGATGGGCTCGGAGACGTGGAACTGGATCGATGCGAAATAGGCGAGCGCCGCCAGCGAGGCGGCGATGAGGGCCGGAAGTTCGTGCCATTTCCGGCCGTCTGTCGGTGCTGAACCGGTCACGCTGGCGGGCATCGTAGCCGAAGCGGCGGGGAAAGCACCCCTGTGCTAGCCTTTCCCCGTCATGCCGCCTTTTTCAGACACGCTGGCCACGCTCCCGCCGCTGCCTGAGCCCGCCGCTGCGCTCGCCCGGCGGCTTCTGTGGCAGCTTCCCGTGCCGCTCCGGCCGGAGATCGCGGGCGTCATCGGCTTTGCCTGGCGCGTCCACCGCCATGAGCGGCGCGAGCCAGTGCCGGAATCCTCGCCCAACCTGCCGTTCATCGTCCACCCCCTGAGGCTCGCCCTCTCGCTGGTGGAGGAAGCACGCGTCGTTCGCCCGCTGCCGCTCGTGGCCGCGATCTGCCACGACACGCTGGAGCACGACCGGCGGCTCACCTTCACCGAGCTTGCCAGCGCCACCGGCACAAAGGCGGCGGAACTGGTCCTCGCCCTCTCGGTGCCGCACAAGCTCAATCCCGGCGAAAGCCCCGCCGCCTCGCGGGTCAACTACCTGCGGCAGGTGGTCCGGGCGGGCCCCGGCGCGCTGCTCGTCAAGGCGGCCGACCGGCTCGACAACCAGCGCCACCGGTTCCAGTCGGGGCCGGCGGAGCGCCGCCGCGTGATGCTCCGGCAGGACCGGGAGGACTGGCTCCCCCTGTTCCGGCAGCACCTCCCGCCGGAGGGCGCGGCGATTCTCCGGAGCCTCGAACTGATCTGCGGGATGTGAGTTACCATCTTTATCACTCTCCGCCCCCGTGTCTTTACGGGCGCGGAGGAGCTATCCCGCCGGGATCACAAAGGAACGGGCGAACCGGCCGGAAACCGCCCGTGCCCGTTAAGCCCCCTCCCTTTTCCGGGGATTTGCGGCGTATCCGCCCGTGGTTTTCGCAGCTTGCGCTTGCGTGAAAACGCCATAAAGACAGGCACGGAAATCCGCGGTTCCGCCCGGAAGAACAGACCAGGATCGGTCAGGATGGTCCATCCTGGGCCAGGATGGGCCACGCTCTTGAACAGCCCCGGAAAGTCCGGCATTAATCGCAACAGATCAGAAGTGCGCCCGGCGGCCAGCCGGGGGCGCGAAACCCCGAACATCCCCTGACACCCCCGGCCGCCTCACCCCGCGCCTGAACGGCGCGGCCCTCTCCAGGAACTGGAGAGGGCGGGGACGCAGTTCCACGCCTTTTCCTTCCCCCTCTCCGTGACCACGGAGAGGGAGATAGTGGGGGTGTGGTTTCCCCCTCTCCGGTTCCCGGAGAGGGGGCCGGGGGGTGAGGCCGCCTCACCCCGCGCCTGAACGGCGCGGCCCTCTCCAGGAACTGGAGAGGGCGGGGACCGGCACCGCCGGGGCGGCTGCTTTTCATCAACCCCAGAAAAGGAAACCCCTCATGGATACCGTCATCCACGGCTCCGGCGCACGGGCGCTCGGAGCGGCCATCATTGGCGGCGCGGTGCAGACGATCCGCGACGCCATCGTTTCGCTCTCCGGTGACGCCGCGGACGGACCGGCCCGCCGCCGCCACTACAGGGCCATCGGGCCGGAAATCCGGTGGCTGGCGTCTGACGGGAACGGGCCGCTCTCCTTCGGCTGGCTGTGCGGGTGCCTCCGGCTGAACGCCGGGATGATCCGCCGCCGCGTCGCCCGCGAGCTTCTGGCCACCGGCGACCGGGAGCTGGAAAAGCTGGCGAAGCTGCTGGCCGCGTAGCCCCGAACCTGTCATGGCAGGCGGCCTTCTCGTCCCCCACCCCCGCCAGCGGGAGTTCCTGGAGGCGGAGGAGAAGTTCGTCCTCTACGCGGGCGGCATCGGCAGCGGAAAGACCACGGCCGGGGCGATCCGGTTCCTCCGGCGCGCCCGGGACCACGACACCAACGGCTACATCCTGGCGAACAGCTACGAGCAGCTCGACCGGGTGGCCGTGCAGGTGTTCATGTCGCTGGCCGAGGAGGGAGGCCACTCGCCCCGGCTCATCCGCAGCCGCCGCTCCATCGAGATGAAGGAGGCGCCGGCGAGGATCTTCTGGCACTCGACCGAGAACTACAACATGCTCCGCGGCGTCGAGATGGGCTTCTTCTGGCTGGACGAGGCCCGCGACACGAGCCGCGAGGCGTGGCTGGTGCTCCAGGGAAGGCTCCGCCACCCTGGCGGGCCGCTCCGGGGCGACCTTACCTCGACTCCGGCCGGCCTCGACCACTGGCTCTACGAGGAGTTCGCCTCGCCCGAGCGGCGGCCGGACACCCGGCTCGTCACGGGCACCTCCTACGACAACGCCCTGAACCTGCCGCCCGGATATCTCGCCGGACTGGAAAATGCCTACACGGGCGACTGGTTCGAGCAGGAGGTGAACGCGCGGTTCGTGAACACGGCGAGCGGCCGCTGCTACTACGCCTTCATCCGCCAGCGCCACGCCCATGAACCGGTCGCCCGCCACGCGGACCAGCCGGTGCATGTGGGCGTTGATTTCAACATCTCGCCCATGTCGGCGGTGTTCGCCCAGCACGACGGGGAAACCATCTCCGTTTTTACCGAATGGTCGGAGCGCAACTCCAACACGCCCCGGCTCGTTGACGCCATCAGCGCCATCGCCGGAAGCCGGTCGGTGCCCGTGCTGGTCTACCCGGACGCCTCCGGCGCGGCGAGACAGACGGCGGGGGATTCGGACCACGCGCTGCTGAAGCGCGCCGGTTTCCAGGTGAACGCGCCCAGGTCCAACCCCGCCCAGCGCGACCGGGTGCAGACGGTGAACGTCGCCTTCAGCCGGAACCGGCTCCGGATCGACCCCGCGGCGCGGCAGCTCATCCGCTCGCTGGAGGCGACCCGCTGGAAGGAGGGCAGGAACGAGATCGACAAGGGGCCGTCGGTGGAGCACCTCTCCGATGCCCTTGGCTACCTCGTCTGCCACCTGGAACCGGTCCTGTTGCCGAGGGTGAGTGTCAGTTCCCACAGGCTTTGAGGATATCCGCATGCAGCTTCCCGAACTCCGCACCGCGGCCGACGCCGCGCCCGGCACGCTGAAGGCGCTCGCCGCCCATGTCCGCGCCCGGCGTCCCGCCTCGTACGACCGGCGGGTGGCCGAGGCGCGGGACTACTGGCACGACCGGTCGGGCGCACACCTGGCCGAGGACATCCGCAGCACCTTCAGCGACGGCGACATCCGGCAGACGGTCGAGCGGAGCTCGATCACGCTGCCGCTGGTCCGGCGCGTGGTGCGGAAGCTGGCACGGCTCTACCACGCCGAGCCGGTGCGGCGCGTGCGCCCCGCGGGCGAATGCGCCGCCCACGAATCCTCAAGGGACGAAACGGAGCGGCGCTACCACCGGATCGCCACGGCGGGTGAACTCACCGAGACGATGCGGATGGCGCAGGAACTCTACACGCTGACGGGGCTTGTGTATGTCCGGGTTGGCTACGACCGGGGCATCTTCTTTGAAATCCTGGGAGGCGACGAGCTGCTGCCCGCCCTTCCCCCCGGCGCGCCCGCCAGCGATGTCGGCCGCTACCACTCGCTGCTCGTTCCTCGTACCGGCGGGGACGGCCGCGCCGAATACGTCTTCTGGTCGGACCGGCTCCATTTCGTCTTCGACTCCGAGGGCCGCATCACCGGCGACTTCGGCGACCCGGCGCTGGAGAACCCGTACGGCCGGATCCCCTTCGTCCGTATTGACGGCCGCACGGGGGAGCTTTTTCCCGATCCGCCGGAGTCCCTCGTCCGGGTGAACCGCGTCCTGAACTTCGCCCTGACGGAGCTTTTCTACACGATCAAGTTCCAGTGCTTTGGCCAGCCGGTGTGGGTGTCGGACGAGAACGTCGCGCCCGACTTCAAGGTGGGCGTGCAGCACCTCATCCATGTGGTGAAGCGCGACCAGGCCGCCGCTGGGGATTTCCGCTTCGAGAGCCCCGACGCGCCGGTCGGGCCCGTGAAGGAAACCGTCTTCGAGGTGGCCCGCCTCGCGGCCCTGCTGGAGGGCGTCCCCGCCGACACGGTGGACGCACGCGGGCGGGTGGAATCGGGCGTCGCCAGGTGGCTCGCCCAGGCCGACAGCCGCGAGATCCACGCGGCCGAGGTGGCGAGGTTCCGCACGGCCGAGCGGCACATCTTCCGCACCGTGGCCGCCGTGCTCGCCCACCATGAACCCGGCGCGCCCCTCGGCACGGACCAGTTCACCCTGGAGACCGATTTCGCCGATCCCGCCCCGCCGCTCAACCCCGGCGAGGAGCACGGCGCCGACGAGGCGGACCTGCGCCTGGGCGTCATCTCCCCGGCCGACCTGCTTCGCCGCCGCAACCCCGACCTCGCCCGTCTCTCCGAGGAGGAGATCCTCTCCCTGTGGAGACGGAACCGGGAACTGGCGCGGGAACCCTAAGGAGCAAACAGATGCCAGACGACCCACTTGCCGGCCCCGGCGAAACGCCGGATGCCGCAGTCCCCGCGGGAACGGATACTCCCGCCGCCCCGCAGGACGGATGGGAAGAAGCCGCAAGGTCGCTTCTCGGTTCGCGCATCGCCCGGCTGCCGCAGCCCATGCAGGAGCTGGCGAAGTCGCTTCCCGGGGGGACCGCGCCCGGCGCGCTCGTGAAGTTCGTCGAGCAGGCCGAGGCGGCCGCTGCCGCCCTCGCTTCCGGCCCTCCGGTCCCGAAATCCACCGACGCACGGCGGACCGGGCACGGCGACGCGGGCCGGGCCGACGAACAGCTCTGGAACGAACTGATGCAGGACGGCCGGCGCGCGCTCGAACTCAGGCGCCGGCGGCCGGACCTCTATGACGCCCTCCGCCAGCGGTTTGGCGGACGGCCCCGGACACGAAAGGACTGATCCACCCATGGCTTCCACGAAACTTTCCGACATCGTTGACCCGCAGGTGCTCGCCGACCAGGTGAGTGCCCTCTTCCCCGGACGCATCCAGCTGGAAGCGTGCGGCGCTGTTCTGGCCGAGACCAACGGCGATATCGCCTCTGGCGGAACCCGCATCACGATCCCGCGCTGGAAGCGCGGCGGCGACATGGAACCCCTCTCGGACTCGGCGCCCCTGGGCATCGAGAAGGTGGACAGCGTGACCGAGCAGGGCGTGGTCGTCCGGCGCGGCAAGGCGTTCGGCGTCCACGACTTCGCCCGGCTGGTGTCACTGGACGACCCGCAGACCGAAATCGCCCGGCAGATCGCGGCGATCTTCGCCCGGCACCTGGACTCGACCCTGATTCACGTTCTGGAGGGGGCCATCCCCCCGGCCAACCGCCGGAACGTGGCCGTCACGAGCGGCTCGGCCATGAGGATCGGCAAGAGCAGCGTGCTGGACGCCATGTTCGCGCTCGGCGACAACGAGAGCGACCTCACGGCCGCCGTGATGCATTCAAAGGTGTTCAAGGACGCCTACGACCAGGGGCTCATCGTCTACTCGGACGTGCCAGCCGACGCCGTGAACCCCGGCGTCCGCTCCGGCCTCAAGGCGACGATCTTCGGCCGCCCGGTCTACGTGAGCGACCGGGTGCCGGTGGACACCACGGTACCGGACTACTTCGCCTACACGACCTTCTTCCTGGGGAGCCGGGCCCTGTACCTGGGCTACCAGCGGGAGCTGACCATCGAGACCGACCGCGACGTGCTCACCAAGGAGGACATCATCTCCTTCGATGCCCACTTCGTCCCGCACCTGTTCGGCGTCGGCTGGACGGACGCGGCGAACAACCCCGGCAACGACGCCCTTGCCGACCCGGACAACTGGGACCTGAAGGCCGAGGATGCCAGGTCGGTGCGGGCGGTGGCGATGGTGACGAACTGAACTCCCGGATCAGGCGGCCGGAACCCGCACCCGCACGGTGGTTCCACGGCCGGGCGCGCTGTCGAACGTGACGTTGCCGCCCTGCCGGGTGACGAGCTCATGGACGATGTAGAGCCCCAGCCCCGCGCCGTGACCCTCGCCGGCCTTCTGGAGCGTGGCGAACGGCTTGAAGAGCGACGCATGGAGCTGTTCGGGGATTCCGCGGCCGGTATCGGCCACCTCGATCTCGATCTCGTTTCCGCGAGGGCGGATCGTGAGCCGGACCGGCTCGCGGCTTTCCGACTGGGCGGCGTTCTCCAGCAGGTTCATCACGGCGGTCGTGACCGGCCTGCCGTCCACGAGCCGCACTGCCGCCTCCGGACCGCAGGCGATCTCCACGGCGGGGTATTTCCTGCGGACATCCGTGAGGACCGACTCCACGGGAATCTGCGACGGGGCCTTTTCCAGGTGCTCGGCCAGCTCGTACAGACGGTCCACGATCGCCGCGGCGCGCCCGTGGCCCTTCAGCGCGAGCTGGAGCATGCCCAGGGCGGCCTGCCTGTCGTCGGCCGAGAGCGTCGCCGACTGCCCGATCTCGTCGGTGAGCGTCTGGAGGATGGAGCCGCTCGATGCCAGCGGATTCCTCAGCTCATGGGCCGCGCCCGTCACCAGCGAGCCCAGCGAGGCGAGCGCCTCGGCACGGATGAGCTGGTCCTTGGAGTCCTTCAGCAGGACGTAGGCCTCGGCGAGCGCCTCCTCCCGGTCGCGCCACCGCTTGACGATATAGACCGAGAGCACGATGCACTCGATCATGATGAACAGGAACGCGCCGCCCATCGCGACAAGCCAGGCGCCCGAAAGGCGGCCGTCCTCATAAGGGGCGCCGGCCATCAGCGGCGCGTAGGGGATGTAACCGAACCGCTCGGCGATGGTCGTCCCGACAATGACGAGCGAGCCCACCGTCACGCCGATCATGGCATCGCGGATCTCGAACAGGAGCATGGCGACGAAGGTTCCGCCCACGAACACCAGCCCGGCATAGGGACTCGTGAGCGGACCGGTACTGTAGGAACCGTAACCGAAAGTGCCGGAGTAGAAGACGATGGTCGCCAGCACGATGGCGTGGTTCTGCGGATCGCGCTTCCGGATGGCGAAACCCCAGATGAGGATGGCCGCCCAGACGATGTTCATGCTGAGCAGCGTCTTCATGAACAGGGCGAGATACTCCCGGTTCATGTAGGCCGCGCCCTCCGCATCGCTGAGCAGAGGGGTGAAACTGAGGACGACGAAGAGGATGAACACCGCCGTCGTCCCGGCGATGAGCAGCGACTTGTCCACCGGACTCCAGTCCAGAAGGTGCATCAGCTGGCTGATGATCCGGTCCTGCCAGCGCATGTTCTTGCCGGTTGCTTCCAAAACGGTTCCTTTGCCTGCGGCGGAGTATGCCACGGGGCAAAGACGAAAAGGAAACCCTTTAAATGGCGATAACGACCGAAACGATCGAAAGCCGCGACCCGGCGGTACGGGGCCGCCATCCGGCGGGAGCGGCGGACCACTCGGCCCAGATCACGGCCGCGCTCACGGAGCTGCGTCTGGACCTCGCGGCGAGGGGGCTCGCCTGGCAGGAGTTCGAGGGCGTGGACGGCGCGGGTGTCTATGACGGGACGAACCCGGAGCTGGACGCGCTGCACGAACTCATCGCCCTCGCCTTCATCCACCGCTCGCTCGCCGAAACCGCCGACGACCGGTGGGAGCGCGCCGCCCGCCACTACGAGCGGTGCTACCGCGAGCGCGTGGACACGCAGGAGTTCGCCACCTACCACGGCGCCGCCCACCAGCGGACGGCGCGGATTTTCCTGTAACGGCACCGGCTGGTCCGGCCGGGGAAGGAACCGCCATCCATGTCATCCCAGACCGTGAAAAACGGATTCGCCGCGCTTGGCGTGACGGCGACATACAAGTCGGTGAACCTCGGCCCCACAGTGGGCGGCGCATCGCTCCGGATCGAGCGCGAGCTTGTCGAGATCCTCACCGACGAGCGCGGGCTGACGCCCGTGGACTACCTCACGCACGGCCTGAAGAAGGTGGACGTGACCTTAAGCCTCGCCCGCTGGTCGCTCATGAACTTCCAGGCGGCGTTTCCGGAGTTCACGCTCACGGGCTCTGGCGACGACCGCAAGCTCGACATCCGCGCCGACACCGGCACCTCGCTGGAGTCGAAGGCGGGGCAGCTCGTGCTGCATCCGGTGTCGCTCCTGGACGGCGACCGGACCTTCGATCTCACCTTCTGGAAGGCGGCCGTCATCTCGCCGCCGGAGCTGGCCTACCGGGGCGAGCAGGCCCCGGTGGAACTCACCTTCCGGGCGCTGCCCGATTCCAGCGGCCTGCTGCTCACGATCGGCGATCCGTCAGTCACCTGACAGCAGCCACCTGCCGGCCGCCGGATTTTCCAGTCCATGGACCAAGGAGGAAACCCATGTCCCATCACGATCTTTCAGCCCTGCGGAGCCGCCTCACGGTGAAGCTCCGCCAGAAGACCTACAGTTTCGACGAGCCCACGCTCGCGCAGATCGCCGCGCTGGTGGAAGCGAGCCGCCCCGGATCGCAGCCCGTGGAGATGGCACTCCAGTTCCGCCACGCCCTCCGGGGCATGGTTCCGGAACTGACCGACGGAGATGCCGACTACCTGCTGACGCCGCGGGTATTCGAGGCGTTCCTCAAGATCCTCACCGGGGAGACCCGCGAAGACCCTCCCCGCGGGCGGAACTGAACGCGCTGGCCGGGATCGCCGCCAGGGCCGCCTTCAGGCTCGGCCTTTCGCCCGGTGAAACGCTGTCGCTTCCGCCCTCGTTCCTGAAAGCCCTGCTCGCCCGTGCCGACGAGCTTCACGCGGCCTCCCGGATGGAATGGCTCGACATCCTCGCCGCCGCCGCGCTGGAACCCTGGCAGACGGGCAGCGGGCAGTCGGCCTACCGGCGGCTCCGGACCGTGCTCGCCAGCCGGTGCCCAGGCGACCCGGATACCGCCGCGCCGTCCACCGCCGGCGAGCTCATCGCCCTCTATGCCGCCGCCGTCCACCCCGGCCGGCTGGCCGAACTCGCGGGGGAGCTGAATCCATGTCCCACCTGACGGAACTCACGGATCTCGTACAGACGGTGCTGGGGACGCTCGTTCCCGGCGACGGGCGTCTTGTGCCCGAACGCGGGGGCCTCACCCAGTCGGGCCGGACCTTCGACGTGCGGCCCGTGGGCGCCACCGTGCAGTCCTGGGAACGGCCGGGCGATGCGGCGAAGGCGAACCTCGGCGAAAGATTCGTCATCGAGATCCGGTTCGTCATGGCCGCGCAGGCCTCGGCAGTCCGGACGGCCGCCGTGGCCCACGCCTCGAATATCCTCTCCGGGCTCGCCGACACGGGGAACCTCCCTCCCGGCGGCACCCTCTCGCAGGTGATCCCCGGCGCGCCGGTCATCCGGACGAAGACGCCGCCCGGCGGCCCGGCCACGGTGACGCTGGAACTGCCCGTGACGGTGTATTCGTAAGTGACCACACCCCGGCAGGAAACCACACCCCCTGACCCCCTCTCCGCAGACGCAGAGAGGGGGGAACAGGAAGGAGCCTTTCCCGCCCCCTCTCCGTGACCACGGAGAGGGGGATGGGGGGAGTGGTTTCCTGAAGGCGGAGAGTTTTTTCAGGTGAAGCAGAACGGAAACCCCCATGCCCGACTCCCCTGAAACCTTTTTGGACCTTTCGCGGTCCGGCGATGCGGCCGGAGGCGTGGAAAGCCTGCGTGACCGCCTCGACCCGGAGGCGCTCCGCGAGGCGGCGCAGCTCATGGCCGAAATCCGGCGCGAAACCGTGCGGGCGTCGGACGTGCTCGTCAACCAGTTCCAGCGGCAGGCAGTGAGCCCCATCCGGCCGCTCGTGCAGGCGACGGCCGGTGCAATCGAGCAGATGTTCCGGGGACTGGTGGACGGCTCGGTGCGGAGCGGGCGTGCGTTCGCCGCCGTCATGCTGGACGCCGTGGGCAAGTTCGCCACCGCCCTCGGCCAGAGCATGATCGCCACGGCGAAGGTGCTCCAGGCGCTCATGGTGCTGAACATCCCGGCGACGTTCGCCGGGGGGTTCGCCCTCATCGCCATCGGCTCGGCCCTGTCGGCCTTCGCGGCCGGGCTCGGCGGAAGCGCCGGTACGGCCACCAGTCCCGCAGCCCCGCCGGAGCCCGCGCCTGAAACACCGGACCGGCGCCTTCCGGCCGAACTCACCGTCAATCTCGTGAACAACGGCGGCGTCATCGGCATCGACAGCGTGCGCTCGTTCATCGTGGATACCATCCGCGACGCCATCGGCGACGACCGGCTGGTGGTGATCCAGGGGGCGTCCGGCATCCGGGCGATCTGAAATGCCAGTCCTCGCCAGCCGTCAGGCCCTGCTCGTTCCGTCCGTGGAACTGGAAGGGGAGCTGCGCTTCCGTCTGGACGGCGAGGACTGCACGGCGGTCCTCGCCCGTGCCTTTTATTCGCCGCCATCGCTGGCCGCCGCACTCCGGGCGGCCATGCGCGCCGCGCTGCCGGTTCTCGAAGACGAAGCGGCCTGCGGCTTCCGGCTCCATTTCATTCTCGCGGCGGCACTTTCCGGCGGCGAGGCGGTGAACACCGGCGGCGCGCTCGCCTGGACGAACACGTCCGCGGGGCTTCCACTCACGATCCTCCACTCCAGTCCGCTGTCGCGGATCGAAACCCCGGACGGCTGGCCGCTGGTCGCGGGCGACGGGGCGCACGCCGATCTCGCCGTCGCGCCGGGAAACCGGGTCCAGTGGACCCATGCCGGAGACGCCGTGCCGAATCCCGTCCAGCCGTGCCAGTTCGTCTGGCCCCAGCTCCGGGGCCGCGCGCGGCTTTCGGAGCGGCGGATCACGGGCGACTTTTCCACACGCACCCACGCCCAGGCCGAGGACGGCCGCCTGTGGCCGGTGGCCAGGGGCGCACAGCGCCGGTGGGAGCTTTCCTTCGGGCCGCTCTCCGCCGCCGGCTGGCGGGCACAAGGCTGGGACCGGACCACCGGAAGTGGCGGCGCGCTGGAACAGGGCTCGATGATGACCTTCTTTCCCGATACTGGCCGCGAGACGGCCCTCCCCGTGCGGCCGCTGAACCGCACGATCGAGGTGGAACGGACCGTGCCGGGCTACCGGTCGGTGAAGCTCCAGCTCGCGGCGCAACCTGTACCCGATGGCGGCGGTTTCACCTACGGCCGGGAGTTTTCGGTCGAGACCGTCAGCGGCTCCCTGACGGAAACCTTCGGCGGCGACACCGCCCACTTCAGCGCCGATGGCGGCGCGCTGAAACAGTCCGGCGCCACGCCCTCGCCGGCCTCGGTGTTCGTCCGGCTATGGCCGCTTGATGAAAGCCTCCACAGCTCGAACCTGCTGGCGAGCGTGAAGCTGTGGCGCACGTTCCCGTTCGTGGCCAGTGGCAGCGGATGGGAGGCCGGCATCGCGCTCTCGCACGCCAGCGGCAAGGCGGGCGTGGCCGTCACCGCGTCCGAAGGCCCCGCGCACCGGGAGCTCCGGGCCTGGGCCATTCACACCGACGGCAGCAAAAGCCCGCCCGTGACGCTCGGCGTCCTGCGCGGGAACATCCCCCGCTCGGAGGGGATGCAGGAGCGGCCGGACCGGAGGTTCATCGCCCGGTTCTGGTACGTGCCGCTCGGCAGCGGCGCGGCGCTGACTCGGGTGCGTGCCTGGTACAACGGCGAGGGCCCCTTCGACGGACAAGTCATGCACGGTTTCGACACCGGCGGCGGCGACCTCGCCTGGATGCCGGTATGCTCGAACGGAACCTCGCCAGCCTCGACGACCTGGTGGAAGGCGTTCCGGTTTCACGAGGACGCCTCCGGCTGGCTCGGCCCGGACGGGCTGCCGCTCCTGCTGGGAAGCGTGGAGAATATATAGAAGATGCCCAAATAGACGGGCCGGAACCCCTCTTTTGGGGAAGTTCCGGCCCGAAGGTGCGCCGCTTGCAGCAACCGGCGCGTGTCGAAGTCAGGAGTTACTTGGTCTTGGCCGCTTCCTTCTCGGCCTTCTTCTCGGCCTTCTCTTCTTTCTTCGCATCCTTGCTCTCGGCGGATGCCGGGGCGGCAGGGGTCGCCGGAGTGGCCGGCTTGCCTGCTTCGGCCGCCGGGGTGGCGGGCGTGGCCGGCTTGGCCGCTTCAGCCGCCGAGGCGATCAGGGGCGTGCCCGCGATCATTGCCGAGAGGAGTGCTGCTTCGATGGTGCGTTTCATGGTCGGACTCCTTAAGTCCATTCACGTCCGGCATCCCGGAAGAACCGAAGACCCCGCTCATGTGTCCCCATGACACACGGTTTCGGAGCCTTCTCAGCGGTTTCCCTGGCGAACCGGAGCTGGAACATGAATACCGCAGCCGGATTAAAATTAGCGCGCTTTCAGATTAACACCGGAATAAGCCTACATTAATTGCCAGAACGGCAGCGGGATAGAGAACACCGGCAACCTGCGGTCAACCCGGCGAGCCGGTTCAGGTTTCAGCCGGTGACGGCCGTTCTCTTGTTTCACTGCCCGAAACCCATGCCGCATCGTCCTCGCCCGCTTTCAGGCCGATGGTCCGCCGGAGAATCCGTTCCAGCACGATGAAGAACCGGGTAGTAGCCAGCACCGGGTTCAGCCACCCGACGGTGATGCAGTAGTAGGTATCGAACGGCACGGTGTGGTGGATCTGGTGGTGGTCTGGCGGGAGGATGAGCCGCCACTTCTGGAGAAGCCGGACGAAACCGGGAACGGTGTCCGCATGGGCCCACTTGTGAAACTGGTTCGTGGCGAAGACGAACAGGCAGAGCCAGAGCGTGTGCGCCGTGGCGGCGAGGCCGAGGAGTCCCGCGCCTTCGGCCGGGAACGACAGGAGCACTCCCGTCTGGAGCGGCACCGACACGATGCAGTTCGCACCGTTCGTCTCGATGAAGTCGTGCCGGGTAATACCCTTGGGGTCCACATGATGCTCGCGGAACGGGCGGACGAAGTTCGGGCCGAAAACCGGCGTGTTCACCGTGCCGTAGCGGTCGGCCATCCAGTGAACGAAGCCGGAGACGAAATCGGCCAGCAGGTAGCCGCCGGGAACGGCCAGGATGAACACCGCCCACGCGGCGGGGCTGTCAATCCAGCGGGCGAGCCCCAGCGAGCGCGAGAACAGCGCCGCCGACAGCAGGAGGCACCCGGCGATGCCGGCGATCTCCAGCATCCGGTGGACAGGTGAATAGCTGTAGCTGCGCGTTTTCCCTCGCATGACCCTGGCAAAAACCCCCGGTTGACCCTACCAGCCGGGACCATCTTCCGTCTGTTACGGAGATCACACCACCCCGATGCCCCGAAAGCGGGCCTCAGGGAGTGCCGATGCTCACAAGCTGCGGCGTGCGCCGAAGGCGCGTGACATCGTAATCCTGCCCGCGGAGGCGGCCGAGGATGCCCTCGTAGACATCCGTGTCCAGAACTGGCGTGCGCGACAGCACCCACAGGTAGTTCCGGCCCGGATGGCCGACCACCGCCCAACGGTAGTCCGGGTCCAGGTCGATCACCCAGTAGCTGCCGTAAAAGGGCCAGAAGAAGGTCACCTTCAGCTTCGCGTTGGTCGCCGTGTCCACGACGCGGGCCGTCCCGCGGACGCTGCGGACGGGGCCGTCGAGGGTTTTCTCGCGGCACTGGTTGAAGACGCCGATCCGGCCGTCCGGCTCCAGCGTGTAGGTCGCCATCGAGGCGACGCAGCCTTTCTGGAAACGGTTGGGGAAGCTGGCGATCTCGTACCAGTCGCCGAGATACCGCTGGAGGTCCACCTTCTCGACCGTGTGCAGCGGCTTGCCCGCGGCGCAGCCGCCGGGAAGCAGGGCGATGATCGAAGCGAGGAGCCGGATGAGGGTTCGCATGGGAGCAAGGATAATATGACCGCCTTCGACGATGCCATCGCCCGGCCGGAACTCCAGCCGGTGTGGGTCGTGGAGTTTCACGCCCCCCGCCGTGCCATCGCCGCGCTCCCAGCCCACGGCGATGAACTCATCTGTCTTGAAGAAGGCGAGAGTTTCGGCGGCTTCCCGGCCACCGGCTACCTGCTCATCGGCAATGACGAGAAGACGGGAGAAATCGTCCGCTACGTCGGGCGGAGCCCGGACGGCACGGCGATCACGGGACTGGTCCGCGGGCGGTTCCGGTCGGCGGCGCGGGAATGGCCCGGCGGAACGGTGGTGAGGGAGTGGGGCCTCGGCCGCGTCTTTTCGACGCTCCCCGTGGCGGCCTTCCCGGACGCGCTCCCCATCCTGCTGGACCCTGCCCTCAGCCCCCGGACGCTCGACGAAGAGCGGCTCACCTCGGCGGTGGGTTCGTTCACCTTCCGGCTGGCCGACATGGACAGCTTTACCAGCACACTGATCGCGCTCACTCCGCTCCGGCGGCGGGGCGTGACGCTATGGCTGGGATTTCCCGGCATCACGGAGCCGGAAGGGTTCCGCGCCGTCGCACGCGGCCGGGTGCAGGAGGTGACGAGCGACGACGGCGGCGCGATCTGGCGGTTCCAGTGCCGGAGCCTGCTGGCCGACCTCAAGGACCAGCGGCTGTTCCTGGACCGCCGCTCGCGCCTCACCGGAGCCGTGACGGGCGTCCAGACGTCGCTGCCGGTCGCCGACACCGGAAGATATCTCCCCAATACCGGCGGCCTCGTCCGCCACGTCCGGGTCGGCGACGAGATTGTCTCCTACGCCGGGCGGAGTACCGCCAGCGGCGCGGGGAACCTCACCGGCTGCGTGCGCGGGTTGTTCCAGTCCGTCGCCGCCGCCCACGAAGCCGGAGACGAGGCGGTGCAGGTTTATGAACTCTCCGGGCACCCGCTCACGATCCTGCTGAACATCCTCGCCACGACCGAAACCGGCGGCAGTGGCCCCTACGACGACCCGGCCTTCCGGGGCGGAGCGGCGCTGGGACTTGATCCGGACCTGGTGAACACCGGGCAGATCGAGCAGACGCGGGACTCGCTGCTGCCTGCCCTTTTCGCCCGGTTCCTCATTGACCGGGAAACCGACGACGCGAAGCGGTGGATCGAGGAGGAACTCCTGCAAGCCTGCGGCGCGGCGCTCATCGAGGAGTCCGGCGGACGGCTATCGGTCCGGTTCATGGGGCCGCCCTCGCCCGCCGAGACGCCGGCCGTGCTGGACGCCGCGGCCCGGATCCCCGCAGGGGAGCGCATGGACCTGGGGCTCGGCCGAATCCGCAACGCGATCGAGATCCGCTACTCACGCGATCCGGTGGACGGCGTTTGTCTCGAACGGCTTCTCTACCTGGACGCCGATTCGGTGAGCCGCCACGGCGCGGCCCCAAAGCTCACGCTGGAGTTCGGCGGCCTGCACGGACCCTGGTCGCCGCTCGGCGATCACGGCGGCGACGCCCACGCGCTCAGGCTGGCCTCGCGGCTCGCCCTCCAGCTTTCGCATCCCCGGCCGCGCCTCCGGACCGGCGCGGCCTTCGGCCTTCTCACGGCCGGCATTGGCGACACGGCGGTGCTCGCCCACGGCCGCCTGCCTCCCGGCCAGCCGGACGAATCGCTCCCGCCGGAACGGGCGGCAAAAGACAGCCGGGCGCGGCTGGTGGAGATCGTCAGCACGCACCTCGACATGCAGACGGGCATGGCGGTTCTCGACGTGCGCGAGTCGCCCTTCGAGATGCTCCGGTACGCCTTCATTCACCGGAACGGCGCTCCGGATTTCGATGACGCGGACGTTCTGGACCGCCAGTACGCCCACCACGCCGGGGACAGCGGCCCGGACTATGCCATCTACCCCGCCTGATACCTGAAGGAGTCCTGTTCCATGCCCGCCTATACCGCCATCACCGACGCCACGCTCACCGCCGGGCGGCCCATCACCGAGACGCTGATGCGGACGATCCGGGACAACCTGGACCACCTCAAGAACGCGACGGACGGGCTCACCAGCAACGTGACCGTGACGGGCGGCCCCGGCACTCCGGCGACCGCGAGCACCTCCTATGTGACCGTCACGCGCAACCGGCTTTATCTCGAAGCCGGGACGTACACCTTCCGGGGACATGCCGAGATCATGGTCCTCGACGGGAACTGCACCACCGACACGGCCCATGTCCGGCTGAGAATTGGCGGCGAGACGTTTCTTGAGGAAACGTCGGCCGCCTGCGCCGCTTTCGATGCCGTGAGCGGAGGGACCGCCGGGATCGCCGTCGCCACGGGCGGCTGGACCGACCTCGAAGTGCAACTGAAGACATCGAACGCCGCCAAACAGGCCGCCCACCGCCACATCACGGTGTCGTGGCTGAAGACGGCATAAGGAGAAACATGCCATGCCCGAAACCAACATTGACCCCGACGTCCGGATCGAGGCCGCCTCGTTCACCGCCGACGGCGTGTACGTGGTCCGCGATCTGGACGGGCGGCCCCTGTCGTGGACGTTCAACGGCACGCTTCCCGGCCTTGGCTTCGGCGGCGGCACGATCGCTGTCGAGGCGACGAACCTCTCGGCCGCCGACACCGGCCTGTCCGGCGGGGACTGGAGCGCCGACACCGGAAACGGAATCTGGGAGCCGGTCATGGCCGAGGACGCCCCCATCCTCATCACCGGCTCGGCGACCGGCTGGATCGACGCCCCGTTCCGGTTCGTCCGGTTCCGGCTGTCGGGGTCGAGCGAGCCGTCAATCCTGGGCCGTGTGCTGGCCGGTGTCCGCGGCCTTTAGGGATTTCCATACTTCAAGGAGACTGTTCATGCCCGTTCCAGGACGAAAATCACCAGGCATCCCGGCCTTCCAGAAGGGCCAGCCAAACGGCGTCGCCCCGCTGGATGGCGGCGCAAAGGTTCCGGTGGAGAACCTGCCGGACGATACCGGCGGCAGCGCCACCTACGTCCCCTGGTATCCGTTCATCGCTTCGACCGCCCACGCCTTCAGCGTTGCGGGCAGCACGCCCACGGCGCGGAACAGCTCGCTCGTCGTGGACAGGGCCGGCAGTTACCGGCCGAAGCTCATGGTCCGGGTGTCGGCCGTCACCGGCAGCCCGACGCTGGTCCGGGTGACGGCGAACGTGGCGCTGTACGCGGTGAAACCGGACGGCACGAGCCGGACGCTCTACGCACAAAATGACGAGATCGCCGTCCACGACAATGGCAGCACTTACGCCACGAACGACTTCGCGGTGCTCACGGGCGGGGCGATTTCGCTCAACGCCGGAGAGACAATCATGCAGAACGGAAACTCCAACCCGTTCAGGTTCCTCTGCAACGGGAGCGGGACGCAGGTGGATGCCTTCTCGTCGGCCTTTTATCTGGAGAAGCAGTGATGGATGATCTCGCCCGGACCGGAGTCGAGCTGGTCGTCACCACGGGAGCGGTGCTGATCGGGGTCCTCAAGATGCTGCCGCCGCTGCTCCTGCGCGCCGTGGAGACCCAGATCGGGCGGCAGCCCGCCGCCCAGGGCCCCGAAGCCCTCACCCCCGTGGTCGCCTCGATGGACGGCCTGCGCTCGGAAATGGGCGCGCTCCGCCACGAACTGCGTGACCTGCGCGAAACCCTGACCGAGCACCGGATGGACACCGCCGAGCGGCTCACCCGGCTCGAATCCCTCAAGTGACGCCGCCCCAGGCCATTTGCATCATTCCGGCACAGTGGTTAGGTTGCCCGCCATCATAAAATAAAAACGGCCGGGCGAAGGCCCGCCATCCTGAAGGGGAAACTGTTCCAATGGTTGTCAAGAACGCAAAAACGAAATCCATCCTGTCTGTATCCACCGCCGCCGCGCTGATGACGGCAGGGGCCCTCAGCTTCGGCAGCATCGGCTGCGGAAACAACGACCGCATCTACGGCTGTGGGGATGAGATCGACGGGGTCAATACCAGCGGAGTCACGCAGGCCTTCTTTTCCGCATACGACGGCGATGATGTGGAAACCTACTGGACCTGCGAGGTCGAGAAGATCGACGACGAACTGCCCGGCGAACTGCAACTGAACAATTTCCTGTTCTTCATGCTGGCCGACGGAACGGGAAGCTCCGAAGGCATCGGCGAGGTGCTGGAGTGGGAAGCTGGCGAGGAATGCGGAGAGCTTTCCGTTACCTCCAGTGACGAGAACTTCGGCACGTTCATCATCCGCGACATCGAGGTGGAGGGCGACGACCTGGAGGAGGCATCCTTCAACATGGCGGGCGACTTCAACTTCGGCGAAGGCGGCACCGCCAACGCGATGGAAGTCACCTGCGTGAAGCAGGAGTCCGTGGAAGAATAACCAGTCCGGCTTCCGGCCAGACCAACGCCAGACGCCCGGCACCCCGAAAGGGGCCGGGCGTTTTGCTTACCACTTCACGTGATAGGTGCAGGAGTCGGCCCCGAGCTTGCGGCAGGGGCAGGTGTCGTCGTGCTCGACGGTGACGCGCATCGAACCGGCCGGCTTGAACCGGTAGGCCATCGCCTCGATGATTCCCCGGTCGAAATCGCACGGATAGGGGTTCTCGCAGACCATCGTAGCCGAGCGCGGGCCGGTCTTCCGGTAACCGTAGCGGCCGATCTCACCCTTGCGGTGGTTCATGTGGTAGGCGACATCGATGCTTTCGAGCGCCTGCTCGATCGTCTGGATATCCGGCGGGAAGTTGGCGTTCTCCGGGATCTTCATCCCGATGTTGTTCAGGGTGCGGGCGCCGATCTCGTCGGATATCCGCCGGAAGGAGATGAGCCACGACTGCTGGGAATACCACTGGCCGGGCCGGGGATCGGCAATGCCGTTGGTGGCAAGGATCTCGTGAGCCCGCTTCTTGAAGTAGCCCATGCCGTCCACGATCGCGAGGACGGTCTCCCCGTTGACCTCAACACCCTGCGCGAAGGCACGGAACTGCGCCATGACTTTCCCCTCCGAAAATCCCTGCCGCACCGTTGACACCGGAACCTGCGTCCCGGCGCGGCTCAGTTCATGGTTAACACTTTCGTAATCCAGACCCCGGTGTGTTTCAAGTCACAAAACCGGGTAAAAGTGGCCCTATGGCCTATTTTGATACATTTTATCCATTTTTCTCGTGATACGTCTCACATAGCAATTCTCTGCTTCTGGAAATCTGCAAGGCGTGCTGAATCTGGCTCATCCAGTGCTGGCAGGCAGACGCCGCGAAACGGACATGGGCGGGCGCCACGTTCCCTTGTCTTTCCGCCGGGAAACCTTCCAAATGGAAAGGTCCGGCCGGAGAGGGGCCGCTTCCGTCCATTGATGCCGATTTCCGTTTTGACATCGCGGCTCGCCGCAGCCCTTTGCCTCGCCGCGCTGGTTTCCGGCCCGGCTGCCTGCGCCCGGCGCGAATCGATCTACGTCGGCGTGCCCGCACTCCCGCCGCTGCCCGAGCAGCCCGACCGGCTGGGGCCGGGCGAGCACCGGATCCACCTGCACTTCCAGGGTTACGAGCGGTCGTACGTGATTCACGTGCCCTCCGGCTACCGGCCCGACGAGGCGTTGCCGCTCGTCATCATGCTCCACGGCGCCGGGGCCAAGGCCCGTAACACCAACCGGCAGACGAACTGGTCCGCCGTGGCCGAGGAACGGCGCTTTGCCGTGGTGCTGCCAGAGGGCACCGCCGCCATCAAGTCCCTGCCGGCCCGGTTTCTCGCCAATCCCCAGTCCTGGAACGACGGCAGCGGGCGCGGCCCGGCCGCCAGATCGAACGAGAACGACGTGGGGTTCATCCACACCGTCATCACCGATGCCGGATCGCGGGTCACGATCGACCTGCACCGCATCTACGTGGCGGGCTTTTCCAACGGCGCGTCGATGGCCTTCCGCATCGCGGCCGAGCTGTCGAACAAGATCGCCGCCGCCGGAATCGTCGCCGGCCACTACCGCCTGAAGGGATACACGCCCGCCCGCAGCGTGCCGCTTATCTACATCGTGGGGACCGAAGACCCGCTGACTCCCCTGGACGGCGGCGAGATATCTCTCCCCTGGGGACTGTCAATGATCCAGCCGCCCGTCCGGGACACGATCGCCCAGTGGACGCGGCTGCTCGGCTGCGTGCGCGAGCCGGACGAGACGCACAAAAACGGCGAGGTGACGCTGTTCGCCTACCAGACCTGCCGGGGCGGCGGCGAGGTCCACTACTATCTTGTCGAGGGCATGGGGCATGTGTGGCCCGGCGGCGACCCGATGCTGCCCGAATGGGCGGTGGGCAGGCCGAGCGACGCCATTGACGGCAGCCGCGTGATCTGGGACTTTTTCAGCCGTCACCAGCTCGCGCCCGGTGTCTTTCCGAGCTGGACGCCCCCGCACCCCGGCGCGGACCACGCGCAGACGGTTCCGGCGGAGCCGGGCGGCTGAGGTTCCCCTTCGGTCCGCAAACGCCTATACTTCTTTTCACGGGTCGTTCAGGGGTGCCGGGTTCCGGAGGGGATCAGAAGCCGCGGGGAACAGCACGCTTGGGCCACACGATAGTTCACGTTGACGACGATCCCACGATACTGAGACTCGTTGCGATGGCCTTCGAGAAGTCCGGGCACCGGGTGGTGTCCCTCTCCGAGGCCCCTACCGCGCCCGCGAAGATCCGCGAGGCCCGGCCCGACCTCATCATCTGCGACATTTCCATGCCGGCGGTGGACGGGTTCCAGCTCATCGGCCAGATCCGCCGGCCGCCCGATCCCGTCGAGGCGCCGGTGGTGTTTTTCTCCGCCGTCGGCGGCGACGAGGTGGTCTGCCGGGCGTTCGAGCTGGGGGCCGTGGACTTCGTCCGCAAGCCCGCCAGCGTCGTCGAGCTCCTGGCCCGCGTCTCCGCCCGGCTTTCGCGCCCCGGCGCGGGCCGCAAGGCCGACCTTCGCGGGAACCTCTCCCTGATGACGGTCGCCGACCTCATCACCGCCGCCGAGAGCGCGAGAAAGTCGGCCGAACTGAAGGTCACCCACAACGGGCAGCCGAGCGAGATCCGGCTCCGCAACGGCCGCATCGTGTCGGCCAGCCACAACGGCGAGAGCGGCGAGCGGGCCCTCTACCGGATCATCGCCCTGCCCGATGGCGAGTTCGAGATGACGATCATCTCCGGCGATGGCATCGCCGGTCCGCTGGACCTGGAGCCCCGGTTCGCGCTGATGGAATCGGCCCGGATGAAGGACGAAGGGCTCATTTAGAACCAGCCCTGCCTGCCATCACCTGCGCGGCTGTTTCACATTGCGACAGTCCGCGGCGTTTTTTTCGCAAGGTTTGAAAAAATCCCTCCCCCGGCCCCGGTTCCCGGTTTACACTTCCGGCATCGTATGGGCGAAGCCGCAAAGAAGCTGAACCGCGTCCTGATCGTCGAGGACAACCAGTTCATGAAGACCTTCTACGAGAAGGCCCTCAAGGATCTTCCGGTGGAGTTCCTGTACGCGGGCGACGGCGAGGATGCAGTCCGCCTGACCCTCACCGAGCGGCCCGCGATGATATTGATGGACATCAACATTCCGAAAATGGATGGCGTCTCGGCCACGCAGCAGATCCGCAAGTCCGCCGGATGCGAAACCCTGC
This sequence comes from Deltaproteobacteria bacterium, assembly GCA_026129095.1. Lineage (NCBI taxonomy): Bacteria > Pseudomonadati > Myxococcota > Myxococcia > Deltaproteobacteria bacterium. The sequence continues at coordinate 93,626 of JAHCIT010000004.1, forward strand.
CGGTCATCGCCGTGAGCGCCCGCAGCCAGGACGCCTACACCCGTTCGGCGGGATTCAGCGAGTTCATTCCGAAGCCGGTCCATGTGAACGCGCTCCGCGACGCCGTGAAGCGGCATCTCAAGCTGGCCTAGACACTGTAGCGGTCCGGTGCCTATCCAGCCGGAAGCTCGACGTAGAAGCCCGCGCCTTCGCCCGACGCACGGTTCGTGTCGGCCCACACGCGGCCGCCGTGCAGTTCGCTGAGCCGCCGGACGATGTTGAGTCCGAGGCCCGTGCTGAGGGACGAGCGGCCCGCGCCCTTGCGGCGGCGGAGCAGCGCATCGGTATCGAACAGCGTCAGGGCGTCCTCGGGCGAGATGCCCGGCCCCGAATCGAGCACCGAAATGCGGACCCAGCCGGGGCCGGGGGTTTCCACCGCCACGCGAACCGTCCCGCCCTCTGGCGTGTAGGTGATGGCGTTCTGGACCAGGTTCGTCAGGATCTGGATCACCTTCGACTGGTCGCCCGTGACCTCGATGTCTTCAGGCGGGAGTTCCACCTGAAGGTCTATCTTCCGGAACTGGGCGGCGGCTTTCAGCGAATGGACCGATCCCTGCACGGTCCGGACGATGCTGAACCGGCTGCGGGAGAGCACGATCTGCCCGGCTTCGAGGCGGGCGAGGTCCAGCAGGTCGCGCACCAGCTCCATCATCCGGTCGCCCGATTCTCGGATCGATTTCAGGCTGCCCCGCACGCCCGCCATGTCGCCCGTGGCCACCCGCATCTCGGCCAGTTCCGTGTGTCCGGCAACTCCGGCCAGCAGGTTCTTCAGGTCATGGGAGCAGATGGCCGCCAGTTCCGTGCGGGAGCGGAACGCCTCCTGCGCCAGCCGGCGCCGCTTTTCGAGCGCATAGACGACGAGCCCGGCCATCATCACGCCGCCGAAGTTCACCAGATGCGCCACCGTGATGACGACAACAGGGTACGTCGGGATGCCGGCCGCATGGAGGTAGGGGTATTCGTGTCCCATGAGCGGCGAGTAGGGAATCACGCCCAGCCCCTCGGCGATGATGATCCCCGCATAGGCCCAGGTCGTCATGAAGGCGTATAAAAGCCCGGTCCAGATGCCGGCGAACAGAGTCCCCAGGATGACGAGCATCGGATAGAGGACGACCACCACCGTCGTCAGCGACCCGGTGAGATGCACACAGTAGGTAATGATGGCCGTGTCGAACACGCCCATCAGCATCACGATGGCGCGGGGCTGTATCCTCAGGAAAATCAGTGCCGCGCCGACGACGCTGGCACCGGCGTAGGCCATGACCGCCGGGAGTTCGTCATAGAAGGCGGGCAGCATTGCCGCGGCCAGGACGATCCCGCCCGAAACCATGGCCCGGATCACCGAGGCGATCCGCTGCTGCCGGTAGAGGTCGTCGGAGTTGTCGGCGAAGTCGGTCGAGACCGACAGGAGGAACAGGAGACGTCCCAGCGTCCGGTCGAACAGCCTGAAACGCGGATCAGCCGCGGGAGGCGCAGGGAGCGGGAGCGTACGGTCTACCGATCCGGTCACATCGGGCGTGGTGTTCTTGCCATTTTCCAGACAGCAGTACCCGTTCGCTGCCAGCCCCGCCCTTCCCAACCGGAGCCGCCGCAGAAAATCCCCAAGACCAGAACGATTCGGGACCAGTCTAAAGGGACAGGTACCCGCATTAAAAGCCCCGGCTGTTTTTTCCGGAAAAATCCCCGCGCAAATATCTGTAATTGCTTTGATTTCTGGCAGTGTCACGCCCTGACATACGGTTTACTTACGGTATCCACAGGAATGGGAGGGTTTATCGCATGGGAAACGGACGAAATCCCCTGCCGGCGCGGGACCGGATCGATCACGCGCCGTCATCGCACCCAAGGGAGATGCCGGGCAAGACCGCCAGGGAACTGCGCGCCGAACGGGAGGAGGTGATCTGGCTCGACGCGAAGATCCAGTCGGAACTGGGACCGGAGGACTATCTGCTCTGCCGGCTTCGCGCCACGGGTCACTCCTGGCAGCAGATCGCCGCCGCCGCGGAGGTCCGGTTCGGCGGCCAGTGGTCGCCCCAGCGGGCGGCCGCCCGGACCGGGCGGGCGCGGGACCGTCTCAGCCGCTATCTGGAGAAGCTGGCCGAACTGGACGGCGCCGGGGAGAGCTGACACCCATGAGCGGCTACATCGTGGGACACAAGGCGATCTGCCAATACCTCGGCTGCTCGCCGAGCACGCTCAAGCGGTGGATCCGCACGGAGGCACTTCCCGTCTGGCGGCTTGGGCCGGGGACGAAGGGGCGGGTAGGCACGACCGCCACCGCGCTGGAGCGGTGGCTCCAGCAGCGGCCGTCCGCCTCAGCCGCGCCGCCTAGCGGGAACCTGCGAACCAGCGGAGAAACAGGTCCAGGCTTACCGCGAATCCGGCACGCGGGGCGGCGCCGTAACGGCTGAGATCAAGATACCAGTCCGGCACCGGGCCGCCGCTCTCGCGCAGTTGCCGGGAGAGCGTCTCAAGGCCGGTCTCGTACTCGGCGCCCGCGCCGATCCAGCCGAAGCCCTCCGGCGCGAAGATGTCGAACGACAGCGCCCGCCCCTGCGCGTCCCGTCTCACCAGCGCGTCGGCGGGAAGGGCCGGCGGGCGGTTCAGGAACACCGGCCGCTCCGGCGCGGCCGGGGACGGCGGATCGTCATGGGCGGGGCGGGGGAACGGAGCCTTCACGAAGTTGAGCGGCACCGGGTTGCGGCCCAGCGTGCGGAGATCGTCGGCCTGCTCGGTGGCCAGCCGGTGGACCAGGTACGAGAGAAAATCCTCGGCCACGTTCATGGCGTCCTCGATCCCGGCGAAGGCGATCCGCGCCTCCACGTCCCATCCGGCGGCGGGACCGCCGCCGGAATCCCGCTGCACGGGAGCGATCGAGAACACCTTGCCAAGGGCCGGTGCGGCGGCGTCGAGGCGGCACGCCGCGCCGGGGCCGAACCCGCGTGCGACCGTGCGTTCGGCCATCTCCACCTGCACGTATCCGTTCCAGTCGAAGTAGTCCCGGATATCCTTCCCGGCGGCGTTGCGGATGCGGAGCAGCGCCTGTCCCTCCGGCGTCCGGGCCCACAGGTGCCAGTGGGCTTCCGGGGAGGGCGAGGCCACGAGCGGCGGAGCCGCCTGGTACAGGCCGATACCGGTCACTTTCAGTTCCTGCCCGGCGGCGCCGTCCAGGACCTTGCCCGTCACGGCGAGCGAGCTTTCCGGCGTGAGATTCCGGGCCGCGTCCCACTGGTCCGGCGGGATGTCCCGGCTGGAGACGATGCACCGGACCTGGCCCGTGCCGTCGCGGACGGTGAGCAGCATGCCCCCCTCGCCCGCCGGAACGGCCGACACCACCCAGCCCTTCAGCGTCACCACCCGGCCCGGGTACTGGCGAAGGTTCTGGATGTGGACGTGGCTGAACATGGCCCCTTACTGGAAGGTATAGACGAGGTTCACCGTGGTGCGGGTGTCGATATCCTTCTTGAACAGCAGCGGTGCCGGCGGGACAACACTCGTGTCCTGCGGCGGATCGGTCAGGTAGCGGATGTTGAACGCCACCTTGAGCGCAAGCCGGCCCACGATGCTGGCCGAGAGTGCCGTCGTCGAATCGGTGATGATCCCGCCACCGGATTTCGGGCCGAAGATGGTCGAGGCGACCTCGCTGAACTCCGCCGTGTCGCTGATCTTCCAGAGGAAGTTGAGCGCGGCGCGGCCAATGAAGTCGTCGTTGCGGATGGCGCCGAACGGCTTGGAGTGCCGTCCGCCGGGTCCGCCTTCGAGACTGAGCTGGACCTTCTCCTCGTCCACGATCCTGATGCCGTAGCCGCCCGTCTCGGTCACCTGGTATTCGAACCCGCTGAACTTGTCGTTGATGTATTCGCCTGTGCCGAACAGGTAGTGCCGCCGGGTCAGGCTGTAAGCCGACTTGCCGAACAGCTCGTACCGGCGGGCACTGGTCTTGGTCTGCCGGGTCGCCTGGTCGAAGCTCCGGGTATAGAGGGCCTTGAAATGGCCGTTGTGGATGAAACTTCCGTGGGCCAGCTCGCCGCTCGTTCCAGCGTTCAGGCTGGTGGACTTGGTATTACCGGTGGTGAGCAGAAGGCCCAGTTCCGCAGCGGCCTTCCATGTATAGGGCGGAGGAGGCGGCTCGGCTGCCGGAGTTTCGGCTGCTGGAGTTTCGGCCGCCGGCGGGGCCTCCCCCGCTTCCTGCGCGAAAGCCCGGACCGGGAGCCACATGCCCAGCGCCAGCATCAGTCCCGCTGCATAATGCTTCATCGTCAAACGTCCCCGGATCATCCCTGAAAGTTCCTTCTGGTTTCATCCTTTTAATGGCTGAAACGTATCACGCCCATAGCACGGGGACCGTTCTGAAAACACCCCCCGCCACTCCCTTCTTTTCTCCCGCCTTGCTACACCCCTTCCTGTGACCACCGCCGACGCCGCCCTCCTGGGCCTGATCCAGGGACTCACCGAATACCTGCCCGTCTCGTCGAGCGGACACCTTGTGCTTGCCCAGCAGTACCTGGGACTCGACATCCCCCCCACGACCATCCTCGCCTTTGACGTGCTCCTGCATCAGGGGACGCTCGCCGCCGTCCTGTTCTTCTTCCGCCGCGAGCTGGTCCCCATGACCCGGCAGGCCGTGAGTCTGGCGCTCGCCGGACCGAAGGAGTGGAGGGGATCCGGCAGCCGCTGGCCCCTTGGGCACTTTGCCTGGATGGCCGTGATTGCCACGGTCCCGGCGATCATCGCTGCCGTCCTTCTGGGGGATTTCTTCGAGGAGGTGTTCGGCAGCGGGCGCTACCTGTGGATCGAGTTCGCCATCACGACGGCCTTCGTGCTCTGGGGACAGCGGGCGGCGCGAAGGCTGGCGGGTGGCAAGGGGCCCGGCCAGTTCGGCGTCAGGGAGGCTGGCATCACGGGCCTTCTGCAGGCGCTCGCCATCCTGCCGGCGGTTTCGCGCTCCGGGACCACCGTCGCCGGGGCGCTCGCCATGGGGCTGGAGCGGGAAACCGCCGCGCGGTTTTCCTTCATCATGTCCATACCGGCCCTGCTCGGCGCGGCGGTCTTCACGACCGGTCCGCTCATGGAGGGTTTCCGCAGCGGCGACATCACGATCGCGGCGGCCGCCGCCGGCACCGTCATTTCCGGCATCACGGGATTTCTCACCTTGGGGTTCCTGGTCCGCATCATCCAGGGAGCCCGTTTGTACTGGTTCGCCGTCTACACGGGAGCCCTGTCGCTATTCCTGTTCGTCCGGGACGTGCTGATGTAGGGCCGGAAAAATTCCCCCCGAAAACCCTTGGTTCCGTGTAAAATGACGCTACTATCCCCCGCCCGGTGGTCCTGAAAGGCCACCCCGAGCACCTCACAAGGGAGGGACAATGCTCCACTTCAATCCGTTCGTCGAGGAATACAACCCCAAGCCCGGCAAGAAGCGCCGCCGCCGGAAAGTGGGCAAGAAAAAGCGCGCCAACATGCGCAAGCGCCGCAAGAAGTAGCGCGCTGAACGGTACAAACGCACCGCCACCCCCTCACGGAACCATCCGCACGGGGAGTGGCGGCGCTGTTTTCTGGAGCCGCCGTCTCCCGGGCAGCCCCCCTACTCCAGCGGCTTTTCCAGCGCGGGCGGCTTGTCGAGTTTCGTGAAGAACAGCTTTTCCTGGCCCGGCGTGAACGTGTCGGTGACATGGACGCTCGTGACGATGGAAAACTTCGTCTGCTTCACCTTCAGCCAGTCTTCCATCCGGAAATACATGCCGGGGACCGCGCCGGGGAACCGTTCGGGCGCGTCAATGAGGTCCGGGTCATCCACCAGGTAGGCGTGGAGCTTGATGGGGATTTCCGGCGGGATGTTGATCCGCATGAGGAAGTAGGAGTTTTCCCAGCCGATCGCCGCGAACCGGTTTTCCTCCGGGATCGCGTTCACCTTTGCGATCTCCGGATTCTTCGGATTGCCGGTGATCGTCAAGGGCTTGTCCATCCCGTTGGTATAGAAAGTCCCGCCCCGGAGATCGCGGAAATCCATTCCTGAATACATCTCGAACTTGGAGGCCACGGTCCCGATGGCGAACGGCGACCAGATGTCGAAGCCGTATTCGAGGCCATAGGGATAGAAGACCGTGTCGTTCCAGATCTTCGGCGACTGGAGGCCGAGGATCATCCGGATGCTGATCCCCTTGTGCAGGATCGCACGCACGGGCCCGTCGATCCACGCGGCCGTCTTGGAGCCGAAGTCGGTCTGGTTGCGGTTGAAGTCATAAAAACGGAAAAACGTCGAGGTGAGCCGTATCTTGAGGATGTCCACCCGGTTTTCCGAGAACTTGCCGTTGGGGAGCCGGACGGAAGCCCGGTCGATGGCAAACGGCGTGTCCTTGTTGAAGCCGATGGCGAACGAGGTCGCCTCCACCAGATCCTCGGCCACCTTGTAGGTCACGTAGTCGGTCCGGCTGTAGGCGGGGGCCTCGCCATCCCAGGCGGTGAGGTAGGCATAGCCGCGCTTTCCGTCCACGGGATCGCGGATCACCAGTTCGCGGATCACCGCCGGCCTGTTTCCCTTGTGGGCCGGGAACGCATCGAGGTTCTCCAGCCGGTCGCCGAGATCGAACGCCATGAACACCAGTTCGTCGTTGGCGTCGAAAAGGCCGCGGTCCTTGTCATGATCCTTGTCGGGGCCGTCGGTAAAAACGTATTCGCCCTTGGGGTGACGCTCGTCGATCTGGAGCGGGATGGGCTCGATCCCCCTCGCCCGGATCGCGTGCAGCCGGATGGACGAAATCGGCCGTCCGAGGAACGGTCCGAGCTGCTCGCCAACGATCAGCACCGGCTCCACGTCGCGGTTGAGCGGCCTGACGAACGGCTTTCTCGGCGCGGGTGCCTCGGCCACCGGCGGAGGCGGCGCAGCCGGTGGAGCTTCAGCCGCTTTTACTGGTGCCGGAGCCGGTTGTGCGGGTGCGGCTGGCGGGGGTGCGGCTGATGCCGGAGCCTGCTGTGCCGGTGCGGCCGGTTTGGCGATAACCGTTTTTTCCGCCGCTGGTTCTGCCGCCGCCGGAGCGGCTTCGGGCACGGGAGTCTCTGCCGCAGCCACCTCTGCTGGAGCCGGAGCGGGAGAAGCGGCGGCTTCCGCGACCGGTTCAGTCGCCGTTCCGGTCGAGGGGTCTGGCGCGGCCTCCGGCGCAGCTTCGGCAGCGGCAACAGGTTCAGCGGGAACAGGCTCGGAGGCTGCCGGCGCTGGCGGGGTTTCCTCCACCGGGCGCTCCGGGGGCGGCGGAGCCATCTCTTCCCAGCTCGGCTCGCTTTCGGTGTAGCTCTTGTCGCCCTGCCCTGAAAACCATGAACAGGCCCCTAGCGATGCCAGTGCCAGCGCCGTCAGCGCCCGGCGTGCCGTAACCACCTTGCTTGCTTCTGCCGTCTTCTTCACGCTTCGTTCCACTCCCTCAATATCATCAACCGCACATCCATGTCCCTTACGGCTTTTCCGGGTCGGTCAGCTCCATCGGATCCTTGCCGTCGAACACGCACCGGAACCCCACGTCCGGCCGGGCCATTTCCGGCGGCAGCGACGCCCGTGCGGCCGCCCGGTAGGGCGACGGCCGGTTGTCGGCCGCCACGGTCCGGTACGAACCGCCCTTGATTACCTTCTGCTGGCCCGCTGGCGGGCCCTTGGGGTTCTGGGACGGCGAACGTCCGTAATAGACCGGATCGAACCAGTCGCCAACCCATTCGGCCACGTTTCCGGCCATGTCCATTAAACCGGTTTCGGTGGCTCCCCTGGGGAACGATCCCGCCGGGGCCACCTCGTCGTGCCGGTCGGTCCGGCCGAAGGCGAAGGGCTCGCCGTCGGCGAAGTTGCCGTGCGTCCACTCAAACTCGTTGCCCCAGGGGAACCGGTTGCCCGATGGCCCCCGCGCCGCGGCTTCCCACTCGGCCTCCGACGGGAGCCGCCCGCCCCACCACAGGCAGAAATCCCGCGCCTGGAACCAGGAGACGCCCGCCACGGGAAGATCCGGGTTGCGGCGGTCGATGTATTCGCGGGGCTCGGTGCAGGCTCCGTCGGCAAGACAGCCCGCGTAGTCGGCATAGGTGACTTCGGTTTTCCTGATCTGGAAGTAGCCAAGCGTCACGCGCCGGACCGGCCGCTCGGCCGCAAGCCCCCCGGCATCGCCGGTCGTGTACTGGCCCGGCTTGATCGGCACCATCTCCCCCGGCGAGGGTGTACGGGGACGGTAGGCGTCCTCTTTCGCCTCCTGGGCGCGGAGGGGAAACGCGGAGACGGCCAGTGCCGCCGCTATGATCCAGATACTGTGCATCCCTTTATATCCAGCCGGGGAACGGGCATGATCGACACCCGGCCGCCGGTAGTCAAGAAACCGGGCCCGAAATCGGCAGCCGGAAACATCAATGAATCCAGCGTCTAAGCCCATCGCCAGCCCCGAACCCGCGAGCACCACCGTACTCGTCCGGGACAGCGCAGAAGGAGCCCTCGAACTGTTCCTCACCGGCAGGCCGCTCACGATGGAGTTCGCCCCCGGCCAGCACGTCTTTCCGGGCGGCCGGATCGAACCCGGCGACGGACGGCCGGAAATCCTCGGCCGGCTCCAGGGGTTTGATCCCGCCGAGGCGGCACGCCTTGTCTCCTGCGGGGAGATTCCCGCCGGGGCGTTCTGGGTCGGGGCGATCCGGGAACTGTTCGAGGAGGCGGGGCTTCTCCTCGCGCTGGAACGGGGGGCGCCGCTCGCGCCGGAGCGGATCGCCGAGCTGGATCGCGCCTGGCGGCTCGAAGTCCAGCAGGGACGGACCGGCTTCGCCCAACTCCTGGAACAGTTCGACCTCGCACTCTCCGCTCCCCGGCTCCGTTTTTTCGATCACTGGTGCACGCCAGAGGGACGGCCCCGGCGGTTCGACACCCGGTTCTTCCTCACCGTGCTGGAGGAGCCCATCGAACTCGTCCACACGCCGGGCGAGGCGGTCAGTTCCCTGTGGGTGCGGCCCGCAGACGCGCTGGATGCCGCCCGGCAGGGCCGGATCGGCCTCATGCCCCCCACCCGGCGGACAATCGAGCGGCTCTCGCGCTACCGGACCGTGGAGGAACTGCTGGGGGGATACTCCAGCGACGAGTTCGCCCGCGACCTCGAACGCCGCCGCGGGCAGCCGGCGGTGGGTTAAGGGTCATTTCAGAACCTCAGTACAGATAAACGACCGGGAACAGGATCATCCAGACGATCGTCACGAAGTGCCAGTAGATGCCGGCGGCACTGATGCCGAAGTGGTTTTTCGCCGTGTACCGGCCCTGAAGGCTTCCCGCGAAGGCGTTGACGAGAAAGCCGATCCCCACGGCGACGTGCAGCATGTGGGCTCCGGTAAGCAGGTAGTAGGTTCCGCCGAAAATCCCCTGGCTGATCTTCACGTCCGTCACGGTCCATTCGTGGACCATCGCGGCCAGAAACACCGCGCCCATGAAGACGGCCATGCCGAGGCCGATCCGGGTGCCGCCCGTGTCGGCGCGCCGCACCGACACCTGGGCAAAGAGGAGCGCCGCCGAACTGGCCGCGATGACCGCCGTGGCGACTGCCGGGACGGCGGTGCTCAGTTCGCTGGCGCCGAAGGGGGGCCAGACCCGGTGGGCTCCGCGCAGGTAGAAATACGACGAGATGAGGCCGGAGAACAGCATGATCTCCGTGATCAGCAGCATGATCATTCCCATCTCCCGGCCGGAGATGTTGAAGCCCGTTCGGGGCGGAATGCTCGCGTCAGGTACCACGCGGATTTTTTACAGCATGTATTCGGGGTCTTCGACGTTTTCAGTGAACGACAGGCTGAAGCCCATCATTCCGAGCAGCGAGAAGAGCGCGACCATGACGATGGCGTGCTCGCGTTCGGACGGGACGTCGGTGCCGAACAGCTTGACGAGGGCGACCACGGTCAGGATGAAAAAGAGGATGCCAGCGTAGCGGAGAAACTTGAAGGCCATAACAATTCCCGTTCCTTAAGGATCTTGGATTCCACCTGCCGCACGGCCCTTGCATGAAGGCCCCGGCGGTCAGGGCGCAAGCAGGAGCGATGTAGCCGGTCCCCGGTCCGGGGGCAACAGCGGGAGCTGGTAGAGCATGAGATACACCAGCACCCCGGTTATGGATACGTAGACCCAGATGGGGAACGCCCACCGGGCGATCCGCTTGTGCTCGGCGAACCGCTCCTTCAGGGCGAGGAACACCGCCCGGGGGACAAGGAACACGAGACTCATGGCGAGCACCGTGTGGGTGCCGAGCACCCACTGGTAAGCGGTCCTCAGCCATCCGCCGCCCGGATAGTAGGTGGTCCCGGTGAGCGTCATCCGGGTGACGTAGGAGATGAGGAACAGCGAGGCGACGGTGATGGCCGCCAGCATCAGCCTTTTGTGGGTCGCCCGGTCCCCCCGCCGGATGGCACGCCAGGCGGTCATGAGCAGGACGAACGAGGTGAAGTTCAGGCAGGCATTGAGAAGCGCCAGCGTCGGGCCGATGCCTTCGGGCGGAAACCCCCGGTGCAGCATCAGCCGGCACCCATCTCGGCCAGCAGCGACCTGATATCCCGGCTCAGGTTTCCGAGCCCTTCCCGGTCGGTGACGTAGTAGCCCCGGATGCGGCCCTGCCAGTCCACCAGCACGAACCGCTCGCCGTGCATGATGTCATAGGCCTGCTCGAAGCTCGGCGCGTCGCGCCCGTCCTCGATCCCGCTCATGCCGGCATCCATGCTCATGCGGAAGCCCTTGACGACGGTGCGTTCGATCTCCGGCAGCGGCCCGGTAAGGAAATGCCACCGGCCGAAGTCTGCCCCGTACTTGTCGCCGTACGCGGTGAGCCGTTCCGGTGTGTCCACCTTCGGGTCCACCGTGAACGAAGCGAGCAGGATGGGCAGACGTCCCGACCGGCTCTCCTTCTCGGCCTCGACGATCCACTTCTGCACGCCGGCCATCTTCTGCGTCAGCAGCGGGCAGGCTCCCTGGCAACTGGTGAAGATGAAGTTCGCCACCCAGATCCGCCCCCGGAAATCCTCCAGCGTCATCACCCGGCCGTCCTGCGCCGTGAGCGAGAACCCCGGCAGCGTGGCGAGCGGCGGCGGGGCGTCTCCGGTCCTTTTCTGCTGGAGCAGCCAGGCGGTCACCGGGACCGCGAGCACGAACAGGACGAACGCCGCCCACAGGAGCGGGCGGCCCCGCGGCGCGGCGGCGGTGTCGGGAGCAGGCAGGGTTTCCGTGGTCATGGCGCTGTAACCTCCGGTGGCTGGCGGGAACGGGCCGTCATACCCGGCGGCGGCAGAACATCACCGCCGACGTCAGCATGAACAGGGTGAAGACGATCAGAATGATCATGTCGCGGGCGAGCATGACCTGGAGCTGCGGGCTCCCGCGGCTTCCGGCGATGGCGAGCCGGACGGCCTCCACCGAGTAGGTGACGGGATTGAGCTTCATCACCCACTGCATCCACGGGCTTGCGCCCTCGACGGGGAAGGCCGCGCCGGAAAGGAGCCAGAGCGGCATCAGCACGATCATCATGATCGCGTGGTAGCCCTGCACGTTGTCGATGACCCAGGCGATGACGAAGCCGAGCGCGGTCAGGCTCATCCCCGTGAGCAAAAGCGCCTGCCCCAGCACGAACCATTCGATGACGCCATACGGATAGCCGGCCAGGGGGGCCAGCATGAGGAAAAACGCCGCCTGGAGCATCGCAACGGTGGTCGAGCCCAGTATCTTCCCCATCACCAGCGATGCACGCGACGCCGGTGCGGCGATCACCGCCTGGAGGAAGCCCTCGTGCCGGTCCTCGATGACGGAGATCGTCGTGAAGATGGCCGTGAACAGCACGATCATCACCACGACACCGGGGTAGAAGTAGGTGTGGTAGTCCATGTCCCCGGCCCCCGGAACCCGGAACGATCCCGCGAGCCCCGAACCCAGGACGAACCACATCAGCACCGGCTGGCCGAGCGCGCCCACCACGCGGCTCCGCTGGCGGAAGAAGCGAACCATGTCGCGCTTCCACAGCACGTAGACGGCTGACAGGTTCAGCCTGAGGGCGCTTTGTCCTTCCATCAGTCCCCGCCCTCCCCGGCTTCCGACAGGCTGTGTCCGGTCAGCCGCGCAAAGACGTCGGCCAGCGTCGGCGTGCGGATTCCCACCGACCGGAACCGGCCGCGCGGGAACGCCTCCACCACGCGGGGCACCATCTTGTGCGCGTCCGGGCATTCGATGAGCAGCCCTTCGGGCGAAACCCGGCCCTTGAGCGACAGCGCCGCCTCGATCTCCGCCTGCGCGGCCTCAAGGCCGTCACCGTCAATGACGATGAGATCGTCCGACACCTGCTTCTTCAGCGCCGCCGGGGTTTCCACCGCCACGCACCGGCCCGAATCGAGAACGAGAAGCCGGTCGCAGTATTCGGCCTCCTCCGGGTGATGCGTCGTCAGCAGCACCGTGAGGCCGGTCGTCTCGCACAGCCGGCGGATCCGTTCCCACAGCCGCCGCAGCGTCGCCTGGTCGAGGCCCTGCGCCGGCTCGTCCATGACGAGGACGGCGGGGTTGTGCAGCAGCACGCGGGCCACTTCGAGGCGGCGGCGCATGCCGCCGGAAAACTCGGCCACCTTCCCGCCGGCCCGCCCGGTGAGGTCCATGAACTCCAGCACCTCGGCAATCCGCTTGCCTGCCTGTTCGCCGCGGATGCCATAGAGCGCCGCGCCGAAGGCGAGGTTTTCCCGCGCCGTAAGCTGGATATCCACCGACGGCTTCTGAAACACGACGCCCAGTTTCGCCCGGTAGGACCACTCATCGGGGTGGACGGGTTTTCCGTTCAGGATGATCCGGCCTTCCCGGAGCGGCAGAAGGCCCGTGAGCAGGTGGAACGCCGTGCTTTTTCCCGCGCCGTTGGGGCCGAGAAAGCCGAACACCTCGCCGCGCATTACCTCGAACGAAAGGTGATCGAGCGCCAGACGGTCGCCGTAGCGGTGGGTCAGCCCCTCGGCCTGGAAACAGATGGTGGCGGTTTCGCTCATGGCAGGCTGACCCTACTTACAGGCGGCCCCCGCTGTCTGCAACGAGCGCCGCGAAAATCCCGACGAGGTAGACGAGCGAGAGGGCAAAGAGCTGGCGGGGCCAGGCGGGCGGCTGGGTTTCCTTCAGTCCCTTGAGGCCCCAGACGAAGAACGCCGTGCCAAGGCCCACCGCCGTCAGGAGATAGAGGGCCCCTGCCACGCCCAGCATGAACGGCAGCAGGCTCACTGGCACCAGCACCGCCGACCACAGGACGATCTGGAGCCGGGTTTTCCGCTCGCCGGTTTCGTGCGGCATCAGCACAAGGCCGGCGCGGGCGTATTCGTCGGAACGGAACAGCGAGATCGCCAGGAAGTGCGGTACCTGCCAGACGAACATGATCGAAAAGAGCACGATGCCCGGCAGTTCGAGCCGTCCCGTCGCCGCCGTCCAGCCGATGAGCGGCGGCATCGCACCGGGAATGCTGCCCACAAGAAGCGCGAACGAGGTCTTCTGCTTGAGCGGCGTGTAGACCAGCACATAGGAGATGAGCGACAGCGCGGCGAGCAGGCCCGACAGGACATTCACGCCGAACGTCATGACGGGAATCCCGGCGGCTGCGAGGCCCATGCCGAAATAAAGCGCCGTCCGGGGCAACAGGAGGCGGGCCGGCAGGGGCCGCCCGCGGGTCCGCTCCATGCGGGCGTCGATGTCCCGCTCCAGGTACATGTTGAGCGCGTTCGCCCCGCCCACGACGAGTCCCATTCCGAGAAGGCACCCAAGCAGCACGCCGGGCCCAGGCGCCTGCGGGGCGATGTAGGCACCGACGGCCACCGCTCCCAGCGCCGTCACCAGGATGCGCGGCTTGGTGAGCGCGACGAGCGCCTTCAGGTCCATCGCCGGGGGTGTCAGATCGCTTCCGATGGCCGTGCCCCTCCCGTGACCGTTTCAGCCGCCAGCGGCGTTCCGAACCGGTTTGCCTCGCGGCTCACCATCCAGGCGGCGACGTGAAGCGCCAGCAGCGCCGCCCCGCCGGCAAGGTGGGCTGTCACCGTGACCAGTTCGAGCCGCGTGAAGACGCTCGCAATGCCGAGCCCCGCCTGTACCGCGAGCATCACCAGCAGCGCCACGCGCAGCGTCCTGAAGGCACGGTGGAGGGGGGCCTCCCGGCGGATCACGAGAACGAGCATCACCACGGCGGCGATGACAAGGAGCGCGCCAATCCGGTGGCCCATGTGGACCCAGACGGCTCCGGCAGGCCAGGCCGTCTCGCCGCACAGGGGAAAGCCGGTGCAGGCGAGCCCCGCGTTCGTGTGGCGGACGACCGCGCCGAGAACGATCTGCACGTAGACGACGGCGGTGGAGACGGCCGTCCAGCGGCGGATGGCCGGAAACGGATGCAGTTCGCCCTCCGGCACGCCGGCGACGGGGCGGCCCGGCCGGGTGAGAAAGGCAATCACGACGAGCAGGCCGAAGTAGACCATCGCCGTGCCCAGGTGCGCGGTCGAGACGGCCGGCGGAAGCCGCCAGATCACCGTCGCCGCTCCGAGCAGGCCCTGAAGAATGACCAGCACGGCGGCCGTGACGCCGAGCCACCGGAGGGCCGGGTTTTCCCGGAATCCCGTCCAGATGAGGCCGGCCAGGACGAGCGTCATCAGTCCCACGGCGGAGGCGACGAGCCGGTGCCCGTGCTCATAGAAGACGAGGCCCGTCATCTCCGGCATCAGGGTGCCGTGGCAGGTGGGCCAGTCCGGGCAGGCGAGCGAGGCGCCCGTGCCATGCACAAGGCCGCCCACGATCAGCAGAAAGAAGGTCGCCACCACGGTGGCCAGAGCGGTTCGGTACGCCCACATGATTCCGTTGAAGAAGGAACTCCCGCAGGCCCCTGGGGGCCCGCCCTTAGAAGATTAACGCGCACCGCCAGCGGGCGCCGGGTTTCCCTAACCCCCGGCAACCCGTGAGACAAGTTGGGTTTCTGACGGAGGCAGAGCAAGATTTTCCTTGCCTACGGCCCCCATGAACCGGTTAGGTTCACGCCTGCCTGATCCAGGCAGGGAGTCAACGACCATGACCGCTTCTTCCGCTTCGGCAGCCTCGGCCGCGCCACAGATTGACCTCACCGGACAGAAGGTGCTCGTCACCGGGGGTTCACGCGGCATCGGGCGCGGCATCGCGCTGGCCTGCGCCCGCGCCGGAGCCGACGTGGCGGTGAACTACGTGAAAAGCGCCGAGGCCGCGGCGGAGACAGTGGCCGAAATCCAGAAGCTCGGCCGCAAGGCGACGGCCCTCCAGGGGGACATGTCGAAACCGGCCGACGTCAAGCGCGTCTTCGCCGGGGCAAAAGAGTTCCTGGGCGGGCTGGACGCGGCCGCCATCAACGCGGGCATCGCCTCCAAGGCGGTGTTCGTGCGCGAGACGGCCGACGAGGAGATCGAGCGGGTGTTCGCCGTGGACCTGCTCGGCGCGTATTACTGCGCCCGCGAGGCGGCGGCGATCTTCCACGAGCAGAAGCACGGCCTTATCGTGATGATCTCCAGCGTGCTGGCTCAGACCCGCAGCGCCAAGATGGGCCCCTACGCCGTCGCCAAGGCGGCCCTCGAAGGGCTGATGACCATGCTGGCCCGCGAGGAGGCCCAGGCCCGCGTCCGCGTGAACAATATCCTGCCGGGGCTGGTCAATACCGACATGGGCCTCAAGGTGGTCAAGCCGATGGGGTTCAAGGAAGTGAGCCAGCTGGGGCCGGCCTTTCCGCTGGGCCGCGTCTGCGAACCCGAGGATATCGGCAACCTGTTCGCTTTCCTCGCTTCTCCCGCCGGTTCCTACATTACCGGCCAGTCGATCATGGTCGAGGGTGGCTCGACGCTGGTGAAAGGGATGTTCTAGGGGCCCCCCGCCGGGCAATTGTTACAACCGGTACCGGCCGGCGTCTTTCCCGTTTCAGATAGTTATTTCAATCAGTTAGCCAGACCACGGGTAACGGCCCCCTTTTGCCGTTCCAGATTCACCACCCCGCCGTCACAGTTTCGTCACAACTGTTTCTTAGTGTCTGCCCGGTCCGGAAAGGCCGGACCCGCCAGGTTCCTTATATCAGGAGTAGCCGAGCTGTCTTGCCGCCTCGCCAACAGACCGGACAGAACATGGGCAGTGAAACCACCCGCCAGGAAACCGGCCCCGGTAAAACCGGGGGTTTTCCGCCGCCTGCGGGCGGCGTGGCTCCGGAGCATCCGCCCATGAGCGACGCCAACGGCACGCCCGGACAGCCACCGCCGCTGGAAAAAATGGGGCGCCATGCACACCGGCGGAGACTGATCGACCGGACAGCGGCCATCCTCGTCCAGTTCGGCGGCCTGGGGATCATCGCCAGCATCCTCGGCATCCTGCTGTTCATCGTCTTTACGGTGCTGCCGCTCCTCAAGGCCGCCGAAGTCACCCAGGACCATGTTTACGACATTCCCGCCCACGCCAACGGAGCGCTGCTCGGGGACGAATACAACACCCATGTGGCCATGATGGGGCCCGACGGCGTGATCCGGGTGATCAACATCGAAACGGGCGCCGAGGAAACCACCCATTCCATCCCGCTGGAACCGCTGCTCCCGGAGATGCCGCCGCCGAAGATCGTCTCGTCGGCCACCATTCCCGGCACGCAGATCTTCGCCGCCGCCACGTCCGACGGCCGCATCGCCATCCAGCCGGTTGACTGGGACGTGAGCTTCGAGGGTAGCACCCGCGTCATCACCCCCGGCTTCCCGGAAACGATCGAGCTGCTGATGGACGGTGAGGGCCGCCCGTTCGGCGTGTATACCGCCCATCACAGCAAGCGGTACGGCATCACCACCGCCGTCGCCCAGCTTGCGGACGGGACAATCTCCATCGTCCGGCGCGTGACCGAGAAAAACAGCTTCACGGGCGAAGTCGAGGAGAGTATTGACGAGTACGCCGCCGAATCCCCCTACCACCTTACGGTCCTGATGCTCGACGAGGAGCAGCGCGACCTCTACGGCGGAACGAGCGAGGGTCAGATCGTCTACTGGCGGCTGGCCGAGGGGCAGCCGGGCGAGCCCGAAGTGGTGTCGGCCGGGCCGTCCGCCGTCACGGCGCTTTCCATGCTGATCGGCGGCCGCTCGCTGGTGGCCGGGCAGGCGAACGGGAACGTGAGCATCTGGTTCCGGGTCCGGCCGGAACAGGACTCCAACGAGTTCCGGCTGACCCGGATCCGCGACTTTCCCAGCCATCCGGGCCCCATCGCGATGCTGGCGCCTTCCAAGCGGGACCGGGCGTTCCTCGTCATTGACCAGACGGGACTGATCTCGCTCAACTTTTCCACCTCCGAGCGCACCCTGTGGCAGGGCCGGTCCGTGCTGGACGCGCCCACCGGCATGTATTTCTCGCCCAAGTCGGACTACGCCTATGTCGCCGAACCGGGGAAGCTCGCCGGCTACCGGATCAAGAATCCCCACCCGGAAGTGAGCTGGAAGGCCCTGTTCGGGAAGATCTGGTACGAGGGCTACACCAAGCCGGACTACACCTGGCAGTCAACGGGCGGAACCGATGACTTCGAGAGCAAGATCAGCCTGCTGCCCCTGCTCGTCGGCACGCTGAAGGGAACCTTCTACTCGCTGATCCTCGCCATTCCGCTGGCCGTCTTCGGCGCCATGTTCGCCTCCCAGTTCATGCACCCGACGATCAAGGGCTATGTGAAGCCGATGGTCGAAACGATGGCCTCGCTCCCCAGCGTCGTCCTGGGGTTCCTGGCCGGCCTGTGGCTCGCGCCCCTGCTCCAGAAGATCTTCCCCGGTTTCATCGCCATGTTCATCGTCCTGCCGCTCGTCGCCGTGGCCGCGAGCCGCGTCTGGATGGCCCTTCCCCGCGCCATCCGGAACCGTTACCCGGCCGGGGTCGAGGTGGCCATCATGGCCGTCCTGCTGGTCAGCACCATCTGGGCCTGCGTCGAGATGAGCCCGGCCATCGAAAAGCTCGTGTTCGGCGGGAACTTCGAGCGGTGGCTCGACCGCACGCTCGGCATCCGGTACGATCAGCGCAACGCCGTCGTCGTGGGACTGGCGATGGGCTTTGCTGTCATCCCGATCATTTTCGCGATTTCCGAGGATGCGCTCTCGAACGTCCCGAGGCACCTGACCAGCGCGTCGCTGGCGCTTGGCGCGAGCCGCTGGCAGACCGTGACGCAGGTGGTGCTGCCCACGGCGAGCCCCGGCATCTTCTCGGCCATCATGATCGGCTTCGGCCGCGCCGTGGGCGAGACGATGATCGTGCTCATGGCCACCGGAAACACCCCGATCATGGACTGGGACATGTTCGCCGGTTTCCGCACCCTGTCAGCGAACATCGCCGTCGAGATACCCGAGGCGCCGATCGGCGGGACGCTCTACCGGACGCTGTTCGTCGCGGCTCTCCTGCTGTTCATGCTGACCTTCACCGTCAACACGCTGGCCGAACTGATCCGCCAGCGCCTGCGCGAGCGTTACGCCAAGCTCTAGGACCGGAAGCCCATGTTCAAGCGCAAAGACAAAGCCTCCGCGGAAACCGGCACGACCTTCATCTGGCTGTGCGCCGGAGCCCTGGGCCTGAACATCCTCGGCATCGGCGGACTGCTGCTCCTCATCGCCATCAACGGGATGGGGCATTTCTGGCAGAAGGAACTCGTCACCGCCGAGATGCTGGACGGATCGAAACTGATGGGCGAGGTCCACAACCGCGAGCGCAATCCGCCCGCCGAGGGGGAGGACCCGCTGGAGACCGGCTTCCGCAAGCAGATGAAGGTCGGCAACCGCGACGTGACCGGGGCCGATTTCCGCTGGGTGGACGAACGGCAGATGCGCGGCGTCCGCCAGGATCCGTGGGCATTTGTTCTGGAACGGCTCGAATGGGGCAACTTCTACGGCACGATGGCCGAGTTCCGGCGCGAAGGCGAGACGCTAGCCACCGATCCGGAGGCCATCTGGAAGCTGTTCGAGCCGTCCCATCGCGAAAAGCGGGCCCTCTACGCCAAGGTCAGGAAGATCGAGAAAAAGGACATCGGCGACGTCAACCACGAGCTGGAGCAGCTCCGCCTCGCCGAGCGGCGCCTTGCCATGAAGCCGCCGCCGGAAGCCGGGCTCGCCCGCCGGAAGGCGGAGATCGAGAATCGCCGGCAGGCGGCCAACGAGCGGTTCAGCCAGATCGCCGGCGAGCTGCGCGAACTGCGCGGCCAGCTAGCGAGCGATGTCGTGGTGATGGAAACCGCCGACGGCCGCCGCAAGGAGATCGCCGTCGGCACCATCGTTCGCGCCATTCCGGCCAACCAGCTTTCAGCCGCCGGGAAGGCCGGACTCTACCTGGACCGGACATGGGAGTTCATCTTCGACGACCCCCGCGAATCCAACACCGAGGGCGGCATCTTCCCGGCCATTTTCGGGACCGTGATGATGGTGTTCATCATGTCGTTCATTGTCGTCCCGTTCGGCGTGCTGGCGGCAATCTACCTGCGGGAATACGCCAGGCAGGGGCCGCTCGTCCGGATCGTGAATATCGCGGTCAACAACCTGGCCGGCGTGCCGTCCATCGTGTTCGGCATCTTCGGGCTCGGATTCTTCGTCTATGGCATCGGCGGAAGCATCGACAAGCTGTTCTTCCCGGAATCCCTGCCGACGCCGACATTCGGCACCGGCGGCATCCTGTGGGCCAGCCTCACGCTGGCGCTTCTCACCCTGCCCGTCGTCATCGTGGCGACCGAGGAGGGGCTCGCCGCCGTGCCGCGGATCGTCCGCGAGGGATCGCTCGCGCTCGGTGCGACCAAGTTCGAGACGATCTGGAAGGTGGTGCTGCCCGCATCGGCCCCGGCGATCCTGACCGGCATGATTCTTGCCATGGCGCGGGCCGCTGGCGAAGTCGCGCCGCTCATGATCGTCGGCATGGTGAAGCTGGCGCCGTCGCTGCCGCTGGACGGGTACGCCCCGTTCATCCACCTGGAGCGGAAGTTCATGCACCTGGGGTTCCACATCTATGACGTGGGGTTCCAGAGCCCGAACGTGGAGGCGACCAAGCCGCTGGTGTTTGCCACGACGCTGCTGCTCATCGGGCTGGTCACCGTCATGAACATCTCGGCCATCTACATACGCAACCGGCTGCGCCGCAAGTACACGACGAGCGCCGTCTAGGAACACTCAAGCGAAAAGGGACAACGAATGGAAACCGGTACCGTATCAAGCGAAGCGCTCCAGAACACATCCATCGCCGTCAATCCCGACGCCATCCTGAAGCTCGCCAACCCCTGCCTGAACGTGGATGACCTGTCGCTGTGGTACAGCCAGGCGCAGGCGCTCTACAACATCAACATCCAGATCCCGAAGAACAAGGTCGTCGCCTTCATCGGCCCCTCTGGCTGCGGGAAATCCACGCTGCTGCGCTGCTTCAACCGCCTGAACGACCTGATCGACGGACTCAGGGTGACTGGCGACATCACTTTCAACGGGCAGAGCATCTACGACCCCGAACTGGACATCAACCACCTGCGCAAGCGGATCGGCATGGTGTTCCAGAAGTCCAACCCGTTCCCGAAGTCCATCTACGAGAACATCGCCTACGGCTGCCGCATCCACGGCATCAACGACAAGGCGCGCCTGGACGAGATCGTCGAGAAGAGCCTGCGCGGCGCCGCCCTGTGGGACGAGGTGAAGGACCGGCTGGACGACAGCGCGCTGGGCCTGTCAGGCGGCCAGCAGCAGCGTATCTGCATCGCCCGCGCCATCGCCGTCGAGCCGGAGGTGATCCTGCTGGACGAGCCCTGTTCGGCACTCGACCCCATTTCGACGACCAAGATCGAGGAACTGATGGAAGACCTCAAGAGCCGGTATGCCATCGTCATCGTCACCCACAACATGCAGCAGGCGGCCCGCATTTCCGACTATACTGCCTTCATGCTGATGGGCGGGCTGATCGAATACGGGCTGACCAAGGATCTGTTCACCAATCCGAAGGACAAGCGGACCGAGGACTACATCACCGGCCGCTTCGGCTGACAGGGAGACAAACCGCCATGCCAACGCGGGAACACAGCAGCAAGCATTACGAGCAGGAACTCCTGCACCTGCGCGAGCGGGTTCTGGCCATGGGCGCCCGCGTCGAGCGGATGGTGGGCGGCGGCATGCGCGCCCTCGTCCAGCGGAACGAGGATCTCGCCCGCGAGATGATCGCGCTCGACAACGAGGTTGATCACGACGAGCAGGAGATCGACGAGCTGTGCCTCCAGCTTCTCGCCCAGCGGCAGCCGGTGGCGAGCGACCTCAGGTTCATCACCCTCTGCATGAAGATCGTGACCGACCTGGAGCGGATGGGCGACCTGGCGGTGAACCTCTGCGAGCGGGCGATGGAGCTGATGGAGGAACCGCTGCTGAAGCCCCTCATCGACCTGCCCCGCATGGGCGATCTGGCGCAGCAGATGGTCCACACGGCCCTCGATTCGCTCATCGACGGAAATGTGGAGCAGGCGACCAAGGTGCTCGAGTCCGACGACGCGGTGGACGACCTTTACGAGCAGATCTTCCGCGAGCTCATCAGCTTTATCCTCGAAGACCCCCGGACCGCCAAGCGGGCCATCGGCCTGCTGTTCGCCGCCAAGCACCTGGAGCGGATCGGCGATCACGCCACCAATATCGCCGAAATGGTGATTTTCTGGGTCAAGGGGAAGGATGTCCGGCACGGCGCCGGGCTGGCGGCCGAGAACAAGACGCAGGGATCATGAGCGGAAAACGCATACTCATCGTCGAGGACGACCCGGACATAGCCGAGCTGGTCCGGTTCAACCTGGCCGCCGAGGGCTATAAGGTGGAGATCCAGTCACGCGGGCTCTCCGGTCTCGACCGGGCGCGCACGAACCCGCCGGACCTGCTGATCCTGGATCTCATGCTGCCGGACCTTCCCGGCATCGAGATCTGCAAGCGGCTGCGCGCCTCCGAGGCGACAGCCCGGCTTCCGATCCTGATGCTGACGGCCAAGGGGGAGGAGATCGACCGGGTGGTGGGCTTCGAGGTCGGCGCCGACGATTACGTCACCAAGCCGTTCGGCGTGCGCGAGCTGATGCTCCGGGTGCGCGCCCTGCTCCGCCGCAGCAGCGCCGGCCCCGACACGAAGGACACCTACCGGGTGGGCGAGGTGACGCTCGACACCCAGGGGCACCGGCTCCAGGTCGGCAGCGAGGAGATTCCCCTCACCTCCACCGAGTTCAAGCTGCTCGTCAGCTTCTTCGAGAGCCCGACCCGGCTTTTCTCCCGCATGTGGCTGCTGGAACATGTCTGGGACTACGCCGAGGGGGTTGAATCGCGCACGGTAGACGCCCACATCCGGAGGCTCCGCAAGAAACTGGGCAAGCACGCCGATCTCATCGAGACCGTGCATGGCGCCGGCTACCGGTTCAACCTCGCCCAGTACGACATGCCGTGAAACTGCATCTCAAGATCGCGCTTGCCGCACTCGCCGTCTCGGCAGTCGCGCTGGTTGCCGGGTATGCGTACGTCGTACCGGTGTTCCGGCAGAACCTCATACGGACCGCCAAGTCCGCGCAGGAAGAACGGCTCCGCACACTCTGCCATCTGCTGGAACTCCGCCCCCACGAGCGGCTCACCCCGGAGGAGCTTCAGCCCTACGTGAGAGGCTACGCCGGTGGCGGGGCCGCCCGGTTCCTGATCCTCGACGAAAAGGGACTGGGCATCGCCGACAGCCTGGCGGCGGCGAGCCGGATCATCCAGCCCGAGAGCTTCCTCTCCCGGCCCGAGGTCCAGGAGGCACTGGCGGCGCCGGAGCCCGCCAGCATCATCCATCACGCCACGGCACCCTACAGCACGCTCTATCTGGCCCGCCGGTTCCGGCTGGCCGATCGCACCGGCGTCGTCCGGATGATCTACCCGCTGGACGACATCGAGACCGCGGTGGGCCGGGTACGGAACATCCTCTGGGTGGCCGGGCTTTTCTCGCTTACGCTGGCAGGCGCCCTGGGGCTCCTCATCTCGCGCTGGATCACCGCTCCGGTCCGCGAGGTCGCCGAGGCCACCGACCGGATCGCCGAGGGCGACTTCACCGCCCGCGTGCGGAGCCGGGCCGATGACGAGGTGGGCGTGCTGGCGCGCAACTTCGACCGCATGGCCGAGCGGCTGGAACTGACGATTTCCGCCTATCAGGCGGAGCGGGAACAGGCCGAGCGCATCCTCTCCACCGTTCAGGAAGGACTGATCCTGCTCGACCGGGACAACCGGATCGTCTCGGCCAACCAGGCGTTCGGACGGCTGTTCAGCGCCGGCGTCGCGGGGATGCCGGGCCGCTCGCCGGTGGAGATCGTCCGCACCGACCGGATCGAGGACGCCGTGGAGGCGCTCTCGGAGGGACGCGAGCAGTACGAGGGCGAGTTCACGCTGGAGGGGCCCGGTCCGGAGCGCATGTTCGAGCTGTCGGCCGCCCCGATCCGCGAGCAGGGAGAACGCACGGGCGCGGTCATGGTGTTCCGCGACGTGACGCGCACGAGGCGGCTGGAGCGGATCCGGCGGGATTTTGTCGCCAACGTGAGCCATGAACTGCGAACCCCTCTCACCTCCATTCATGGCTATGCCGAGACGCTCGCGGCGCGCATCGAGGGCAACGAGACCTACAGCAACTTCGTGCAGGCGATCCTGCGGAACTCCGAACGGCTCACGACGCTGGTGAACGATCTTCTCGACCTCTCGCGCATCGAGCGGCCCGATTTCCGCCTCGAACTCCGCGAGGAAGACCTCCGCTCGCTCGTCGCCGCCAGCGTCGAGGGCCAGCAGCGGGCGGCGCAGGCCAAGCGCATCTCGCTGGAGTTCGCCCCCGGCGGCTTTCCGCACCGCCTTTCCTTCGACCGCAACCGGATCGAGCAGGTGATGACGAATCTCCTCGACAACGCCATCAAATACACGCCGGAAGGGGGCTCCGTCCGGGTGGCGACCTCGCTGGCGGCTGGAGAGATCACGGTCTCTGTCGCCGATACCGGCCCCGGAATCCCCGACGAGGACCGCAACCGCGTGTTCGAGCGTTTCTACCGGGTAGACAAGCACCGGTCGCGGGAACTGGGCGGAACGGGGCTGGGACTCGCCATCGTCAAGCACATCGTCACCCTCCACCGGGGCCGGGTCGGCGTGGACAGCGCCGAGGGGTCCGGCTCGCGCTTCTGGTTCACGCTTCCGGCCTCCGCGGCCTGACGGGTTTTTTCTGCCGGTTCCCCGTCTACACTCAGGCCGTATGGAACCTGCCGACAATGCACCGCCGAAAGCGAAATCCGGCAGCGGCTACGCCTACGGCCGCTACCGGCAGCCGATTCCCCTTCCCGACATCTCCGCCCCCGGCCTCATGGGAGCCATGCGCCTCAAGGAGTGGCACTACACCTCCGTCGTGACCGGCCAGTGGTTCTTCGCCTTCGCCGTGGTGAACCTGGGCTATGCCGCCAAGTGCTTCGCCTACCTCGTGGACCGGGAGCGTCCGGCCAACGCGCCGGAATACTCGGAGCTTTCGCCGATGGGCCGGGCGGTGAAGTTCGCGCCGTCATCGGTCAGCGGCGAAACCCGGTGGGAGGCCGGGAGAAACCGCCTCGTCGCCGGGCACGGCGGCGACCGGTGGCAGATCGAGGTTGATCTGCCGCTGGGGCCTTCGCGGGTGACCGGCAGCTTCAACTTCGCGGGCGGCGACGCGCTCGCCCTGCTGCACCGGCTTGCGAATGGCCAGCCCGCCTACACGCACAAGGCGGCCGGGATTGCCGCCTCGGGCTCCATCCAGTGGAACGGCCAGACGATCAGCCTGGACGGCGGCGTCGCCACGCTCGACTGGACCCGCTCGGTGGCGCTCCGCGAGACGGCATGGAAATGGTGCTCGCTGGCGGGGTTCCTGCCGGACGGCCGCCGCATCGGCCTCAATCTCTCGGCCGATGTCTATGACGGCCCCGGCGGCAGTTCGCAGGAAAACGGCCTCTGGATAGACGGGCGATTGTACCTTCTGGGCGGCGTCGAGTTCGCCCTGCCGGGCGATCCGCGCCGGGAGCCGTGGATCATCCGCAGCCGCAGCGGGACGGAAGTGGAACTTGAGTTCCTTCCGCTTGGCACCCGCGAGGAACACCTGAACCTGGGCGTGATCCGCAGCGATTTCATCCAGCCCTACGGAACCTTCCGGGGCCGGCTGGCGGCAGCAGGTGACGTGGCGCCGGTCCCCGTGGACGGGCTATTTGGCGTCGTGGAAAAGCACCTGAGCGTCTGGTGACAGGGCCACGCGCCCGCCGTCCACCACCCGGTCCCACAGGCCGCTGTCCCAGCCGGGATGGCCCTCCAGCGTGAGCGCCGCGTGGCTGGTTCCACCGGAACCGCCCTGGGCCGCCTGCGTGTCGAACTTCTGGAGCGAGCGGTCCATGATCTGCGCGAAGGCGCCGATCACGTTCGGGTCGCGCCGCTTGTCGAGATAGCCCCGGTCGGCCGCTACCGCCTGCGCGTCCAGCACCGCCAGAAACACCCCCTGCTGCGCCAGCACCCGGTAGGCGCGGACAAAGGCGTTCATCGAGGGGCGGCCCGTGCGGGGCTCACGGGCCGCGTAGATCTTCCGGGCCGCCGGGAGCGACTGCTCCAGGTAGCTCGTCTGGCCGTTCAGCTGCATCGTCTTGAACGGATAGGCCATCAGCCGGTGGAGCCGCGGCCGGTTCTCGGCCTCCAGCACCTTGCGGATCTTGAGGCGGTTTTCCTTCACGACCGGTGCGATGGTGTGGGTGAGGCCATAGATCACCGCATCGGCCGGGGTGACATCCCGCGCATCGGGGCGCACCACCACCGCCAGCGAATCCTGGAGGACGTTCCGGTAGCGGCCGTCAATATCCACCCACTTCTGGATGAACCGGACACCGTTCACCATCGTCCCCTTCTGGAGCCATTCCGACAGCAGCCGGTTGAACGACAGGGCGAGGTTCGCATCGGCGGTCAGGTAGGCTCGGATATAGGGAACGAGCACGCGCAGGTCGCCGTTCTTCGGGTCGGCGTCCATGAACCGGGCGAACTCGCGGGCGATGGTGCCCTTCTCGTCGCAGGCGATGAGGTCGCCGAAGTTGTTGTCCAGCTCGCGCAGCTTCAGGCCCGGAGGCGGGTCCACCAGGACGCCGCCCATCCAGATCAGCACGCGCTCCAGCTTCTTCCGGTTCTCGGCCGTCCCGACCAGCTTCTTGATCAGGTTGAGCCACGGCTTGATGATCCGGTCCTTCTTGTGCGGCGGCTTCCTCAGCAGGTTGGCGAAGCCGTCGAGAAACGCGGTGAGCGCCTTCTTGTTCGGGTCGCTGGGGAGGCGCGTGTCGCGCACGGCGCGCAGGGTTTCGACGAAGTTCTCGAAGATGCCCTCGTCGAACAGCACAACCATGAGCGGATCGTTCAGGCCCGCGGCGCCGGAGATGTAGACCGCGTGAAGCATGTCCACCAGATACGGCGCGTCGCCGCGCTTGGCCAGTTCCTGCACCATGCGGAAGGTCGACTCGATGGGCGCGTCATTCAGCATGGCCTTGATCGGCTCAGGGTCGTCCACCAGCTTGTCGAGGATATTGGGCTCGCAGAACAGGTTGCCCACCTTCGCCATGCGCCGCATGAGGTCGTACATGCCGGCCATGCGCTTGGCCGTGCCGCTGGACAGTTCCTTGGACGCCTCGAACGCCGCAACGGCGAGGTTGTCCACGGGGAACTTGATCGGAACGCCCGGCATGTTGAACGTGATGATGACATCCGTGAATGCCACCGGGATTCCGCAGTTGAGCGGCGTGTAGGCGATATCCAGCAGGCGCAGCATGCGGGTGGCATCGCTCGGGTATTTCGGCGGCCGCGCCAGGACGCGCTTCTTCTGGTCAACCGTGTGGTACTTGAACAGGTCGCCCATCCGGCGGCGCTGCTCGGCGGTGAGGCCGTCGAGGAACGTGTCCGTCACCACCTCCAGCGAGTTCTTGCCCTGTGCGTCCTTGGTGAGCAGCCGGTTCACGCCGTCCAGGATCACGTCGAGATAGGTCGCATTGGGGAAGTTCTTGTGCGGTTCCAGGAAGCCGTTGATGGCGAGCAGCATCGTGTAGGGGACCGGGCGGCCGTCGATATCCTTCGCCGTCAGTATCTTGCCCACGTCGGTCAGGATCTTGTCGAACACGTCGGCATGCGCCAGCACCCGCACAGCCTCAAGCATGTCGTCGATGTCGTCGTAGCGGAGCGCCCAGGAGAGCGATTCCATCGAGTCGTAGTCGAGGGAGTCGCGCATCAGGAACAGCGCCGTCTCGGTGATCTCCAGCGCGTTGGGATCCTTGACGTAGTGGGCGATGAACGCGCCCCAGTTCTCCATCAGCTTTTCCAGCGGGCGGCCACGCTTGGGATCGACCATGCAGGCCAGCGGGGCGCGGGAGACGGAGGCGAAGCTCTTGCCGTTCCGTATCTCGATCAGGTTGTAGAGCAGGCGCGGCGGCAGCTTGTGGGCGTTGTGCTCGCGGACGATCTTCGACTGGAAGTCGATCATCGCGTCGAACTCGGATGGCGGCAGATTGAAAAACGGCTGCAGGAAATCGATCGGCAGGTCGTACAGCTCGCTGCCCGGCTGGCCCGATGCCGTGAGGGTCATCGTGCCCAGTTCGTACAGGGCGCCATACAGGCGGCGCGAATCCTTGTAGTTGATGAAGACGTCCAGCACGAAGGCGATGTCGGTCAGCTGCGACCAGCCGGTGCGGTCCGGCCTGGACAGCTCAAGGCCCAGCAGTTCGAGCACCTCGAACGTCCCTGCCTTGTGGGCCCCCGCCAGCGCCTCGGCCAGTTCCTGGTAGATGCCGCTCCGCGCGAGGTCGCGGTTCACCTCGTAGTACATCTTCACTTCGGGGCTCTTGTAGATATCGGGCCAGATGCCGTCGAGGACATCGTAGGCCGCCATCAGGTGCCCGTTCGCCGGACGGACGGGATTCGCCGTCGTGTCCTCGCGAAGCGGATTGAGCCGGGTCCAGATCGGTTTCCAGCGGCCCGCCTGGTCGATGTCGCGGACCATCGGCTCGACAAGGCGCGCGCGGATCGTCGCGTCCTCGTTCCAGGCCCGTTCCCATTCCCTGAGCAGCCGCTCGATGGGGTTCACCTTGATCTCGAAGGCGATCTTCAGCTCCGACCGGTTGCCGAACTTGTCAGCCGCCTGGATCAGCAGTTCCTGCGGGCCGGAGTTCCCCGCCCGGGAAGACAGCGGCGTGCCGGACCGGAACGGCCGGTTGTTGAGGGTCACGATGACCGAGGCGGCGTCGAGGTTCGGATCCTCCACCTTGATGATCGGGCGCGTCTCCGTCATGGTCGCGCCGTCTTCCACGCCCCCTACCGAGATCACCGGCGGATTCGTGTCGGTCGCGATGGCGACCTTGATCGTGTCGGCGTTGCCCGCCGCGTCGGTGATCTTCACCGTCAGGCGGTGCGATCCGTCGGGCAGCTCGGTCATGGGGAACTGGAACTGCCCCGGCGAGACCGGAAAGGTCTGGGTGACGAGCGTCTCGGGGTTATCATCCAGCGTCGCCTCGATGCTGAAAGGGGCCTTGGTGGAGCCCACGCTCACCGTGAGCGGCAGCGCCCGCACCAGCTCACCGGGCTTGGGCGACAGCACCGATACCTGCGGACGGGAGGCGTCGAACTCGACGCGAATCCGCTTCGGCGGGGAGCGGTTGGCCGACGGGTCCACGGCGTAGACGGCAATCTCGTTGATCGCGGCCTGGAGCGGCACCACGGCCCGGAACTCGCCGTCCTTCACCACCGCCGGGACGTTATCGACAAATACCTTCGCCTTGGGGTCGTCCACCTTGCCGACGAACTCGATCTCGCGGTTGTTGGTGAAGGTACCGTCCTTGGGCTCGACGATCTCGATGACCGGCGGGCGGGTGTCCTTGATGATCCGGATGGCGGAGGTTTCCCGCCGCCCCTTCACATCGGCCCGGGCGGTAACGATGTTGATCCCTTCCTGGATCTCGACCTTCGAGCTGACGAAGAAGTCGCCCACCTTCTGCGCGGGCTGGTCGTTGATTGTCATCCGGTCCACGCCAGAAGGCGCGATCGCCTTGACGCTGATCCAGGTCTGCTTGGTTTCCGTGCCATCCTGGGGCTCCATGATCCGGACCGACGTCTGGGCCACCTTCTCGAACCGGCGCTCGACGGTGGAGCTGACGGTCCCCTTGCTGGCGATCACCTCGATCAGGTTCGGTCCGGGCTTGAGCGTCACGTTTTCGACCACGAACTGCCCGTTGCGGGCGGGCCCCTGGACGAGGTGCTCGACGCTGTTCACGCGGCAGACGAGCTGGGCCGTAGGGTCGATCACCTTGCCGGCAATCGTGATGACTTCGTCGGGGATGAGGTCGTCTTCCTCGGGATACTGGATCTCCGCCGCCAGCCGGGCATCGAACCGGAGATCAAGTACGGTGATCTTCTGCGGGGCGGATGCACACGCGCCCACGACGAGGCCCACGAACAGGGCGGCTAACCATTCACGTTTCATTGATTAAAATTCTACTTCCTTATGATTAACTGGCGGCAAAAGTGCGATGAAGTTTTAAAGGTTCGGGCCACGCCTCGCAAGGCTGCCACGCCATTTTACAGGGATTTTCATGGGAGCGGCCCCGAATCCGGGCTCAATGCGCGCCTGCCCAGTCGCGGGCAGCTTTGGTTTCGACGAGAAGCGGCACGTCCAGCTTCACGACCGACGACATGACCTCCGCCGCGATCTTGCGGACCTTTTCCGCCTCGGCGGCGGGGGCCTCGAACAGCAGTTCATCGTGGACCTGCAGAATCATGCGGGCCTTGAATCCGTGGACCGGGAGTTTCCTGTACAGCTCGATCATCGCCACCTTGATGATGTCGGCGGCGGTCCCCTGGATCACGGTGTTGCAGGCAGCCCGCTCGGCGAAGGACCGCTCCTGGAAGTTCTTCGACGTCAGGGTGGGCAGGTAGCGCCGGCGGCCGAGGAGCGTCGTCACATAGCCATTCGTGCGGGCTTCCTCGACGGTCCGGTCGAAAAACGCTTTCACCCCGGCATAGCGGCGGAAATAGGCGTCAATATAGCTTTGCGCCTCCTTCGGGGTGACGTCGAGGGATTTGCCGAGCGACTGGGCTCCGATCCCGTAGATGACACTGAAGTTGATCGTCTTGCCCGCCCCACGCTGTTCGCGGGTGACCTCCTCCGGCCGGACGCCGTACATCTCGGCCGCCGTAAGGCTGTGGATGTCCGTACCGTCCCGGTAGGCCGCCACCAGCGCCGGGTCGCCAGTGACATGGGCGAGGATACGCAGTTCCACCTGCGAGTAGTCGGCCGACACCAGCACCGAGTCCTTGGGCGCGATGAACGCCTCGCGGATCCGGCGGCCGTCCTCGGTCCGGGCGGGGATGTTCTGGAGGTTCGGTTCCGACGACGAGAGGCGGCCCGTTTCGGCCACTGCCTGGTTGAACGAGGTGTGAATCCGGCCGGTCTTTGCGTTCACCATCCTCGGCAGGGCGTCGATGTAGGTGCCTTTCAGCTTGGAGAGGCCCCGGTAGTCGATCAGCAGCCGGGGCAGTTCGTGCTCCTCGGCCAGCTTTTCCAGCACCTCCTGGTCGGTGGAGTAGCCGGTCTTGGTCTTGCGGGCCGTCGGCAGCTTCAGCCGCTCGAACAGGACCGTCTGGAGCTGCTTGGGCGAGTCCACGTTGAACTCGCCGCCAGCCATCCCGTAAATCCGGCCCAGAAGTTCCTGCATCCGGCGGCCGAACTCCTGCGACATCTCCGCGAGCTTGCCGGTATCGACAAGAACGCCCCGCTCCTCCATGTCGATCAGCACGTCCACCAGCGGCATCTCCACCTGGCTGAACAGGTCCAGCACCCCCTCGGACTTCAGGCGCGGGTCCAGAATCCCGTAAAGGCGCATGACCGCGTCGGCGTCCTCGGCGGCGTATTCGGTGGCGCGGGGTATCTCCACCTGGTCGAACGTCACCTGGTGCTTTCCGGTTCCGGTCACCTCCTGGTAGGAGAGCATCTTGTGCTTGAGAAAATCGAAGGCGAGCTGGTCGAGGCCGTGGGACCGGCGGCCGGGGTCGAGCACGTAGCTGGCCAGCATCGAATCCCAGTCGAAACCCCGGCAGTGGATTCCGTACCGGAGCAGCACGCGCCGGTCATATTTAACGTTCTGGCCGAGCTTGAGGATTTCCGGGTCTTCCAGCACGGGCCTGAGCAGCGCGAGGGCCCGGTCCCTCGGTATCTGGGCCGGGACGCCCAGATAGCGGTGCGCCACCGGCACGTACCAGGCCTTGCCCGGTTTTGTGGAGAGCGAGAACCCGACCAGTTCGGCCTGCAGTTCGTCCAGCGAGGTCGTCTCCGTATCGAACGCCGCCACCTTCGCCTTGCGGACCTCGTCCAGCACGGCCTTCAGCGCCTTTTCGTCCAGCACGGTTTCGTACCGGTCCCGGCGGAACCCCTTGTAATCATCCTCGGAGGACATCTCCCGGATGAGCGCCGTGAAGTCCATCTCCCGGAAGAAGGCGACCATCCGGGCCGGGTCGGGCTCCCTGGCGGCGAGTTCATCCAGTTCCGCCTTCAGGGGAACATCGTCCCGGCAGGTGGCGAGCTTCTTCGAGAGCACGGCCATCTCGCGGCCCGCCTCCAGCTTCTCCCTCAGGCCCTTCTTCTCGATCCTGCCGGTGTTTTCGAGGAGTTTTTCGAGCGAGCCGTACTCCTGGATCAGTCCCGGCGCGGTCTTTTCCCCGACACCCTTCACGCCGGGGATGTTGTCCGTGCTGTCGCCGATGATCGCCTGCACGTCCACCACCAGTTCCGGCGGAACGCCGAACTTCTCGATCACCTGCTCGCGGCCGATGGCGCGGTCCTTCATTGGATCCCACATGGAGACGTGATCGTCCACGAGCTGCATCAGGTCCTTGTCGGACGAGACGATGACCGTGTCGATTCCCATTCTGGCGAACCGCCGCGCCAGCGTGGCGATGATGTCATCCGCCTCGAAACCCTTGAGTTCCAGCACCGGGAGGTTGAACGCATCGGTGGCCGCCCGGCGGCAGAGGTCGAACTGGGGAACGAGCTCCGGGTCCGGCTCCTTCCGGTTCGCCTTGTATTCGGGATAAATCTCCTCGCGGAACGTGGGCCCGCTCGCGTCGTTCACGCAGGCGATGTAACGGGGGTGAAAGGACTTCTTCAGCTTCAGGATCATCCGGCAGAAGCCCAGCACGGCGTTCGTGGGCATTCCCCTGGCATTCGACATGGGCGGCAGCGCGTGGAATGCCCGGAACACGTAGGCCATCGTGTCGATGAGATAGACCTTGGGCTTGTCGTCCGGTGACGGTTCCAGGATGGCATTACCTCTGGGGCGCGGGGATTTTCAGTTCTTGGGAATTGCCTTGAGCTTGGTCTTGCCGTTCTCGACGACCACCTTGAACTCGACGGTGCGGCAGTTGAACTTTTCCTTGATCGCCGGGATCTGTTTCTGGATCATCGCCTGGAAGGCGGCGCGGTCCACGGCCCCCTCGCCCGTCTTCTGCCGGGCGGACATGTAGACCTCATGCAGGTGGTCAATCGGTGCCGCGGCGGGCCGGGCCGCCGCCGGCCGCTGCGCCGGCGCGCCCGTTTTCGCCCCCGCCGGTGCGGCCCCGCCGGGCGGCGGCCCCATCCCCCGGCCCGCCTCGAACTCCTTCAAGGCCTCGGAGACGGGTTTGCCCGCCTTGACCGCCTCGTTGATGACGCGCCTGCGGGCCATCTCCTCGGCGGCGGCGGCCTTTTGCCGGTCATGCAGCTCGGCACGCTTCCGCACCCGGACGTAGGTGCCTTCCTCGATCTCCTTCAGCACCCGGTCCCAGTAGTTCTTCAGCGTGACGAACTTCTGCTCGACCGTCTGCCGCTTGAACTTGTAGGCGGTGTTGGTGGACCGGACGCCGAGGATCTTCTGGCGGAGCTCCTTCTGGAGCGCCTCCATCCGGTCGGTGGGGGGCTTTTTCTCCACCCCGACGAAATACTGCTCGAAGACGACCTTGAGCTTGTCCACTTCGTTGTCGAAGCGGTTCAGGTCGATCATCTCGGGCGACATGGCGGACTCTCTGATAGCCATCGGCTCCGCCTATGTAGCACGGCCCCGGAGAGGGCCACAAACTTCCTTATTCGCACCCGCAGTCGAGGCAGCCGTGCTCGGCGCAGGTGCCGCAGGACCGCTCAAGGCTCGTCTTGAGCGCCTGCCGTGCCCGGTGCAGGCGGACGCCGAGGTTCCCCGCCGTGATCCCCAGCGACGTGGCCACCGCGCCCTGCGCCTCGCCGCCGAGGTCAACCCGCTTCAGGAGTTCGGCGTATTCCGGCTTCAGCGTGCCGAGAAGCCCCCACAGGCAGCCGCAGGCACTGTCCTCGCCGCTTTCGGGATGCACGCGATCGGCCTCATGGGCCAGCATCTCCTCCAGAAGGCCGGCATGCTTCCGCTCGTCAGCGCTCCGGCTCCGGTAGTGGTCGGCCACCGCGTTCCGCAGGATCCGGTAGAACCAGGCGACGATGCTCTCGCCGCTTCGGAGCTGGCCGCCCCTCTGGGACGCCTTCACGAGACAGTCCTGGAGGATGTCCTCGGCCGCCGCCTCGTCACCGAGGCGGCTCGTGAGGAACCGGCGGAACTCAAGGTGCTGCTCAAGCAGGGCCGCCGCGATCTCCGGGTCCATCGGCTTCAGCGGTCCGGCGGTCTGTGGGGCTTCGGCCGTTTCCATACCGGTGATCCTGCCCTCCGTTCTGACGTCCATCCTGTCTTGGAAGGCGGAGGGGCACAACCGTGCCCCTCCGCTCCCGTCCCTTACCGGGGCTTGCACTGGCCATCCTTGCAGTCGCAGTTCTTGCAGCCGCAGTCCGTTCCGCACTGGCAGCCGCTTCCGCAGTCGCAGTTGCAACAGCCTCCATTCGAATCGGAGTTCGCACCGGCAATCGCCGCCTCGGTACCCGACTTCAGGGTCTGGTTCTTCATGGTTTCAGACCTCCTTTCTATATGGGCAGACGGGGGC
The DNA here is from genome assembly GCA_026129095.1 of Deltaproteobacteria bacterium. NCBI lineage: Bacteria > Pseudomonadati > Myxococcota > Myxococcia > Deltaproteobacteria bacterium. The sequence goes on from JAHCIT010000004.1 coordinate 127,658, forward strand.
CGGGGGCGGACCTTACAGATTAAAATAATTTAACTATCAGCGGCGGCGCGATTGCCGTAAAGACAGGTTTGTCCTTCTGCGTCAACCCTCCGTATACTTGGGGGACCATGAGCGAACCAGCCGCCGATTCCGTCGTCTCCCGCATCGTCAACGAGTCGAATCTCCATCAGCCGCCGCTGATGCCGTCCGGGCCCTGGTGGAAATACCTGGAGATCAACTTCAGCGAGCGGGAGGAAGGGTTCGAACTGGGCTTCCGCGACGCGCTCCGGGTGAAGTCCACGGCCGCGATGGATGTGCTCTCCCGGACGGTTGCGTCGTCGCTGGTCGGCATCACCTGTTTTCCGCCGGGCTTCAATCCCGTGACGCTGAAAAAGGCGCTCGAAGACCGGCCGATCTATGAGGAACTGGCCGACTCCGGCGACCCCGGACGGTTCTTCCGGACACCGCCGCCGGATATCCGGGTCACGTCGAAACGGGCCGCCTGGCACCGGTTCAGGCCGGACGACGGGCAGGTGCTGGACCTCTCCTTCGAGAGCCCCTACGAGCCGCTGAACCCGCGCATCCGCAAGGACTACCTCTCCCACCGGAACAACCGGACCGTCACCGCCCGCTGCTGGCGCCACCGGGGCTCCTCGCCCCGGCCGACAATCATTGCCGTTCACGGCTTTGCGGCCGACGCCATGTGGGTCAACGAGTGGTTCTTCGCGCTCCCCTGGTTCTACCGGCTGGGCTGCGACGTAGCCCTCCTGACGCTGCCGTTCCACGGCTCGCGGCAGGCGAACTTCTCGCTCTACCCCGGTCACGGGTTCTTCGCCGGCGGCCTTTCGTGGATGAACGAGGCGTTCGGCCAGGCGATCATGGATCTCCGGGTCTTTGTCAGCCACCTGACGGAGATCGGCGTCGAGCAGATCGGCCAGACGGGCGTGAGCCTCGGCGGCTACACGACGGCGCTCATGGCGGCGGTCGAGCCCCGGCTCAGGTTCGCCATCCCCAACGTCCCGGTCGTCAGCATCGCCGACCTCGTTCTCGAATGGTTCCCGACCGGCACGGCGGCGCGGGCGGCCATGTTCGCCACCCGCACGTCGCTGAAGGAACTCCGGCACGCGCTCGCCGTCCACACGCCGCTCACCTACAAGCCGGTCCTGCCGAAGGAGCGGCTCATGATCGTGGGCGGCGTCGGCGACCGGCTCGCCCCGCCCAAGCACTCGCGGCTCCTGTGGGACCACTGGGGCCGGCCGAGGATACACTGGTTCCCCGGCAACCACGTCGTGCATCTCGACAAGGGCCAGTACCTCAAGCAGCAGGCGATCTTCCTCACCGGCATCGGCTTCCTGCCCCAGGGAGAGGCGAAGCGAAAGGCGGGGTGAGAGGCCGTTCTTTCTTCCGGCCTTACCCCCGGCGCTTCGCGCCAGTTTCGTCACCCTTCTTCTCTGCGCGGTTGCGGAAGCGGCCTCACCCCCTGCCCCCTCTCCGGGAACCGGAGAGGGGAAAACCACACCCCCTTAATCCCCCTCTCCGCAGTCGCGGAGAGGGGGATTAAGGGGGTGTGGTTGGAGCCCGTTGAGGCGCGGGGTGAGGCCGGAGGGCGGGGGAGCTGGGAAAACAGAAGGCGGGCGTGTGAGGTTTCCTAACCCGGCTCGGTGAGGTAGCCGGGGTTTGTCACCTTCAGCTTGTCCACGACCACCTTCCGGGCGTGGGTGTATGCGGCGGCGCGGGCCTCGCCCGTGTCGAAGGCGCCGGTGCGGGCTCTCTCGCGGAACGTCCGGTACAGCTCCAGAAGGGATTTTTCCAGATCGGCGACGGCGGCGGGTTCCGCACCAGAAGCGCCGAGGAGCTTTTGCAGGCTCCGCCACTCCTCGCGGGTGGCTGTTTCGCCGAGCTCCAGTTCGCGCTTCAGGATTTCGAGCACGTTGTGGGCGATGAGCCCCTGGAACCTCGTGCGCGGGTCGGTAAGGAGCGGCGCGACGCTGGACTGGAAGAAATACTGCACCGCTTCGATCAGCTCCCTCATGGTGGGACGGTCCTGCATGATGTCCGGCTCCTTCGTGAATCCCCCTGAACGTCAGGGTCAGTATCTGGGGCCCTTCTCGATCAGGTCGAGCATTTCCAGCTCCATCTCCGGCACCCGGCGGCCGATGGAAGCCAGTTCAAGGCTTTTCTGCGGGCCGGTGAGGTGGCGGTTGGCCTGCTGTCTCGCGCCGATGGCCCACTTGGCGTTGCCCATCACCTCCCAGTAGTGGACGCGCCGGGTGTCAACGGCACGGCCCGTGGCCTGCTCGTAGGCGTCGAACATCTGCCTGGGGTCGGCGAAGCCGCCGAGCCGCTTCAGATTGTTGCCGAACCGCCAGAACCGCACGATAGGCCAGGCGAAATCCTCGTAGCGATCGCCCACGTGGGTAAGTTCCCAGTCGAGCACGGCGACAAGCCCCTCCGGCCCCACCATCAGGTTTCCGATACGGAAATCCCCGTGGACGAGCGAAAGCTCCCCGGCGGGCGGGGAGTTCTCCCGGAGCCAGCGGAGCCCCAGCTCCAGCGCCGGGTGCGGCTCCTCGCCGAACAGGTCCAGAAGGCGCGTCAGGTGCTCGGCCGTGCGTTCGCCCACCGGCACGGCGGGGTCCACGGGCGGCAGGAACGAGAGGTCGGTATTTTCCGGCGTCACCGAATGGATCCTGGCGAGTTCCTCACCCATTCCGGCGGCGAGCACCGTGCGGGCCTTCGCAAGGCTTTCGTCGCGGACGATCTTCCGGCCGATCGTTTCGCCCTTCACCCGTTCGGTGATGTAGAAGCTCCGCCCGATGAGACCGGTGTCCTCGCACAGCCAGTACGGCCGGGGGACCTTTACCCCCGCCCTGCTCGCAATCTGGAGCAGGCGGAACTCGTCACCACGGGTGAGCGCGTTCAGGAGCGATCCGCCCATGTCGGCCCGGAGCACCAGTTCGAGCGGCGCGCCGGAGCCTTCCAGGTCGAGGTCGAGGCTCCATATTTCCTGCGACGCCCCGCCCGCCATCGGCCTGAGATTCCGGATGGTGGCTTTCGCGCCAGCCTGCGCGGCGATCCACTGCTCGATCGCTTCCTGCCTCGTGCCGATGTCGGGGTGTGACGCCATCTGGATATTTTCCGGGCCTTCCCTTTGAGATAACCGGAAAGGGGGCCTATTTTACCGGTAACGGCGGCCGGGTAAAGGCCGCCAGAGGGCAGGATTTCTGGAACTCACAGCCGACTACTGCGTGATCGGATCGGGTGCGGGCGGCGCGCCCATCGCCACCGAGCTGGCACTGGCCGGCGCGTCGGTGGTGGTGCTGGAGGCGGGCGGCCCGGCGCCGCTCGCCCCGCTCGGCGAGCGGATCGAGCGTTCGTTCTGGCGGGTCGTGAGCCGCCGGAACGCGGCCCTGTCGGTGGCCCGCGGGCTTCCGGTCTTTCCGGTCATCCACGGCGTCTGCGAGGGAGGCTCCACCGCGCTCAACGCCGGGAGCGCGTTCCGGCTGCCGGAGTTCCTGCACCGGGAGTGGATGGAGCGGGGCGCGCCGGACCTCACCGACGCCTTCAACCGCGTGGACAGCTTCATCAAGGTATCGGAAACCGCCGACGAACTGCTGGGCCGGAACGGCGAACTGATGCTGAAAGGGCTCAAGGCGACGGGCTGGCGCGGCGGACGCACCCCACGGAACGCCCCCGGCTGCACGGGTCGCGCGGTCTGCGTTCTCGGATGCCCGGAAAAGGCGAAGCAGGCGACCCACCTTTCCTACCTTCCGGTGGCCCGCTCCAGGGGGGCACGGGTGCTGCTGAACACGGTGGCGAGGAAGATCACCCTGAACGGCCGCCGCGCCACCGGAGTCGAGGCCCGTGGTCCCGGCGGGGAGAGTGTCACCATCCGTGCCGGCACGACGATCGCCGCCGGCGGCGCGGTCTTCACCCCTTCCCTGCTCGCCCGGAGCGGTATCGAGGCTCCCCAGCTCGGCGAAAACTTCCTGCTCCATCCGGGCTCGGTGCTGGCCGTCCACTTCGACGAGCCGGTCGAGATGGGACAACCCGCCGTTCCCCAGAGCACCTACTCCGACCAGTTCCTGGAGTCCGAGGGGCACATGATCCTGCTCGGCTCGGTGCCGCCGCACCTCACCATTCCGGCGCTGGCCGTGACCGGCTCTCCGGCGGCGATCATGGACCATTCGCGCACCGGCTTCTGGGGCGCGCTGATCCGTGACGAGGGCGGACGCGGCGCGGTCAGGACCGGCCGCGACGGACGGCGGCGGATTTCCTACAAAATCGGCGGCACGGAACTGGCGCGCCTGAGGCAGTCGCTGGTGCGGCTCGCGGAGATGGCCTTCGCGGCCGGGGCGCAGGCGGTGACGCCGCTCTATTTCGGCTCCGGCCGCCGGTACCGTTCCCTCAAGGCGTTCAACGCGGGACTGCCCGATCCGCTGCCGCTTCGGCGGCTCGCCGGCGGCAGCGTTCACCCGATGGGAACCTGCGGCATCGGCCGGACCTGCGAGGGTGACGGGCGGGTGCGGGGATATGAGAACCTGCACGTCTCGGACGCGAGCCTCTTTCCCACATCCATCGGCGTCAATCCCCAGTTCACGATCATGGCGCTCTCGACGGCCATCGCCGCCGAACTGCTGTCGTAGGCCGGTTTTCGTGTTATACAGCCCGCCCTCATGACGGCCACAACCAGCCACAAACGCCGACGCTTCTTCCTGCTCCGCCACGGAGACGTGGCCTATTTCAACGGCAAGGGCCAGCCGGTAAAGGCCGAAACGGTCACGCTCACCGAGGAAGGCCGCCGCCAGGCGGCAGCGGCGGCGGGTGTCCTCCAGGACGTGGAGATCGGGCGGGCCATTTCGAGCGGCCTGCCCCGGACGGTCGAAACCGCGACGATCGTGCTGGGGCCGCGCCTTTCCAGCGGCCTCCGGCTGGAAACCGTCGAGCCGCTTCAGGAGATCAAGGGCGGGCGGCTCCGCGACATCCCGTTCAGCGAACTCCAGCAGACCTTTACCCACGCGTTTGCCGGGGGTCTCCAGCGGGAGTCGAGGTTCCTGGGCGGCGAGACGTTCGGCTCGCTCTGGGACCGGGTATCGGCCGCCTGGGACGGGCTGCTGGAGGAGACCTTCAGCAGGGAACAGCCCAATACCCTCATCGTCGCCCACGGGGCGGTGAACCGCGTGATCCTCTCCAGATGCCTCAACACCGGCCTGGAGTCATTCGGTTCCATCGAGCAGGATGCCTGCTGCATCAACGTGATCGACGTGGAAAAGTCCGGACGCAGCATCGTGCGGCTTCTCAACTACACGCCTTACAACCACGTGAAGGACGGCCTCACCGACACCACCATGGAACGGCTCTGGAAGTCGTGGACACGGCAGTGAAATGGCCGCCTCATTTTCGTCAAAAGTGTGATTCAGGTCTCTGTCCACCCGGAGTCAGAACGAATAGGATCGGATAACACCGGGTACGGGAGAGAATTCGGGTGAAACACTTTCAACACTGTCTGGCCGCCTGTCTGGCCGGGATTTTCCTCACAGGCTGCGGCGAACCTGGAGCCACCGTTGTCGCGCCGGACGATCCCGTGCTCCTCGTACCGGAAACCGCCGAGGGCCGTATCCCGGTCCTGATCCATGACGAGGGGAAAACAGAACCCACCCGTTCGGCCCGCAAGGGACTCGACGCGGGTAAGGCCGGAAACGTCCGCCACTTCGATCGCATCGGAGTGACAGCCGCCGATCTGGATCCGGACGAATACGAGCGGCTGGTGGCCCGGTTCGGACCGGAGCGGGTGCAGCGGCAGCAGTATTACCGCCCCACCCTCGCCCAGAGTCTCGAACTGGCCGGAAACAGCCTGTTCTTCAGCGGTTCCGGCTCTGACCCGTTCAGCGGACAGGGGACGATCGTGGCGGTGCTCGACACTCCGCTCGGCAACATAGACTCCGGGCGGTTCGGACCGTGCCTGGGCGGCGCGGGATCGGGAACCTGCCGGATCGCCGAAGTGAGCCACGACTGCGGTGACGGAACCGCCGCCAACGATGTTGTGGAAGGCCACGGCCGCAACGTGACCGGCATCGTGCTTGGCGTGGCCAACGACACCCGTATCCTCTTTTATGACATCTTCAGCCCGTCCACCACGTCCGGCCGGAACCTGACCAACGACGCCGCCATCGCCTGCGCCCTGAACGACATCGCCACACGCAGGGCGGCCGGCAGTCCCATCATCGCCGCCAATCTCTCGCTGGGCGGGGCGGCGGGGAGCTTCACCGGAGCCTGCAGTACCAGCGCGACCTCCGTCGCCCTGCGCACGCTGGTCAACACCCACCGGGTCATGCCGGTCATCGCCGCCGGCAACGAGGGACTCTCCAACGGCCTCTCCCACCCCGGCTGCGTGCCGTGGGCGACCTCCGTGGGCGCTGTCTATGACGCAGCGCTGGAGGGCGGCACCAGTTTCTCGCTCTGCTCCGACGAGATCGCCGAGGCCGACCAGATCACCTGCTTCACCAACATCCACGGAGAACTGGACCTGATGGCTCCGGGCTTCCCCATCACCGCCGCCGGGATCAGCATGGGCGGCACCAGCCAGGCGACCCCGCATGTGGCGGGGGCCGCTGCGCGGATGGCGTCACTGCTGGGCGGCGGATGGCTGCCGGGACGGGCCACGTCGTATCTTCGCATGAACGGCCTGCCGGCATCCATTGAGCGTGAAAGCGTCTGGAACGGCTACTCCATCCCGCGGCTGGAGCTGATGCTCGATTCGGCCAGCAACCCGCCGGCGGCAGCGGGCTACCGCTCCTACCTGGACGGCGAGGGAACCGCCGGGCTTGCCATCCCCGACAGCGGATCGGTCACGAGCGAAATCGTGATCCCGGCAAGCGCCTGCACCGGAAACGCCGGTGCCGTGCGCGTGGACATGGACATCCTGCACCCGGCCCGCGGCGAACTGACCCTCAAGCTGCGCCGCAATTCGGATGCCGACCAGCTGATCGACACCATCATCGGGACCGACGTCCGCTTCGGTGTCCGGCAGATATTCAGCATCGCCGATTTCGGCGGAACCTGCAGCGGCACCTGGACCCTGACGGTCGAGGATACTGCAGCCGGGAACACCGGTGCGCTCCTCGAATGGTCGCTTTTCATCCATGACACCGGCTCCACCGGCAACATCTCCGGCTCGATCACGTCGGCCCCGCAGGCCGTGGCAACGGGCGGCGGCATCACCGTCCAGTTCGACCGGACCGTCAGTGCCAACGCCGTACCGGCCACCGTCAACGCGCTCTACCTGCGGCAGAGCGGGCGTCCGCTCGCGCCGCTTGTGCTCATTGACGATGAAACAGACACCGGCACGGCAGTGAACACCTACAACCGGTCCCTGAGCGGCAATGCCCCCGCCACACCCGGCGTTTACGACATCATCATCCGGCTGGATGACCGGCAAGAGGCGGCCGAGCCCCAGGGCGAAAGCGGCACGGGCGAGGAGGACAACGAGCTTGTTGGCTCCACGCCGCTGCTCGTCACGCACACGGACGGCGCCGACTTTATTGCGGCCGCCGGCAGCGTGACGTCATCCGCCACCCTGACCGACAGTATGACCGTCACCGGAACCTACCGGATCGCCAACATCGGCAACGCCGCGGCGGACCTCGCAGTGCAGTTCTGTTTCGTAGGGACGGGAATCAGGCAGGGGACCACGGTCTGCCATCCGGTGCCTGACACGGCCAGTGATTTCGCCGCCGCCACGCTGGGCGCAACCGGAAATTTCAGCTTCACCCTGCCGGGCGGTGTTTCCACCGGTTCCTGGTTCCTGGAAATCCGCCCGTCGGCGGATGGCGGCGACACCGACAGCAATCTCGCCAACAACAACTACCGGGTGCCGGTCCTGCTTGGTTTCGCCATGCCGGACCTCGCCGCCGAGATCATCACCCTCGACACCCAGCTCTCCGACCTGAGCCTCCGGCTCGATTACCAGTACCGGAACAACGGCAGCCAGACCGCTGCGGCCCACCAGATCAGGGTGGTGGCATCCCTGGATACCGTGTTCGGAAACTCCGACGACCAGGTGCTGGCGACGGAAAACGTCGCCGCCCTGCCCGGAGCCACCACCCGCGCTTCGGCGATCACCGCCGATCCGCCCACCCTGCCGGCCGGGACCGACAAGGCGCTGGTGTACATCGCGCTCGTGCTGGATCCCGGAGGCTCCGTCAGCGAGAGCAGCGAATCCAACAACCGCATCCAGACCGCGCTCGTCTTCGCACGGGATACTGGCGATGGCAGCGGCGGTGGTGGAGGCGGCGGTTGCAGCACCTGCGGAACCGGCGGAGGAGGAGGCGGCGGCTGCGCCGGTGGCGGAAGCTGGCCGGGGGTTCTCGGCCTGATGGTCCTCGTTTCGTTTCTCGTGCGGCGGCGTCCCTTGCGGACGTCACGCGCCCTCCGTTAGCCTCGCGCCGTCATGGGCACTCCCCGCGTCAGTTCCGCCGGCGGCCTCGCCGCCATCCTGTATGTCTTCCGCAAGGCGCTGGAGGCCGGCGGCATCCTGAAGTTCTACCGGCGGCTCCGGAGCCGGAACGCCTGCAAGACCTGCGCGCTCGGCATGGGCGGACAGATGGGCGGAATGGTCAACGAGGCGGGCCACTTCCCCGAAGTCTGCAAGAAGTCGGTGCAGGCCCAGGCGGGGGACATGCAGGGCCCCATCAGCGAAGCATTCTTCCGCGATAATCCGGTCCGGGCGATGGAATCCCTCACTTCCCGCGAGTTCGAATACCTGGGGCGCCTGGTGTTCCCCGTCATGGCCGGTCCCGGCGACACCCATTTCCGGCGGATCGGCTGGGACGAGGCGCTCGAACGGGCCTCCGCCGCCTTCCGGGAGGCACCGCCCGCCGAAACCTTCTTCTACGCATCGGGCCGCGCCTCCAACGAGGCGGCATTCCTCCTCCAGCTTGCCGCCCGGGCGTACGGAACGCCCCACATCCACAACTGTTCCTACTACTGCCATCAGGCGTCGGGGGTGGCGCTCTCGCAGGTCTATGGATCGGGCACGGCGTCGGTGTCGCTCGATGACCTCGACCGGGCGGATCTCGTGGTCGTTGCGGGGGCCAATCCGGCGAGCAACCACCCCAGGCTCATCACCAAGCTGGTTCAGCTCCGCCGCCGGGGCGGAAAAGTCATCGTCATCAATCCGCTGAAGGAGCTGGGGCTCACCCGGTTCCGGGTGCCCTCGGACTGGCGGAGCTTCCTGGCCGGATCGCAGGTATCGGACCTCTACCTCCAGCCCCACATCGGCGGCGATGTGGCCCTGCTGAAGGCGCTGCTCAAGGGTGTGATCGAGGCGGGTGGCACGGATGCGGATTTCATCGCCCGGCATACGGAGGGATGGGAAGCGGCCGAACAGGACGTCCGGGGCACCCAGTGGAGCATGCTTTACGAAACCTGCGGCGTCCCACGCGAGGAGATCGAGAAGGCCGTGAGGCTCATCCGGGAAGCCCGTTCAGGCATCTTCTGCTGGGCAATGGGCCTCACCCATCACACTCACGGGGTGGACAACGTGCTGGCGCTCTCGAACCTCGCGCTTGCCCGCGGGTGGCTGGGAAAACCCGGCTGCGGGCTGCTGCCCATCCGCGGCCACTCGAACGTGCAGGGAGTCGGCACCTGCGGCGTCGCGCCGCAACTGAAGGCCGCCTTCGCAGACCGGATGAAAACCCTGTTCGACATCCGCGTACCGAGGGAGCCCGGACAGGACACCTTCGCCAGCATGCAGGCCGCCTTCGAGGGCCGGGTCCGGGCGGCGTTTCTCATGGGCGGAAACCTTTTTGCGAGCAACCCGGACCGTTCCTGGGCATCGGTCGCCCTCCGGCGCATACCGGTCACCGTATCGGTCACCACCAAGCTGAACGAGGGCCATGTGCACGGGCGCGGGCAGACGCAGATCATCCTGCCGGCACTGGCCCGCGACGAGGAGCTCCAGCTCACCACGCAGGAATCGATGTTCAACTTCGTCCGCATCTCGGACGGCGGCGAGGCCCCGCCGGACGGCGAGCCGCGCTCGGAGGTGGAGATCATCGCCGCGCTGGCCGAGCATCTCCTGCCCGCTGGCAAGTTCGACTGGAAGAAGCTCCGCTCGCACCAGTCGCTCCGCGAGGCGATGGCCGCCGTGGTGCCGGGCCTGGAACCCCTTGCCGGGGTGGACCGGGACAAGCGGGAATTTCCCATCGGCGGGCGCGTGCTGCACGAACCGGCATTCCCAACGCCTTCAGGGAAAGCCCGGTTCGCCGTGACGCCCCTGCCGGATCTTCCCGCAGGCGGCGGCCAGTTTCGCCTGATGACGATCCGGTCTGAAGGCCAGTTCAACACGGTCGTCTACGAGGAAGAAGACCTCTACCGGGGGAACCGCCACCGCAACGTCGTGATGATGTCGGCCGTGGACGCGCAGAAACTCGGCGTGGCCGAGGGCGGCCTCGTCCGGGTGGAGACGGAAACCGGGGCGATGGAGGTGGAGGTGTCCGTCACGGATATCCGCTCCGGAAACCTCGCCATGTATTACCCGGAGGCAAACACGCTGGTTCCGCCCAGGCTCGACAGCCGGTCGAAGACTCCGGCCTTCAAGTGCGTGCCGGCAAGGGTGATTCCGGTGGCGGGACGGGCGGCGGCCTGAGCGGGCTGGTCAGCTCGCCAGGTCCATGTCGAGGCTCACCTCGATCTGCTTCAGGATCGAGACATCATCGAACATCTTGACCTGCGCCTTCTCGTACTTCTGGCGGATACGGTCGGTTCCGACGAGCCCGGCGCGGACGAGCTGCGGCATCATCAGGTCCTTGAAGGTGTGGACCTGGCCGGGAAGCGCCGTGGGGCGCCAGCCCTCCATGTATTCCTTCATCATGTTCGTCTGGAAATCCCTCGGATCGATTCCGCTGTCCAGCATCACCTGGTCATAGACCCGGGACTGGCCGCCTCCACCGTAGCGGGCGGTCCGCATGGCGACCACGGCATCGAAGGCGAAATCCTCGACCGGGGCGAGGTCGTCCGGGTGCATGGTCTCGACCGTTTCCTTCACATAGACATTGCCGTAGGCGACGTGCCGGGCTTCGTCCTTGATGACATAGCCCAGCATGTCGCGGAACAGCGGCTCGGTCGTCGCCTGGTGCATGTTCACGAAGGAGCCCAGCGCGAGCCCCTCGACGATCATCTGCATCCCGGCGAGCATCCCCACCCAGTGCGGCTGGGTGAGGGTCTTGTCCAGCACGGACTTCAGGAAGTGCTCGATGGGGTAGATCTTGTCGAGCTTCTTGATGTACCGCTCGAACACCTCCACGTGGCGCGCCTCGTCCATCGCCTGCGTGGCGGCATAGAGCTTCGCCTCATAGTCGGGGACGGCATGGACGAGGGCGGCGGCCACCATGAGGGCCCCCTGCTCGCCGTGAAGGAACTGCGAGAGCATGTAGGCGGCGTTGTGGGCGCCGAACGCCTCCTGCTGGGATTTTGAAAGCGTCTTCCAGAACTTCGTCGTCTTGATCGGCATCCGCTCCGGGTCGAGCACGTCGGCCGACGGGTCGATCGTACGGTCCCAGTTGATCTCCACGTCGGCATTCCACTGGTCGGCCTTGGCCATCTGGTACAGCCGCCGGAGCTTGTCGATGTCGATCTCGTACTGCCACTGCCAGACGATATCCATCGGGCTCTGCAGCTTTTCCATGGTTTCCGGGTGGCTGGCAGCTGTCATGGGAATCACTCCTCCTCGCGTCCGGCATCGGGGCCGGTACACGGGCACTTACTGACCGGTTGGTCGGTCCTTCCCATTATCCATAGAGACAAGCCTGTTCGCAAGGGAAAAGTACGGGTTTCAGACCACCTGCCGGAGCTGGGCCTTCCCGCTCCAGAGGAACCGCTCGATGTCGGGGAAAAGCTCCTCGCCCGCATGGCGGCCCCACAACAGATCCCCGTGGGCGTAGTCCTCGCGCTCGCCGTGGGCACGGCCCAGGACGCGCCAGCGTTTCTGGCGGGAGCCGATCTTCTCCCAGGTCTCGCGGGCCGCCTTCACATCCACCAGCCGGTCGATGGAACCGGCCACAACGAATACCGGGGTTTCGATCCGGTGGAGGAGTTCAAAATACCGGACCCGGCCGTCACGGGTGACGAGCCCGCCCTCCCCGGCGATCCGGGCGAAGTGGGCGGCCTTGCGCGACGGGATCGCCGCCACGCCGCGCCAGAGGTACCGGGCGAGAACCTCGCGGTCCACGTTGTCCGGGTTCGCGGCGCTGCGGAAATACCGCGCCGGCAGCCGGTCGATGAACAGGGCACCGAGCTTGGCCAGCAGGTCTATCCGCAGGTCCGGCCCCAGCCGGTAGAAGACCGACCTGAGGTTCGCCACCCACGGCGGGACGCCATGCATGACGGCCGACGAACCCAGCGTCACCATCCGGCTGATTCCCTGCCCGTCGTACCGGATCAGGTAGCAGTAGCCGATCATGCCGCCCATCGAGTGGCCGACGTAGTGGATGCTGTCCGCGCCGGTTTTCGAGCGGACGGCACGGATGACCGCCGGGAGGTCGAACTCGACCAGATGATCGAAGGTCCACTGGGGGAGCTTCACGCGCCCCAAACGGCCGCCGGCGCGCTTGCGGCCCCGGAGGTCCACCGTCCAGACGTCGTGTCCCCGCGCCGCCAGCCACGGCGCGAAGCCGATGCCGTCGCCCAGATCCCAGGCAAACCGGGTCGAGGCCCCGCCGTGGACGAGCAGGACCGGCTGCCGGTTCTCCTGCGCTTCCGCGGCCCCGCCTTTCGGCCGGTACCGGTACAGGGCGATCCGCCAGCCGTCATCGGTCCGGCACGAGTGCATTTCGTCGTGCTGCGGCTCGAAGGATAGCTTCTGGAAAGGCGTCACGTCTTTTTCCCCTAGCAGACCCAGTGCTCGCCCAGGGTCCGCTCGCGGGCCGCCACCATCGCGGGGAAGCGGGAGCGTTCGATCAGGATCCGGATCATCACCTGGATGCTGACGGTGATCGGGACGGCGATCACCATGCCGATGATGCCAAGCACATATCCGCCGAGAAACACGCTCAGGATCACCAGCACCGGATGCACATGGGCGGAAGCGCCGACGATCAGCACCTGGAAGAAGAAGTCATCGAGAAACTTCACGATGCTGAACAGGATGATGATCTTGAGGATGACGGCCGTTCCGCCGGCTCCCAGCAGCGCCACCATGCAGGCGGTCGAGAACCCCAGGATCGGCCCAAGGTAGGGCACCAGGTTCCCGATGCCCGTGACCAGTCCGATGATCAGCCAGTAGTCCACGTCGAACACGTAGAGGCCGATGGCAATGAGGCTCCCCACGATGGCTCCGTCAATGAGAAGCCCGCGGATGTAGCCGCCCAGAGAGGAGTTGATCTCCTCGACGACGGACAGGACCGTCTCCACGTAGCGGTTCGGGAGCAGGTTGTACAGCTTCCGCATCCAGGAGTCCCCGTCGCGCAGGAAGAAGAAGACGTTGAACGGCACCAGTATCAGCAGGATGATGTGATCGGCGTGGGCCATGAGCCACTTGGGAATCTCGGCCGCCAGTTCGGAACTGCGGGCCTCCAGCGCCTCGAACGCCGGACCAATCACCTTCTGTGCCCCGATCATCGGATACTTCTCTTCCAGCTCGCTCTCGATGGTGAGGGCCAGAATCTTCAGGTCCTTGGCGATCTCCGGCAGCCGGGACTGGATGTGCTCGATTTCACCCGCCAGCGCCGGGACGCCGAAATAGACGGCCCCCGCAAAAACAAGCGTCGTCGCGCCGGTAAGCAGCGTGACCGCCACGGAACGGCGAATCGCGCGGGCCTCGATCACGCGGACCAGCGGGTTCAGCACGTAGGCAAGGATGATCGAGATGACGAACGGGACCAGAATCCGCTGGAGAGTGAGGAACAGGTAGACGAAAACCGCCAGGGCAAGGAAGATGAGACCGAACCGTATCCATCGCTCGATGAGCCGGAGCGTGTCGCCATCAGGGGGTGTGCGGCTGGGTCCGTCCATGAATCACTTACGGCCTTATCCCGCCGGCTTGTCGGTCTTCATGCGGTAAACCTGCTCGTTCAGCCGCCGGACCTGCCGGGCGAGGTTTTCCGCCACGGCTGTCATGATCGGCAGGCCGATGTCCGTCCGCCGGGAAACCAGCGCATCGAAGTTCGCCTTGTAGAGGATCAGGACCGTCGTCTGGTCGATGGCGATGGCGCTCGCCGAGCGCGGGAGCGCGTCCAGAAGCGCCAGTTCGCCGAAGTGGGTGCCGGGGCCGAGGTTCACCAGCGTGGTGCTCTCGCCGCTCTCGTTCTTCTTCGTGATGGCCACGAAGCCGCTCACGATGATGAACAGCGCATTTCCCTGGTCGCCTTCGGAAAAGATCGTGTCGCCGGGCCCGTAGCCCCGCTCGACACATTCGGTAAGGAGCTTGCCCGCCTGCGTTGCCGTGAGGTCTTTCAGGAGCGAGAGCGTCTGGAGAAAGGCGATCCGCTCGGCGAGTTTCGGATCGCGCACGGGCCGGAACACCCGTTCGAAAAGGTCGCTGACCGGACTGGACATGGCGGGAGCTTATGCCCCCCTTATTTGCGGTGCAAATCCCCCCGGCTGAAAGGGGTTCGGTACGGTCAGCGGCGCCAGTTCCAGGTGGTTCCCTGGGGGCTGTCCTTGATCTCGACGCCCTTCGCATCGAGTTCCTTGCGGATCTCGTCGGCGCGGGCGAAGTTCTTTGCCGCCCGGGCGGCCTTGCGTTCCCCGATCAGCGCGAGGATTTCCGGCTCGGTGATGCCGGAAGCCGCCTGCACCCGGCTGCCCAGATCGTCCAGAAACGCCTTCGGCTCCTGATAGAGGATACCCAGAATGTCCCGCACCAGCGGCACCACGGCGAGCAGCCCCTCGGCGATCCGGCAGGAGACGGGCGTCGCCCGGAAGTCATGGGCCAGCAGGTATTCGTTCACCGCCCGGCGGGCACCCTGGACGGCACCGAGCGAACCCGCGGCGTTGAAGTCGTCGTCCATGAACTCACTGATCTGCCCCGGCAGCGCGGCGATCTGGTCCAGCAGCTTCTGTTCCTGCGGGGTCGGGACCGCCCTGGGGTCGTCCGGGCAGCGGCGCTTCAGCAGTTCCTGGCAGTGGGCGAGGGTTTCGTAGAGCTTTTTCAGACCGCTCTCGGCCTGCTTCAGCTCGTCGTCCGAATAGTCGAGCGGCTTGGTGTGATGGGTGCCGAGGATGTAGGCCCGCAGCACCTCGCCGGGATATTTCCCCAGCAGGTCGCGCAGCGTGAAGAAATTGCCCAGCGACTTCGACATCTTCTCCTGGTTGATGTTCACGAACCCGTTGTGGATCCAGTAGCGGGCGAACGGCTTGCCGGTACAGCCCTCGCTCTGGGCGATTTCGTTCTCGTGGTGCGGGAAGATCAGGTCCAGGCCGCCCATGTGGATGTCGAATGTCTCGCCGAGAATCCCCATCGACATGGCCGAGCATTCGATGTGCCAGCCGGGCCGCCCCCTGCCCCACGGCGAATCCCACGATGGCTCGCCCGGCTTGGACGCCTTCCAGAGGTTGAAGTCGAGGGGGTTGCGCTTGACGCGGTTCACGTCCACGCGGGCGCCCGCCACCAGGTCTTCCAGCGCCTTCCCGGACAGCTTGCCGTAGGTCTTGAACGATTCGACCGCGAAGAAGACGTCGCCGTCGGCGGCATAGGCCATGCCCCGGCTGATGAGCCTCTGCGTCAGTTCGATGATCGCGTCCATCACCTCGGTCGCACGGGGCTCGTGGTCCGGCCGGAGCAGGTTCAGCTTCGCCGTGTCGGTATGGAACTCTCCGATGAACCGCTCGGCCAGCGCCTTGGGGTCTTCGCCCTTCTCGTTGGCGCGGGCGATGATCTTGTCGTCAATGTCGGTGAAGTTGCGGACGAACGTGACCTGGTATCCGAGGTGTTTCAGGTACCGGACCACGAGGTCATAGGTGACGAGCGCCCTGGCATGGCCGAGATGGCTGAGATCGTAGGCCGTGATCCCGCAGGCATAGACGCCGACCTTCGGCGGGGCCATCGGTTCGAACGGCTCCAGCTTCCGGGTGAGCGTGTTGTAGAGGCGTAGCGGCATATATCCGGTTCCCGGCGGCCTGCTGGCACAATCCGGCCCCCCTTCCTAGCGGGAGACCGGGCGGAAGGTAAAGGCCCTACCGCTGTACCCGGAGACGCTCCGCGCCGACGATATACTTGAGGCCGTTGAGGGCCCGGTCGATCTCGTCATTGCGGACCGCGTAGTCGAACTCCCGCGCCGCCCTCATCTCCCGCTCGGCCGTCCTGAGACGCTTGCGTATCTGCTGGGGCGTGTCGGTCTTGCGGTTTCGCAGGCGGCGCTTCAGTTCCGCCATGGACGGCGGCTCGATAAACACCAGAATGGCGCCCGGAAGCCGCCTGCGGATCGAGCGTGCACCTTCGAGGTCCACCTCCAGGAGGATGTCGCGCCCGCGAGCGATCTGCTGCCGGATCCAGTTCTTTCCCGTGCCGTAGTAGTTCAGCCCGAACACATGGGCGTATTCGAGAAACTCGCCCCGGCGGATCATCCGCTGGAACTCCGCCTGCGAAACAAAGTGGTAGTCCCGGCCGTTTCGCTCCCCCGGCCGGCGCGGGCGCGTCGTGTAGGAGACGCTCCAGCCGAGCCGCCGGTCCTCGTTCAGCAGCCGCTTCACCAGCGTGGACTTTCCCGATCCTGACGGACCGGCGACCACCACCACAATGCCCCGGCGGGCCTGTGCCTTCCGGCTATTCGAGGTTCTGGACCTGCTCACGGATTCGCTCGATCTCGCTTTTCATCTCGACCACCAGATGCGCCACGGAGGTGTTCTGCGCCTTGGAGCCGATCGTGTTGAACTCCCGGTACATTTCCTGGATGAGAAAGTCGAGCTTGCGGCCGCACGGCTCCTTCCCATCCAGGAGCCCGCGTGCCTTGGCGAGGTGGCTTTCCAGCCGGACGATCTCCTCGGTGATGTCGGCCCGGTCGGTCCAGTAGACGATCTCCTGCACCAGCCGCGCCTCGTCCAGCTTGAGGTCCATGCGGAGCTCGTCCAGCCGCTTCTGTATGCGTTCGCGGAGCCCCTGGACCGTCTCCGGTTTCGCTTCCCGTATGGCTCCCAGATGGCTGGCGATCGTTTCGAGACGCTGGCGGAGGTCGGCTGCCAGGTGTTCTCCCTCGACAGTGCGGACCCGGTCGAGGTCATCAAGCGCACGGGCGACAATCTCCGTCACCTGCGCGGCCACCGCCTCCGACACCTCGAAGCGCGGGAGCTTCACCACGTCCCGCTGGCCCACCACAAGCCCGAACAGCTTGTCGGGATCCACCTTGAGGTGGAGGCTGTTCGCCAGGTCCACGAACTCCCTGAGGTAGTGTTCAGCGAGGCCCGTGTCGATGCTGAGGGGTTTGCCCTCCCCGGCGATCACCTGTTCGTCGAGCGTTACGTCGATCCGGCCCCGGTGGAGCCGCGAGCGCACCTGGTCGGACAGCTTGCCTTCGAGAACCTGGAGCGAACCGGGGAGCCGGATCTTGGCGTCGAGGTTGCGGCTGTTGACGGCGCGGATCTCGCAACTGATCTGGCGGCCCGCGAGAACCCCCTGAGCCCGCCCGAATCCGGTCATGCTTCTCGGCATACGGAGGGCTCTCTAACCGGTCCCGGCGGGCGTGTGAAGTGGCGGCCTGTCACGGCCCCGGCGCGGCACGTTCCTTCGCCTTCTCGCGCATCATCCGCCGCCGGGCGGCGTTCATCTGCCAGTAGGCGACCGCCTCATTGTGCTCGGCGTAGGTACGGGTAAACACATGCGAGCCGTCGTTGCGCGAGACGAAAAACAGGTATTCGGTATCGGCCGGACGCACCGCCGCCTCGATGGACGCCAGCCCCGGCTGGGCTATGGGCCCCGGCGGGAGCCCGGCACGGGTGTAGGTGTTGTACGGATGGTCCCGGGTAAGGTCGTCGCGGCGGATGTTGCCGTCGAAGAACGGCAGAAGGCCGTAGATTACAGTCGGGTCGGTCTGGAGCCGCATCCTTTTCACCAGCCGGTTGTGGAACACCGAACTGATGACCGTCCGCTCGCTGGCGAGCCCCGTTTCCTTCTCGATGATTGACGCCAGCGTGAGGATCTCGTGGAAGTCCTTCAGTCCGCGGGCGCGGCCCTCCTCGATCAGGGATGCAGGCACGTTGTTGCGGAGCGCCTGCACCATCTGGCGCAGGATGCCGGCCGGGCGGAACGGTTTGGAAAACCTGTGAACCGCCGGAAAGAGATACCCCTCGATCCGGTCCGACGGGATGCCCAGTTCGGCGGCAAACTCCGGCGAGTAGATGAGGGCCACAAACTCCGCCTCGGCGCCGAAACCGTCCGCCGCCAGCCGCCGCGCCACTTCCCAGCCGGTGATGCCTTCCGGGAAGCGGAACTCGTGCCAGACGACCATGCCCGATTCCAGCAGCTTCAGGACTTCCGGCGGTTTCAGCGAAGGCGCCATTTCGTACTCGCCGGCCTTGATCGCCGCCTGCCGGGCGCGGATGTACCAGTAGAAATGCCGTTCCTCGGTGATGAGTCCCAGTTCCTTCAGTTGCCGGGCGACACCCGGAGCCGGCGTACCGAACGGTATCTCGAACCTCACTTTTTCCGTGGCGAGCGGGTTGGGCGCCGTGTTCAGGAAGCGGAACGCCTCCAGGCCCGCGGCCCCGGCAGCGACGAGCATCACCAGGAAAGCGGCGAGCAGCAGCCGCCAGAAGGCGCTGCCGGACGGGGGAGACTTTGGTTCAGGGTTCAATCCGGCCGCCGTCCAATCTGCTGTGGTTTTACCGCTTTCGCGGGGTCACGGAAAAATGATTCGAGCAAAATCGCGGCGGCGACATCATCCAGCGCCCCGCCCGGCTTCCGGCCGGATACCGCTTCGGCCGCCGAACTGGTCAGCCGTTCGTCCAGCATCAGCACGGGCCGCCGCAGACGGCCTTCCATGGTGAGCGCCACCTTCAGCACCCGCTCAAAGGCAGGCCCCCGGCTTCCGTCCATGTTGTAGGGCGCGCCCACGACGATCCGGCTGATCTCGCGGCCGGTGACGATACGGGCCAGTTCGTCCATCACCTGCGAATCCGACCGGCGGCCAATCACCTCCAGCGGGCGCACCGAAATCCCCTCGTCATCGCCGATAGCGACCCCCACACGCCTTTCACCCCAGTCTACGGACATGACCGCCATTTCCGGCATTATGCCATCCCGATCGTGGCCTGCCCACCTTCATGATCCGGAATCGAACGTCGCCAAACGGCCGCCGGAAAGCTAGACTCGACCCCGGAAAGATGAAGTTTTTCTACCTCATACTGGCGGGCGCAGCCGTTTCGCTCATGCTGAACGCCGGGCCGGGATCGGCCGCCCCCGCGCCCGAAAAGTCTGGCGCCCCGTCCGAAAGCGGCGGACGAATCCAGTATCCTGCTCCCGAAATCAGGCTGGAGGAACCCATATCCGAACGGCACGCAGACAGCCCCGGTGTCCGGTTCCTCAAGGAACGGTTCCAGAACACCAGCATCAAGGAGCAGTTTCCGCCCGACTACCGGAAGGTCATGATGCTTATCTACATGCAGGGGCACGCCTCACCGGCGCTGGACCTCCTGCGGCAGGCCATTGACAGCAAAGACCTGCCGCTGGTCCGGGAGACAACCGCCCACCTGCACCTCGTCTACAGCCGCCTCCAGCGGTCGCCGTTCGCCAACCACGCCAAGTGGTGGACCATCAGCCAGCAGGGCAAGAGCGCCGCCGTGACGGTGCGGCTCCTCAGCGAACGGGGTGACAACCCCAGGCTGGTCGAGGAAACCTTTGCCAAGGTCGTGGAGTCTTGCTACGCATGCCACCGGGCTTACGGCGGTCCGACAAAAAACTACGAGGAGCTCGTACGGTTCAAGATCCCCCTTGAGGAGCTGGGACCGGTACCAGAGGTACCCAAAGTCCCGCCCAAGAAATAAGACCGCCCGCCCGGGAGCAAGCCAAAACATGTCCGACAAGAAAGTCAGCAAGGTCGTCCTGGCCTATTCCGGCGGCCTCGACACGAGCGTCATCCTCAAGTGGCTCGTGGAAACCTACCGGTGCGAGGTCATCTGCTTCACGGCGGACCTGGGCCAGGGGACCGGCGAACTCGACGGACTCGAAAAGAAGTGCAAGGCCACCGGCGGATCGAAGCTTTACGTGGACGACCTGCGCGAGGAGTTCGTGCGGGATTTCGTTTTCCCCATGCTGAAGGTGAACGCGGTCTATGAGGGATCGTACTACCTCGGCACCTCGATCGCCCGGCCGCTGATCGCCAAGCGCCAGATCGAGATCGCCATCAAGGAAGGCGCCGACGCCGTTTCCCACGGCGCCACCGGAAAGGGCAACGACCAGGTACGGTTCGAGCTCACCTACTACGCGCTGAAGCCGGAGATCACCGTCGTCGCTCCCTGGCGCGAATGGAAGTTCGCCGGGCGGCAGGATCTCATCGCCTACTGCCAGGAGCACCGGATTCCGGTCGAGGCGACCGCCGAAAAGCCGTTCTCCACGGACCGGAACCTCCTGCACATCTCGTACGAGGGCGGCATCCTCGAAGACCCGTGGTTCGAGAGCACCCCGGACATGTACCGGCTGGCCGTTCCGCCCGAGAAGGCCCCGGACAAGCCCGAATATATCGAGGTAGATTACGAAAAGGGGATTCCCGTCGCCATCAACGGGGAGCGGCTGGGGCCGGCGGCGCTGCTTGCCAGGGCCAACGAAACCGGCGGCCGCCACGGCGTGGGCCGCGTGGACCTGGTGGAAAACCGGTTCGTCGGAATGAAGTCGCGGGGCGTGTACGAAACACCGGGCGGGGCGATTCTTCACGCCGCCCACCGGGCCGTCGAATCGATCACGATGGACCGCGAGGCGATGCACCTTCGTGACGAACTGATGCCCCGGTTTGCCGAACTCGTCTACAACGGGTTCTGGTATTCGCCCGAACGCGAGGCGCTCACGGCCCTTGTCGATTCGACGCAGCAGAACGTCACCGGGACGGCGCGCCTCAAGCTGTACAAGGGCGGCATCTACACGGCCGGGCGCAAGAGCCCCTGCTCCCTGTACGATCCGCAGCTTTCGACGTTCGAGAAGGACCGCGTGTACAACCAGCGGGACGCCGAAGGATTCATCCGGCTGAACGCGCTGCGGCTCCGGACCCTCGCCCGGATGAAATCGAAGCGGTAGCACCCCATCCATGAGACGGCGCCGCTCCGCCCTTCTGCTCCTCGCTTTCATCGCGGGCCGGGCGGATGTGGCGGTGCTCCGGGCGGCCGATGCCGCCGATGCGTCCTATCAGGGCAAGCCCGTTTCCCACTGGCAGCGGCAACTGTCGGCCGCCACCCCGCAGGACCGGTGGAATGCCACCATCGCGCTTGGCGAGACCGGACCGGCGGCGTCAGCGGCGATTCCGGCGCTGACGGCCGCATTCAAGGACAAGGATGAACGGGTCCAGGCAGGAGCAGCCGCGGCGCTGGCGAAAATCGGCAAGCCGGCAGTCCCCGCACTGATCGAACTAGCCCGCAAGGGCGACCGCCGCCAGAGGCGATGGGCGCTCTATGCGCTCGGCAGGTCGGCCAGTCCCGAAGCATTCCCGGTCCTCATCGAGGCGATGAACGACCGGGTGGATGACGTGCGGGAGAAAGCGGCCGAGGGGCTGCACCGGGCGGGGCTGGACGGCCCCGATGCCGTCCGGATTTTCTCGGCGGCCATGAAGGACACAAACAGCGCTGTCCGGTTCTGGGCCGCCTTCGGACTGGGCGATGCCGGGGTTCCATCCGGTGTGCCCGCACTCACCGCCGCGCTGCAGGACGAGAACAAGAATGTCCGGGCCATCAGCTGCGAATCGCTCGGCAAGCTGGGACCGGCATCAAGGGCGGCGGTTCCTGCCCTGATCGAGCGCCTCCAGGATGACCCTTATGTGCAGAACTTCTCCATCCTGGCGCTCGGCGGAATCGGGCCCGGTGCGGCGGCCGCCCTCTCCCATCTGGAACGGCTGGCGGAGCAGTCCGAGAGCCGCCGTGTCCGGCACAATGCGGCCTGGTCGATTGCCCGCATCCGCGGGGAGGATCCCGGCGAGCCGCCAACACCCCCGGCGAAGCGGCCCGCACCATGATTGAGCCCACCTCAGATCCCGCGTATTTCTCCGCCCTGTGCGTGAAAATACCCGGAGTCCCGGACCGGGCGGGACGGTTCTGGACGGGTTTTTTCTCCGCCGTTATGGCCATCATGGCCGCCCGGATCATCTGGTTCCTGTACACGGGCGGAGCTCCGCGGATATCCGGGCTGGACATCCTGCTGGGACTTGCGCTCACGGCCGGACTGTTCGGGTTCCTGTTCACCCACAATGCATGGGGCCGGCCCTCTGCGGAAAACGGGCGTTACCTCATTAACGGAATGGGGGTGTCGTTCATCCGTGAAAACCGCACGGATGGAGCGGCTCCCGACTGGAAGGCCGGCTGGCCGGAAATCCGGGCGGTCACGCTCCAGCACGGCAGGCCGGGGCTTCTCATTGGGGTCGAAACCCGTGACGGCCAGAGACTCGAACTCCTCGCCGATCTGGCCCGGACGGAAAACTGCCCCCCTGCCGTGCGGACTGCGGATATCCCGGCGGAAATTCCCCGTCCCCATGCCCAGCGGCTCATCGTCCGGGCACTCTGGCATTTTGGGGGCAGCTCGCTCGCCTGCTATCCCGGCACGAACCTGCCAATCCAGCGGTCCTAAGGCCGTGGAAACCGGCTTTTATTGCATTTTAGTGCGTTGACGGCCGGGACGGGCTGTGATATCGGACAGGGACTTTCCTGATTTTACTGGGGATTTTCCGAACTATTCTTAGGGGAAGCGGGCCGGGTCTTGATCGAAATCCGCAATGTCACCAGGAGCTTTGGCGAACTCCGCCTGCTCGACAACGTCAGCCTGAGGGTCAATGCGGGCGAAACGGTCGTGCTGATTGGCCCATCCGGTCACGGAAAGAGCGTCCTCCTCAAGATCTGCGCGGGCCTCGTCCAGCCGGATTCGGGCGAAGTATTCATTGACGGCAAGTCGATCACCCGTGCGAAGGGACTCGAACTGGACGGCATCCGCAACCGCATGGGGATGCTGTTCCAGAACTACGCCCTGTTCGATTCCATGAATGTTTACGACAACCTGGCGTTCCCCCTGCGGTCCACCGACAATCTGCCGGAGGGCAAGATCCGCGAGCGCGTGATGCATGCCCTGTCGCTCGTCAAGCTCTCCCATGCCGCGGAGCTCAGGATCAGCGAGCTGTCGGGCGGCATGAAAAAGCGCGTCGGTATCGCCCGCGCCTGGATCCGCAACCCCGAGATCATCCTCTACGACGAGCCGACGGCCGGCCTGGATCCGGTGACTGGCGAGCGGATCAACACCTACATCAAGGATTTCGCCAGGCAGGGGAGCATCACCGCCCTTGTCGTGACGCAGGAGATGCTCTCGGCCTTCTCGGTCGCGCACCGGCTGGCCTTCCTCTACAACGGGAAGATCCTGCAGTGCGACACTCCCGAACGGATGCGCGAGTCCAATGTCCCCGAGGTCCGCCAGTTCATCAACGGCCTGCGTGAGGGCCCCCTGAGCTACACCATGGTCAAGCGCCGGGAGACGATGTGAGTATTGTCTTCAAGAACCTCTGGAAGAGCTTCGGGCCGAAGACCGTGCTCCGGGGCATCAACCTCGAAATCCACGAGGGGGAGACGCTGTTTATCATCGGCGGTTCGGGAACCGGCAAATCGGTGACGATCAAGCATCTCATCGGGCTGCTCCGCAAGGACCGGGGGGAAATCTGGATCGACGGCAAGGAAGTGAGCGACTATACCGAAGAGCAGTTCATGGACGTCCGCAAGAAGTGCGCGATGGTGTTCCAGAACCCCGCCCTGCTGGATTCGCTCACCATCGGCGAGAATGTGGCCTTCTCCCTGCGCCGCCACACCACCCTCTCCGACCCGGAAATCCGGAAGCGGGTGGCTGAGACGCTCGCACTGGTCAACATGGAAGGTTACGAATCGAAGATGCCGGCCGAAGTGTCCGGCGGCATGCAGAAGCGTGTCTCGCTCGCCCGGTCGATCATCCTGCGTCCGAAATACGTGCTTTACGACGAGCCCACGACGGGCGCCGACCCGGTGACAGCCAACACCATCAACGACCTGATCAAGACCATGGCACGGGAGCTGAAGGTGACGTCCATCGTGGTGTCGCACGACATGGAATCGGTCAAGCAGGTGGCCAACCGTGTGGCCATGCTGTATCAGGGACAGTTCATATGCGACAGCAGCCCGGAAGATATCTGGAAGAGTCCGAATCCGTATGTGCAGCAGTTCATCACCGGAAGCCCGGTCGGGCCGATGGAGTGAGCTGCCGCCAGGCGGGAGCGCAGGAAGGACCATGAGCGAAGCAGCCGGACAGCAGGCCCAGGAGACACGGTTCCCGGCATTCGTGCGCGGCCCGGCGGAAGCCGTGGGCTCGCTCATCATGTCAGTGGGAGGCGGGCTGACCGAATTCGGCCGCCTGTGCCTGTTCCTGCGCGAGACGGTGGTACGGCTGGTCCGGCCGCCCTACTACCCCGACGTCATCATGTACCAGATGTACCAGGTCGGGGTGAAGTCGCTCATCATCGCCGTGCTCGCCGGCTCGTTCGTGGGCGGAATCTTCGCCATCCAGATCAACGACCAGCTCCTCGACTTCGGCGCGCAGGCGTTCCTGGGCGGCATCGCCGTCTCGGTCACCGTACGCGAAGTGGGTCCGATCATGATCGCGCTCCTGATCGCGGGCCGGATCGGCGCCTTTACGGCCGCCGAACTGGGCACCATGAACGTCACCGAGCAGATCGACGCCATCCGGTGCCTGGGGACCGATCCGATCAAATACCTCGTCGTCCCCCGGTTCCTTGCCTGTATCGTCATGTCGTTCGTGCTCACTGTCGTCGGCATCGTGATCGGTATCTTCGGCTCGGTGCTGGTGGCCTGGGCCATCGCCGATGTGCATCCGCTGTTCTTCTCGGGCCGGATCCTGGACATGGTCACGGCCTTCGATTTCATCAACGGGCTATGGAAGAGCTTCTTTTTCGGTATCCTGATCGCTACGGTATGCTGCTTTTACGGCTTCAATACCCGCGGCGGCGCCGAGGATGTGGGCCGTAATGTCAATACTACAGTCGTGGTCACCGGCATCAGCCTGCTGGCGACCGACTACTTTCTGGCGGTGTTATCGCAATGGTTCATGCAGACGCTGATAGCCTTCGGGCTGATGAACTGAGGGGGCCCATGAAGCTGCCGGCCATCTTCACCCCCATCGTCGTTCTGTACCAGAACGTCCGCGACATCGCACGCCTGTTCGCCGAGACGGTTTTCTACACGTTTACCCCGCCCTACCGGCTGCGGCCGATCCTGGACCAGATTTACTGGATCGGCGTCAACTCGACGGCCATTGTCCTCTCGACCATCGCCTTCGTCGGCATGATCTCGATCGTCGAGCTGTCGTTCCAGATGGATACGGTTCTGCACACGACCGAATTCGTGCCGGGCTTTGCCACCGTGCTGATCCTGCGCGAATTCGCCAGCGTGATTCCCGCCGCCATGATGGCCGGCAAGGTAGGGGCCGGCATCACGGCGGAAATCGGCAGCATGCAGCTCACCGAACAGATCGATGCGCTCCGGCTTATCTCCATCAACCCGGTGCGGCACCTCGTCGTGCCCCGGTTCGTGGCGTCGGTCCTGAGCCTGATGATGCTTTCGTGCATTGCTGCCGTCGTCGCCATCATCACCGGCATGATCGTCTGCTCGATCAGCCTGGATATCGACTGGCTGCTGTTCATTAACAGCGCACGGAACTTCGTGAAGCCCATTGATCTGGGCATCAATGTGTTCAAGGCGTTCATTTTTGGAATGATTATCCCCGTGGTGGCTTCCTATTACGGATTCCGGACCACGGGGGGTGCTGAAGGGGTCGGGATTGCCTGTACCAAGTCCGTTGTGTATTCGGGTCTGGTCATCGTCATCCTCGACTTCTTCATGACCTGGGTGGCTTCCGTCTACATTTTGTAATTCGAGAAAGGAACCGGTTATAGAGGGCCGGACCGAGAGGATCAGGGAATGAGCAGGGAATTCAAGGTTGGGATACTCGTCATCGGAGCCGTGGTTGCCGCCATCGGTTTCATCGCGGTACTGAAGGGCGTCGGCATCGGGCCGCGGTCCTCTTACCGGCTCCGCGTGGGCTACAACTTCGCGGGCGGCCTGACCGTCGGCTCGCCCGTCCGCGTGTCGGGCGTCAAGGTGGGCAAGGTTCGCGGGATCAGGTTCTACGGAGAAGACCCCTCGATTCCGTACCACGTCATTGTCACCATCGACATCGATGACAAGGCGCGTCCGTCGGTACGCCAGAACTCCAAGTTCCTCATCAACATGGCCGGCATCATCGGCGAGCGGTATCTGGAGATCACTCCGGGCTCGAAGGACGCCGAGCCGTGGAAGCCGAACGAACTGGTCCCGGGCGTGGATCCGCCCCGCCTCGACCAGCTCATCTCGCAGGGCTACGCGGTCATGGGCGAGGTGCTCGACATCGTCGAGAAGAACCGCCCGCGCATCGAGCGCATGATTGCGGCCATCGATTCGTTCCTCCAGAACTTCGACGAGGAGCAGATGAAGGATGTGGGCCAGCTCATCGGCAACCTCTCGTCACTCGTCAAGATGCTGAACCAGAACGTCCCCGACATGGTCAAGGACCTGCGGCCGGTCCTGCGCGCTGCCCCCGGCATGATCAACGACCTGCGGCCGGTCCTGAAGGACGCGGGCCCGCTGGTGCGTAACGTCAACGCCGTGATGATGGACCTGAAACCCATCCTGACCGACGCCCGGCCCATGCTGACGTCCCTCCAGAAGATGCTGCAGGACCTCCAGAAATACAGCAAGGCCAACGACACCAGCCTGTCCACGCTCATCAAGCAGATCATCCGGATCGTCCAGAACATGGACGGCCTGGTTGCCGGCGGGAATACCGTCCTGAACAACCTGTCGTTCGCCGACGAGCAGTGGATCCGCTACTTCCTCCAGGAGGAAGGCCTCAAGGTCTACGCGAGCCTTGGCAGCCCGAATGCGCGCTACCAGGTGCCGCCACCGCCGCCTCCGAACGTCAAGCGGCCAACCCCGCCACCTCCCCAGCCGACCCCCGAGACGGCTGATATCGATCCGGATCAACGGCTCCGCCGGTAGTTGCCGGATCGGGCCTGAAAACAGCAAGGGCGCCCCGGAACGGGCGCCCTCGCCTTTTGGAGAGGCCTCCCCTTCACCCGGGGGGCTGCGGGCATTAGATTAGCGGGCGGTGATGATCGACTTTCACATGCACTCGACGGCTTCGGACGGCGTACATGCGCCCGAAATCCTCATGCGCCGGGCGGGCGCGGCAGGAGTCCGCACGCTGGCGCTTACCGATCACGACACCTTCGGGGGCTTCGAGGATGCAGCAGCGGAAGCCCGGAAGCTCGGCATGGACATTCTGCCTGCCGCCGAGGTTTCCACGACTTTCCGCAACCGGAGCTGCCACATCCTCGCCTTCTTCGGCGACCGGGACCAGGCGGAAGTCACCAGCCGGTGGCTTGCCGGATTCCGGCAGGCCCGCGAGGACCGCCTGCACGAAACCTGCGAGCGGTTCGCACGGATGGGAATCAGGCTGACCCCCGAACAGGTGCATGCCGAGGCGGGACCGGCGGCCGTCCACCGGCCCCACATTGCCCGTGCACTGGTGAAGACCGGCGCCGTCAAGTCGCCCAAGGAGGCCTTCGACCGGTTCCTGCACGACGGCGGACCAGCCTATGTGCCCTACGAGACGCCCGACGCCCGCTCAGCCCTCTGGCTGCTCCGGGAACAGGGCGCGTACACGAGCCTCGCGCATCCGGCCATTGACCGGTTCGGCGAGACGGATATCCGCGAACTCGCCCAGCACGGCCTCCATGCGGTGGAGGTCTACCATTCCGAACACCGCCCTGCCGATCGCCGCCGTCTCCGGCAGATCACGGGGCAGTTCAGACTCGGAATGACCGGCGGCAGCGACTACCACGGCGACGACAAGTGCTCGTTCTATACCGATTCGACCGAGGGACACGGTGTCCCGCTTCACGTGCTCGATTCGCTCCTGGACGGCATCCGTGGTGCCCGCGAGCAGGCCCCCCATATCCGGCGCCTGCATGGAGTCTCCTGACATGAACCCGCCAGACGACAGCGAAATCATCATCCGCCAGCTGGTGAACGGGCCGTTCCAGGAAAACTGCTGGCTGGTGGGTGATCCGGCAACGAAGCGGTGCACGCTCGTCGATCCGGGCAGCTCTGCCGAGGGCATCCTGGAGTTCATAGACCAGATGGGCCTGAAGCTCGACAAGATCACCAACACCCACGGGCACATGGACCATGCGGGCGCCGTCGCGCCGATCAAGCGCGAGCGCGGCGTCGGGTTCTGGATCCACCGGGGCGAGACGATGAACCTCCAGTCCATGCCCAAGTGGGGACCGCTCATGGGCATGGGCGACCTTGAGGTTCCGGAGGTCGAGCACTGGATCGAGGACGGAGACGAGATTCCGGTCGGCAACCTCACGCTGAAATCGCTGGCGACGCCGGGCCACACAGCCGGCGGCGTTTCGTTCCTCGTGGGCGGACGCCACCTATTCGTCGGGGACACGATCTTCCAGGGTTCGGTGGGCCGCACCGACCTGCCGGGCGGGAACTATGACACGCTGATCGAATCGATCCGTACGAAAATACTACCGCTGCCGGACGACACCCTGATCTATTCCGGTCACGGCCCGGTCACCACGCTCGGGCACGAGCGGCGGCGCAACCCGTTCATCCTGAAACCCGAGCTGTTCCGTGAGCAGATGGTGTCCGGCCGCCAGGGCGGCATGATGGGCTGACCGCTATTCCGGCTTCTTGCGGTCGAGGAACGCCTGCATCCGTTCCTTTGGCTCGCTCACCCTGAACGACTCGGCAAACGCCCCGATACCGGCCTTCACGGCACGGTCCACCGGAAGATTTTCCCACTTGTGCATCAGTTTCTTCTGGAGCCGGATTGCATTGGGCCCGCATTCGAGGACCGGGGCAACCAGCGATTCGACTTCGGCATCCAGCCGGGCCGCCGGGACCAGCCGGTCAACAAGGCCCCATTCAAACGCCTTCTGCGCGCCGATCGCGTTGCCCGTATAGAGCAGTTCCCGCGTCCGCCCCCATCCGACAAGTTGCGGCAGCAGTGCCGCCTCGATCACCGAGGGGATACCCACCCGGACCTCCGGCATGGCAAACCGGGCATCCTCGCTGGCGACCCTGAGATCGCAGGAGACAGCCAGTTCCAGACCCGCGCCGATGCAGTGCCCCCGGATCCGCCCGATCACCGGGACCGGGAACGTGCGGAGCCCGTGGCAGGCCCGGTGCAGGTTCGTGATGAACCGGCGGGCCGACGGAGGCGTCAGCTTCGACATGTCATGCAAACTGGCGCCGCCTACAAACGCCCGCTCTCCGGCACCAGTCACGACGAGAACCCGGATATCCCGGCGGCGGGAAAGGGTCCGGATGGCGGACACCAGTTCGGCAATCAGTCCACCCGTGAGCAGGTTGAGGGAGTTGTGCCCCTCGATGGCGAGGAGGCCCGCTCCGCGGGCATCCACGGACGAGGTGATCCTGCCGCCATCAGGCGACGGGCGGGCGGCCTTGCGCGTCATCCGGTCTCTCCATTCCCAGAACCTGCCCGACCTTTTCGGCCAGTTCCGTCACCGTGTACGGCTTGGACAGGAAACCGTCGATGGCCGGAGGCAGTTCCGGATTGTTGTAAAGCTCGCCGGCATAGCCGGAAATCACCAGTGTCCGTACGCCGGGATAACGCCTCCGCACCTGCCTGCACAGCTCCTGTCCATCCATGCCGGGCATGATCATGTCGGTAAAAAGGAGATCCACCTGCCCCTTTTCCGTCTCCAGGATGGAGAGTGCCTCACCTGGCCCGGGCGCTTCGAGAACGGTGTAGTCCAGCTTTCCAAGCAGGCGGGCCGTGACGCTGCGGACCCGCGCATCGTCCTCGACCAGCAGGATGCGCGAACTTTTCCCGCTGGCCGCAATCACTGGCGGCGGGGCCGGCACCGGAACCTCGCCCGTCGCTGGCAGGTAGACCCGGATCGTGGTGCCGCTGCCGACCTCGCTTTCCACGGCGACGCCTCCGCCCAGCGATTTCACGACGCCATAGACGACTGACAGGCCGAGCCCGGTTCCCTTCCCCGCTTCCTTGGTTGTGTAGAACGGTTCGAACATGTGCTTGCGGATTTCGGGCGGGATGCCGGTTCCGGTATCGGCGACCGAAAGCACCACATACTTGCCGGGTGCAATTCCGGCCGGATGCTGGCTGGCCAGGACCACCGATTCGAGGTTGGAGGCCGAGATCAACAGATCTCCGCCGGTCCGCATGGCATCGGCACCGTTCAGCGACAGGTTCAGGAGGACCTGCTCGATCTGCCCCGGATTGGCCTGCACTGCCCACAGGCCCGGCTCGGCCTTCACCGACAGGCGGATGTGCTCTCCGATCATGCGGCAGAGCATCCGTGACTGGCGGTCTATCAGCCCGGCGAGATCGATCGAACACCGCTCATCGAGCTGGTACCGGCTGAAGATCAGGAGCTGCCGTGTGATGGCCGCCGCCTGCTGCCCTGCCTCCAGTATGCCGGCCGCATCGCGGTGTATCTGGCTCTGCGGCTGGGCATCCGAGAGGACCATCTGCGCGTTGCCGTTGATCAGCGTGAGCAGGTTGTTGAAATCGTGGGCAACGCCGCCAGCGAGCCTGCCGACCACTTCCATCCGGCGGGCCTGTTCGAGCTGGTCCTCCAGGCGGCGGCGGTTGCTGACGTCGGCAAAGATCACCACGAATCCGGCCGGAGTGTCTCCCCGCCGCAGTTCGCTCACCGTCAGCTCGATCTGGCAGACCGTGCCATCCTTCCGCCGCACCGCACCGGATACCAGTTCCTTTCCGGCCAGATCGGCAAGGACACCGGACCGGTGCGGGACGCCATCATGGAGATTGAACGAGACAAACAGCGGCGACGCTTCGGCCCCCTCCAGCTCGATCGCCGGCCGGCCCAGCAGGCGGCAGCAGGCAGGATTCACAAAGACGATCTTTCCGTCCGGCCCCACGCCGCAGATGCCCTCGTTCGCTGACAGCAGGATCAGCCGGTGCTGTCCGGTGATGCGGTCCAGCGACTCCGCCATCCGGTCCACAGCCACGGCGAGCTGGCCGATTTCATCGTTCCCGTCCGCCAGTTCCGTCCGGACCGACAGGTCGCCCCCGCCCATCCGGTCCACCGCCGTCACCAGGCGGCCGATTCGCCGGCCGATCAGCATATCCCCGGTGAGCCAGGCCGCGAGT
The DNA here is from genome assembly GCA_026129095.1 of Deltaproteobacteria bacterium. Lineage (NCBI taxonomy): Bacteria > Pseudomonadati > Myxococcota > Myxococcia > Deltaproteobacteria bacterium. The sequence goes on from JAHCIT010000004.1 coordinate 159,060, forward strand.
ATCGCCAGTATGCCGACAATGCTCATGCCGGTAATGCCACGCCGGTAGGCGGCATCAATGGCCCCGAAGACCGTCTCCGACGGGACGCCCACGATGACCCGGAGCGGCTCCAGGCCGGACTCGCCGCTTACGGGTGTGAACGCATGAATCCGCCGGACGCCATCCAGTCCGGCCGCCTCCACGGTTCCCGACGCCGCCGCGCCCATAAGTTTTGTCAGCGCCGTGTCGCTGATATCCTTGCCTGCCCACTGGGCGTGTTCGGGGTAGCGGTACAGGATCGTGTGGTGGCGGTCCAGCAGGATCAGCGTCGAGCCCGCGGGCAGCACCCGCGTGTAGGCCTCATCGGCGAACGTCTCCAGATCCACTGCCACGTAAAGCACCGGCGGCAGCCCGCCTTCCGGTGCGGCCAGCGGCACGGCGAAGTTGACCGTGGACCGGTGCGTGACACGCCCGATCTGGTAGTTGCCCACCGAGAAGCCGCCGCTCGCCTGTGCTCTCAGGAAATAGGCCCGGTCCGAGAGGTCCGTGTCCATCTCGAACGGCAGGCCGCTGCAGAACAGCCTGCCTGAAGGGTCCGTCACCCCGATATTCACGTATTCGGGACTCGCCCGGAGGATATCCGCCAGGACGGCGCTGCATTCGGCCCCACGCTCGCGGGTCAGCACCGGAAGAAGGGCGAGCCCCTTGAGAAACCCCCTGGCGTTTTCAACACGCCGCTCGGCGAAGCCGCTGATGAACTCGGCCGTACGGAGCGCCTGCTGCTCGGCCTGCGCGGTCATGAGCCCGCGGAACTCGCGTGTGCCCAAGTACATGAAGGCGAGCGCAGGCGCGACCGCCAGCACGGCAATGGCAATCAGTTGGGTGCGGATGGAGCGGCGTCCCATGTCCCTCGCCTGCCTGCCCTTCACGGGATGATCAGGTATTCGCTCTTTCGTCCGCCATTATTTCATAATACCGAAGCGTTGCAACGGGGGCCCCACGCACCCGCGGGCTGCGCGAGGAAAGAGGCCGAGCATGAGTGTCCGTATTGAAAAAAAACCACCGCTCTGGACCGTCATCATTGACCGCCCCGGTGAACGGAACGCCGTGGACCGGCCAACGGCGGAGGCCTTGAGTGCCGCCTTCCGCGAATTCGACGCCGACCCGGAGGCGAGAGTGGCCGTCCTGTGGGGTGCGAACGGCACCTTCTGTGCCGGGGCGGACCTCAAGGCGATGGGTTCCGAGCGCAGCAACCGGGTGACGCCGGACGGTGACGGGCCGATGGGGCCGACGCGGATGCTGCTCACGAAGCCGGTCATCGCCGCCATTTCCGGATACGCCGTGGCGGGCGGCATCGAGATAGCCGCCTGGTGCGACCTGCGGGTGATGGAAGAAGACGCCGTGGCCGGGGTGTTCTGCCGCCGGTGGGGCGTTCCGCTCATCGACGGCGGGACGATCCGGCTGCCGCGGCTCATCGGCCTCTCGCGTGCGCTGGACCTCATCCTCACCGGACGGCCGCTGGATGCGAAAGAGGCCCTCGCCATCGGGTTTGCGAACCGTGTCGTCCCCAAGGGGCAGGCCCGCGCCGAAGCCGAGAAGCTCGCCCTCGAAATCGCCTCGTTCCCCCAGACCTGCATGCGGGAAGACCGGCTCTCGGCCTACGAGCAGTTTTCGATGGACCTGCCCGCCGCGATCCAGAACGAACTCAGGCACGGGCAGAAGGCCGTTTCGAGCCCCGAACTGATGCAGGGTCTGATGAAATTCCGCTCTGGCGCCGGACGGCACGGGAAGTTCGGGTAAGGGCTGCCGGCAGCATCAAACTGAAAAGCATGACGGTGGCCAGATATGCCGCAAAACCTGAAACAAAACGAAGCTCTGGGGAGTCGAATGCCCGTTCTTTTTGTGGGACATGGGTCCCCAATGAACGCGATCGAGAAAAACCCCTACACCCAGATGCTCGAAAACCTGGCCAGGAAAATCCAGAGGCCGAAAGCCATACTCGTGATTTCAGCTCACTGGATGAGCGAAGGCACATGGGTTCTTGGAATGGACAGGCCAAAGACCATTCACGATTTTCATGGCTTTCCTCAAGAACTGTTTGATGTTCAGTATCCTGCTCCCGGCAGTCCCGGGACGGCAAGGCTCATTACGGATACGGTCACAGACCCCAGAATCGGTAATGATCTTGGGACATGGGGATTGGATCATGGAGCCTGGTCGGTCCTGAGGCATATGTATCCCGAAGCCGATGTGCCTGTTCTTCAGATGAGTCTCTATATGGCCCGTCCTCCTGAATATCATTTCAATCTCGGGCAGCAGCTCTCAAAACTGCGTGATCTGGGCATACTGATCGCTGGCAGTGGAAACCTTGTCCATAATCTGCATCGAATGGACTGGGGTGCCCGCGCAAAGCCGCATGACTGGGCCGTGGAGTTTGATGCCTGGCTCAAGACGAGGCTTGAGGCTCGTGACTTTTCAGCCTTGATAAAGGACTTTCACAATACTGAGGCAGGGAAACTGAGCATCCCGACGATGGATCACTTTTTACCCTTGCATTACATACTGGGGGCAGCAGATTCGGAAGACGAACTTCGCTTCGAGTTTGAAGAGATCCATCACGCTGCAATCTCGATGAGAACTTTCGGCTTCTGGCCGAAAGGGATCTGACCTGATCTTCCCCCCGGAAACCGGGCCATTTTTCAGGCGAGACGTCAGCCGAATCTCCCCTTGAGGTCCGCCAGCAGCCGGTCCCGCACGAGCGGCGGCACCGTGTTGGCGAAGAACACGTCCGGGGGTTTCGGCCAGAACGGGTCGCGGAACTCCTGCCCGGCGTAGATCTTCACCGTCGAGTAGCGGGGAATCACATGGAAGTGGACGTCCGGGTCCACCATCATCAGCATGAGATAGTTGATCTTCTCATAGGCGAAGGCCGCCTTGAGCGCCCGCTCGCAGTCCTGCGTGACCCGCTTCAGCTCGAAGGCGGCCGCCTCGCTGATGGAGCCGAAGCTCTTCGCGTCATCCTTGCAAACGAGGACGAGGCTCCCCAGCGTCACCTGCCACGGCCGGAGCAGCGCGACCCAGTGGCTGTACTCCTTCAGGACCATATCGGGGTAGCCGAACTTCCGGGCGGTGTCGTTCATGGCCCTAAAACTGGCCGGGCGGGCCGCCGGAGGGCAAGCGGGCGGCTCCGGTGCTATAGTTCCCGCCGGAACCAGCACCTGACGCCGGTCATGCCCGGACGCCGGATGGCGTGACAGCCTTCAGTCACACCCAGAGGAGTCTCCCAGATGTTCGAAGCAGCCGAGGTGGGCAACCGGATCGACAAGGCCGATTACAAGGCCGAGGCAGCGAAACTCCGCCCGGAACTGCTGGAGGTCCAGCGCCAGCTCGCCACCAGCGACCTGGCGGTCATCGTCATCGTCGGTGGTGTCGAGGGGGCCGGCAAGGAGGAGACAGTCAATCTCCTGATGGACTGGATGGACGCCCGCGGCATCGAGGTCCACGCCATGTGGGGCACCACCGACGAGGAACGCGACCGCCCGCGCATGTGGCGCTTCTGGCGCGTCATCCCGCCCAAGGGGAAGATCGGCGTCCTGTTCGGCTCCTGGTACACCGATCCCATCGTCCAGCGGACGTTCCGGCAGATGGACGAGGCGGCCTTCGACCTGGAGATGCACCGGATCGTCCAGTTCGAGCGGATGCTGGAGAACGAGAACGTGCTCCTCGTGAAGTTCTGGATGCATCTCGCCAAGGACGTGCAGAAGAAGCACCTGAAGAAGCTGCGGAAGAACCCCGACACTGCCTGGCGTGTTACCGACGTGACGCTCGACTTCTTCAGGAAGTACGACCGGTTCCGGTCAGTCTCCGAGGAAGCGCTGCGGCGTACCAGCACGGGCTTTTCTCCCTGGCATGTGATCGAGGCGGCCGACGACCGGTACCGGAGCGTCGCCGTTACCTCGACCCTGCTGAAGACGATCCGCAAGGGGCTGGACGACGCCGCCAGGGCGGCCGCCGAGCGCAAGAAGCGGCTCAAGCCCGACCTTCCCCGGCCCAAGGAACACAACCTGATCCGCCACCTCGACATGACGAAGTCGCTCACCGAGAAGCAGTACGACGAGCGGATGGAGAAGAACCAGGGGCGGCTGAACCTCCTTACCCGCCGCCTCCACGACGCGGGCCGCTCGCTCCTCCTCGTCTTCGAGGGGCCCGATGCGGCCGGCAAGGGCGGCAGCATCAGGAAGCTCACGTCGGCGATGGACGCCCGCATCTACCAGGTGATCTCGGTAGCTGCCCCGACCGACGAGGAGCGGGCCCACCCCTACCTGTGGCGGTTCTGGCGGTACATTCCGATGAAGGGCCGGGTCACGATCTTCGACCGGTCCTGGTATGGCCGGGTGCTCGTCGAGCGGGTGGAGGGATTCGCCACCAAGGACGAATGGGGACGGGCCTATGCGGAGATCAACGCCTTCGAGGAACAGCTCCACGGTTCGGGGATCATCGTCGTGAAGTTCTGGATCGCCATCACGGCACAGGAGCAGCTCCAGCGGTTCAAGAGCCGCAAGACGACGCCCTACAAGCAGTACAAGCTGACCGAGGAGGACTGGCGCAACCGGGCCAAGTGGAACGCCTACGAGGCGGTCGCCTGCGACATGATCGAGCGGACCAGCAGCAGCATCGCGCCCTGGGTGCTGGTCGAGGGGAACAACAAGTACTGGACCCGCAACCGGGTCATCGAGGCCACCTGCGAGCAGCTTGAGCATGCGCTCGGCGACGGCGCGAAGCCGAAGAAGAAAAAAAGCAGTAAGAAATAGGCGGGCCACCGGCTGTTCAAGCAGTTGGCAAAAACCACTCCCCCGGCTGCTCGCGCAGCCGCCCCCTCTCCGCAGTCGCAGAGAGGGGGTCAGGGGTGAGGCCCCCTTCAAGAACTACCACTCAGGTCAGGGGATCGCGGCAAAGAAGGCCGCGTCGGAGGTGGCGAGCGCCGTCTGGGTCGTGGCCTTCTGGCCGAGGGCGGCCAGGAGATACTGCCGCTGGTATTTGCGGTAGTAGCCCATCACCCGGCGCGAGTAGACCGAGTCGTTCAGCTCGCGGGTGGCACGGATCTCCCGCAAACGGCCGAGGCCCATGTTGTAGGCGGTGAGCGCCATGTCGAGGCGGGGCTCGTGGTGGCGCATGCGGGCGAGGTAGTAGGTGCCCAGGCGGATGCTGAACACCGGGTCGTAGAGAACGTCGTCGCCGGGATAGGAAAGGCCAAGATCCTTCGAGATCGCCCGGCCCGTCGCCGGCATCACCTGCATGATGCCGCGGGCCCCGGCGTAACTCGTCGCCGTCCGGCGGAAGCCGGACTCATGGGAGGCAACGGCCAGGACCAGGAGGGGGTCGAGGCCGTGGCGGCGGGACTCGACAAAGATCGTCTCCCCCACCACTGCCCGGTCCGCCTCGGGGAGGCCCGGATACTGGGCCAGAACCTGCTGGATCACCTGCAGGCGATACGTATCCTCGGCCGAAAGGACCGGCGTCACGGCGCGGCCCAGGCTGCGGGCCAGTTCCCGCCCGGCGGCTCCGGTTTCACGGGCAGTCCGGTAGGCCGACACGGCAAACACGGTAACCACGAGCCCGATGGCCGCAACGGCGGCCACCCGGATTGACGCACCGCCCCAGCGGGACGTTCGTCCCGCACCCGGCCGTTTGGCTGTCTGGGAGCTGGCACGGGCCAGCTTGTCGGCGTAGTTCAGTGTGTTCATGATCGTTCCGCTTCAGGCTGACCGGGACGCGCCCCTTTCAAGGCACACCCCAAACCTTCCCTGGACTGACCCACACCCAACCTTGGAACCCCAAATTGAAGGATGGGGTCCACGGCTACAAGTGTTTGGCCTGGGGGTCTTCAAGACAACGGTTGCCCTTACGTCCGGATTCAGTAGTGAATCCATAGGGTTATGTAGGCACTTCACCAGTCTGGAAGACCCTTCCGGCCCGGCCGTTTCAGGCCTGGGCCACCGGGCGGCGGGCCTTCGGGGCGGCCTTGGCGCGGGGGGCCGGACGGGCACTGTCACGGGTGACGGTTTCAACCCGTTTCGCCAGTGATTCCAGCCGCTTGGCCAGATCATCAATCTGCGACCGCGTGGCGAGCCCCACCTTGTTGATCACCTCGGTCACACGGACCGAGAGCTGCTTTTCGAACTCCTCGCGGCTCGCCTCGAACTGCTCGGCGAGGTTTTCCACCCAGTTCTTGCCCTTCTCCAAGTCGAGGCCCGAAACCTCGAGGATCTTGTTGACCACCTGGGTCACCTCGGTCTCGACCTTTTCGAGCACCTTCTGGCCCTGCTCGATCTGCGAGCGGACGAACACGGCGATGGGGTTGTTGTCGGGGGTCTGGACGGCCTGCTTCTTCATATTGCTGTTTCCTTTATGGTTTTTGGCTTTGGTTGCTGTCGCCCCTTGTGGGGCGGCTACTGAAATCTGCGGCGATGACTCGCCGCGTTACCTGGGCAAGATAACACAGCGCGTCAGTGTGTCAACTGTTTTATTTTTGAGGGGTGCCTACCCCCGCCGGGTGAGTTGAGGCGTGGTGAGGCGTGGTGAGGCGTGGTGAGGCGTGGTGAGGCGTGGTGAGGCGTGGCAGTGGTCCAACCAGTTGGGGGACCGGGGCGAACTGGCTGGACCGGGGGGCACTGACGGATTGCATTAAACTTCGTCGGCCGCGACCACCACGTCGAAAGGCACGCCCAGTGCGTTGAAGTGTTTCTGGCCGCAGCGGACCTTGTCGGCTTCGGAGGTCCGGAGCTTCATGAAGTTCCGGGTACCCTTGGTTTCGCGGACCATGTAGATGGTCTGGTCGTTGTGCTTCACGATGGCCCAGTCGGGATTGTAGGTGCCGACGGGCGTGTCGATCACGAACTTGCGGGGGAGCTTGATGAACAGCTTGATGTCTTCCCGTTCGTCGAGCTTTCGGGCGAACTCCCGCTCGATCTCAGAATCGTAGACGACGTATTCGTGGACCGACTTCTTCACCTGCTGGGCCGTTAGATAATCGATCAGCTCCTGCTCGAAGATTTTCAGCATCTCCCACTCGGAGTCGTTGCCGGGACCGGGAATTTTCTCGTATTTGATCCCGTCCACGATCATCCGGTGGAGTTCATGCTTCAGATATTTGGCGACCTCATCCATAAACCGCTGTGGGTTGTTGAAGAATTCGGCCAGGCGGCCCGATACCTTGAGAATCTCGACCAGGGTCGAGCGGGTCAGCTCCGTTTCGTTCTGGAGATAGCCCAGCAGGTCTGGCACCGCGCCGCTGCCGTAACTGGCCTGTTCCTCGGAGACTGATAGAGCACGGGTACCGACGCCGCCCTTCTGCACGGCCAACTGACCGGTCACAACGCTGACCACCGGCTTCTCGATCTTCTCCATCTGCTTGATCGCATCGACCGCCTTCTGGATCAGCTTCGGCGTCTCAAACTCCACCCGGTAGGTGGTTCTTGGCTTGATCCGTTCCCAGAGCGCGAGGAACTCGGGGCTTGCCTGAACATCCTTCCGGAGCCGGTTCTGCCCTTCGTTCTTCTCGCGGCTGATGTGCCGCTCGATCTGATAACCAGAAAGCAGTTCGGTCACGGCAGGCACCAGGTCCGCGTGCTCCGGCGGCAGTTCCAGTTTGAAACCGGGGCGCTTGGGGTCGAACTTCGGCTGAATCCGGTTGTTGGCGTCGAGCATCCCCTGTGAGACGAGAGACGCCCGGAGAGCCTCCGCCACTTCCCGTCCAACCGGCTTTTCCTCTTCGCCCACGACGCGGGTGAGCTTCGCCAGTGCCGTCAGGGGCACCTTGCCGAACGTCACCCCGCAATCTTCCTCGTATTCGTTCTGGAGGGCGCGAGCGAAATCCTCGTAGCTCTCGTTCGCCATGACATAAAGCTTGTTTACCGACTCGTCGAAAACCCGCTGGCCGGACTGGTCCACCGGAAGGCGGAGCCCCCGTCCGATCTCCTGGCGTTTCTTCATCGCGCTTCGGGTTTCGTTCAGCGTGCAAATCTGGAAGACATTGGGGTTATCCCAGCCTTCCCGGAGCGCCGAATGGCTGAAGATGAAACGGAGCGGTTCGTCGAGGGACAGGAGCCGCTCCTTGTCCTTCATAATCAGGTTGTAAGCGTCGTCGTCGGCCTGGGTATCCCCGCGTGTGTCCTTGAGCACGCCCTTCTTGTCCTGTGCGAAGTAGCCGTTGTGGAGACTACCGATAGGCAGCTTGAGCCAATCCAGCTCACGGTACCGGGAGTCCTTGGCCAGTTCCGCCAGCTCCGCTTCAAACGCCTCGGCGAACTTGCCCTGTTTCGGCTGTCCGCCCTCATCATAATCCCGGTAGTTGGCCACCCGGTCGATGAAGAACAGGCTCAGAACCTTGATCCCGCGTCCCCTGATCTGAAGTTCCTTTTCCAGATGCCTCTTGACCGTATGCTTGATCTGGGCGCGCCACACGTCGTCACGGGGACCGCCGATCTCCTCGCCCAGTTTAAGGACGCGGCCATTATTGAACCGGACGAACTCGTTTCCCGGTTCGGCACTGATCTCCGCCACGGAGAACCCGTCCTGGTAACTGGCCCGCTCCTTGGACAGGAAATGCAGGTCGGCACGGTGCTGGACCGTAACGACCTTTTCCTTCGGACCCTCCGCACCCTGGACGTGGATGCGGAGCTTCGCCTTGATCCCGGTTTTGTAGTCGATCTTTTCCACCCGGACGAAAGCGTCGTTGGCTCCGCCGTCGGAGGAGGCGCTCGCCACCACGATCTGCTTCACGAGCTTCTGCTCGAACGCCCGCACCGGGTCGAGCCGGTAGACGAGGTTGTAGGGATTCCGGTGAGTCGCTGAATACCGGAGCGTACAAAGCGGGTTCAGCGCCTTGATCGCTTCCTGCGACTTCTCGGTACTATCCACGCTCTGCGGCTCGTCGATGATGACAATGGGGTTCGTCGCCTGGACAAACTCAATCGGCTGCCGCCCGGAGAGCTTGTCGTTCTCCTTGTAGATCACGTTGCTCTTTTGTTCGGCCTCGGTGCCGGTGAAGTTCTTGCGGAAGGCGTCGATGTTGATGATTAGAATCTGGATCGTGTTGCTGGAGGCGAACTGCCGGAGTTTGCTCACGGTCTTGGCGTCGTAGACGAAATGTTCCAGCTCGACGTTGTTGTAGAGCGCCCGGAAATGCTCCTTCGTGATCTCCAGATTCTTCAGGACGCCTTCCCGGATCGCCACGCTCGGCACGACGATGATGAACTTCTTGAAGCCGTAGTGCTTTGACAGCTCCAAGATCGTCCGGAGATAAACGTACGTCTTGCCCGTGCCGGTCTCCATCTCCACCGAATAATGGTTACAGCTCCGAGTGGTTTGACCGTCCGGGCTGGGGACCTGCCAGTGTTCGAGCGGCTGCGCTGGATCGGGTATCTCCACCTCGTTCCGTTCCTGGACGGACCGGACGTTCTGGCGGAGCTGGTCGTCCGTCAGCGTCAGCCGGTTGCCGACACCCAGGTCAGTGTTGATCCGCCCGCTGAACATCGGCGTATCGAAGGTCTGGAAGACGACGGCATAGTCCAGCTTCTCGGGCGGCTGGCCCTTGAAAATATCCACCACCGCCGCGACAGCGTCCCGCTGGTAGGGCTGGTTGGGATCGAACTGGAGCTTCATGGTCATCGGCTCACACCGTCCTGAAGCTTTCGATGCCCTTGGTCTTGAATATCTGAACGGCGTTCGCCTTGAGCTGGTCGTTGCCCTCAAACCCCTTATCTAGGCAGACGACGCGCTGCGGTTTGCGGTCGGCGATGGCCCGGATCAGGTCGTGGGTGAGAGCCGGTTCGAGGCAAATGAGGAACGCACCGTCCAGAACGCTGTAGACGGTCTTCCCGGCGAGGTTCAGACGCTCGATCTTTGAAGTGAGGGGGAACCCGCTCTTGAGCAGCAGTTCGTACAGGATGTCGTCGGCAGAGCGTTCGTCACGTACATGGCTAACGTGCAGGGCAAGCTGTTCAGCCAGCTTTCTGGCGTCCGGCTCCACGTTCGCGTTCCACGCCTTGAAGTTCGAGTCGGTCAGCTTGAAGACCCGGAAGCCCCGGTCCTGTTCACCGGCTTCGCCTAACCGCAGTTTTCCGGTCTCCTCCTCGTTCAGTTTCTTGATGACCCGGCGGACGCGCTCTTTGGTTATATCCGCTATAGTTGGATAGTCCTTGCGACCGGTCGGCTCCGGGAGTTGAACGAGTATAAACTTGCGATTGCCTCCGTCCTCTTTGTTTAAGTCCAGTACGGCATGTCCTGTAGTGCCAGAACCCGCAAAAAAATCCAGGACCGTCTCATCGTCTTCTGTCGACGTTGCGAGACCTAATATGCGATGTAGGAGGCGGACAGGCTTCGGAGTATCAAATGCCGATTCGGCTCCAGGAAATATTTGTTTAATTTCCTTTTTTGCTTCGTCGTTATGTCCCGATTCCTCATGGGTCCACCAGGTATCTGCTATCACACCGCCAACATCGGAGAGGAAGCGTTTATAGGCAGGTACCTTGTTATCAAGATTCAATCCCCACCATATGCGGCCTTCCTCAACATTCTTGAGATGCCGTTCTTTGCTGTAGCGCCAAACGGCGCTCTTATCTGGCCAGATATCTTCGCCAGTCTTCGGATGCTTAATAGGGTAGAAAAGATTTGGTCGCTGCTCAGCAGTCTTGTTGCACTTGTAGTTGTCCGCCCTCCACAAGCCACGGCTGTCGTTATCGGGATTCTTATAGGCGCTGTTCGTCTCAGAGGTACGCTCCGTTTTGTTGAGCAGGGCCAAAGCCTTTCCTGCATTGGAGTACTGACGTGTCTTTGCATAGACGCAGATAAAATCGTGTGTTGCTGAAAAATCCGTCTTATCGTTGGCTGGAGCATACTTTTTCTGCCAGCAGATGGTTGCAAGAAACGATTCTTCCCCAAAGATGTCATCACAAATCGACCGCAAATTCTTCACTTCGGAATCATCAATGCTTATAAAAATTACACCGTCATCGCGAAGCAGATTTCGCGCAAGATAAAGTCGTGGATACATCATGTTCATCCACTTGGAGTGGAATCGTCCGTCGGCCTCCGTGTTGGTGCTGAACCTTTTCCCTTCGGCATCAACCTGCCCGGTGTATTCAAGGTAGGTCTGGAGGCTTTCCGAGTAGTTGTCCGGATAGATGAAGTCGTTGCCCGTGTTGTACGGCGGGTCGATGTAGATCATCTTCACTTTGCCAAGGTAAGACTTCTGGAGGAGCTTGAGGACTTCCAGGTTGTCGCCTTCGATGATCAGGTTTTCGGACGTGTCGAAGTTGACGCTTTCCTCCGGACAGGGCCTGAGGGTGCCGAGGCTTGGCCGCTGTATGGTCTTGAAGCAGTCGGCCTTGCCCGGCCAGTTCATGCCATACCGTTCCCGGCCTATGTCCACGGTCTGACCGAGGGCGAGCTTCAGTTTGTCGAGGTCGATCTTCCCGCCCTCGGTCCGAACCTCCGGGAACAGCCGTAGCAGTTCCTGCAACTTGTCCCCGGCGATGTCGTGGGACCGGAGGTCGAGCTTTTCGGGGGTGTCAGGCATCAGGCTGGCTTCCGTTTTCTCAGCAGGATTTCAGACATTCATACTACATGCCAGCCGGTGGCGGCCAACCCCGCCTGCGGCCTCCAGACCGGCTCATTCAGGCCCGGTTTTTGCCCCCTCCCAAACCCCCCTTGACGCCCCCGGCCCATCGTGGGAAGGTATCTTGACGGGTCTTTTTTAATGGAACCGGCAGTTCCAGGGAGTTGTGTTACCTGATGGTGACGGCGGGCCGAACATCCGGGGCTTTCGCATCCGGCAGCCTGACGGCGGGGTTTCTGGCCCTGCTGGTGCTGGGGCCGCTCGCGGGGGCGGCGTCGGCCCAGATTCCGGTGGGCCGGTCGGACTGGCAGACCCGGGGCGTCGCCGGGCGCGAACTTGCCATCGTCGAGCAGCAGATGGCCGAGGTGGCCAAGGGGGCGAACCTTTCCCTCACGCCGCTTGCGGGTTGCACCGAATCGGACTGCACGCAGCACGCGCTCTCCAGGGGGCTCTCGCGGTATCTCTATCTCGAAATCGAGGACATCGAGGACAAGGGCCTCCGGGTCCGCATCCGGGTGGTGGACGCGCTGGCGAACCGGCCGCTCGGGACGCGCTCGGTGCCGATCCAGAAGAACGACCGGCGGGGGACGCGATCGGCGCTGGAGGCGTCGGTGCGGGATCTCGCCTTCCACCTGTTCGGCCCGCCGGTGCCCGACACGGTAAGGGCCAGTGCCGCGAGCCAGCTGGCGTCAAGGCCGCCGCCCGAACCGGCCGCGCCGGTCCAGCCTGCCTCGCCTCCTGTATTCGCCCGCGAGCCGGAACCGCCGCCCCGCGCCGAGCCTCCGAAACCGGAGCCGCCCGCCGTCTCGATCACCCGCCAGCCGGTCCGCTACGAACCGGAGGAGGCGGCTCCCCCGCGTGCGGAACCGGTCGTGCCCGCCGCGCCGAAACCGGCACCCAGGCCTGTCGCCACTCCCCGCGCCACCGAGCCGCCGCCGCTCCCCGAACCTGTGCGGCAGCCGGAGCCGGTGCGCGAGCCCGAACCGGAGCCCGAATACGAGCCGCCGCGCCGCCAGCAGCCAGCCGACGAACGCCCGGCGAGCGAGCGGATCATCCCCGACAAGATCGATATCCCGTACCTGCCGTAAGGCCGCCTCACCGGTTGCCTCACCCCCTGCCCCCCTCTCCGGGAACCGGAGAGGGGGGACTGCGTGAGCAGCCGGGGGAGTGGTTGATGAGAGAGAACCCTTCCTGCCCTCTCCAGTTCCTGGAGAGGGCCGCGCCGCAAAGGCGCGGGGTGAGGCCGCCTTCCCTTGCCTCCCCCCGCACCGGCCGGTTAGCAAGGCGCCTCCGGATTGCCGGGAAACGGGAGTAACGAAAGACCATGCCGAAGCAGATTCTGTCCACCAAGGGTGCGCCGACCGCCGTGGGCCCCTACTCGCAGGGGGTCGTAGCGGGCGGTTTCCTCTACACGAGCGGGGCGATTCCGCTGGATCCGGCGACGGGCGAGGTGGTGGGCAAGACCGCCGCCGAGCAGGCGGTGCGCTGCATGAAGAACCTGGAGGCGGTGCTCGCCGCCGGGGGATGCACTTTTGCCGACGTGGTGAAGACGACGCTCTACCTCGTGAATCTCGCCGACTTCCAGACGGTGAACCAGGAGTACGCGAAGTTCTTCACCGCCGCCCCGCCCGCCCGCTCCACCGTGGAGGTGAAGGGGCTCGTCAAGGGCGTGCTGGTCGAGATCGACATGACGGCGCTCGTCCCCGAAAAGCCGTTCGTGCCGACACCGAACGACGTGCGCTGACAGTATTACCCTAGAGGCTCGACCGGAAGTCGTAGACCTGCTCGACGCGCTGGCCGCCGGTGCCGCCGGACCACTGTTCCCACAGCTGGACGAGGGCGAGCGCGCTCACCGGGAGCGTGACGAGCAGGCCGATCACGCCGCCGAAGGCAGCGACGAGATTGAGCGCGATGATGGCGAAGGCGGCCGGCACGGCATCGCCGGGATGGGCGCCGCAGGTCGAGGCGGCCTCGCGGAAGGTCTCGACGATTCCGGCGCCGCGGCTCGCCGCATTTTCCGAGCGGATGATGAACACCGGCCCCAGGATCACGGCGGCGATCATCCAGCCGATGAAGGTCGGCACGAACACCAGCACCGAGAAGGCGTAGGCGATGCCGATCACGTAGTCGTCGGGAAAGCCGGCGAAAGCGTTTTTCACGGTGGCGAGTCCGGGCTTCTCGCCGCGCCGGACGGCGCGGGCCGCTCCGCACAGGAGCAGCATGCCGGGTCCGGTGAGGATGATCGTCGGGATGAGGAGTAGCGACAAAAGGGCGACGAGCGACAGGTGCGCCGGGGCGGTGAGGTAGGACCGCCAGGCGTCAGCGAGGTTTTTCCTGAAGTTCACCGTTCAGGCGGCGGGGGTTTTCAGGCGGCCTTCTTCGGGGCGGCCTTGAGCGCGGCCTGCCGCGTTCCGCGCGGGGCCTTCTCGACCCGGCCACTGCGGATGCAGGTCGTGCAGACGCGCATGCGCTTGCTGCCGCCGGGGGTCTTCACCTTGAGGTTCTGGACGTTCACCGACCACTTGCGCCGCGTCTTGCGGTTCGAGTGCGAAACCTGGTTGCCGAATGTGGGGCCCTTGCCGCAAACTTCACATGCACGTGCCACTGCCGGAATCTCCCTGAAAATCTGGTACTTGCGCGTCCTGCGCGGCCGGGCGTTTCAGTCCCTGGGCCTGCCGCCACTCAGGCGGCGGACGGCCCCCTTAACACGGCCCGGAAGCCCCGGCAAGAGGGGGGAAAGGGAGCGTTTGTATTTACAAACGCAGGACATCCGGGCTATCCTTAAGCTGGCGTGAAGAAGCGCGGCCCGGTGATGTTCGACGGTTTCGACTGGGATTCCGGAAACACCGGGAAGGCGGCCAGACACGGGCTGAAGATCGCGGAGATCGAGGCCTTTTTCACGCAGGAACTGCTGGTAACGGACGACCGGCGCCATTCGTCGGCCGAAAAGCGACTGATCGCCGTCGGCCGGTCCACGGCAGGGAGACCGATGTTCGTGGCCTACACGCTGCGGCACAAGGACGGGCGGCTGCTGATCCGGGTGATTTCCGCCCGGTACGCGCACACCAGGGAGCTCAAAGCCCATGAAAAGCTCGAAGAAGAAAACCCGCAAGACCGCTGACCCGCTCGCCGGGGATCTCACCGGGCTTCTGGAGGACGGCGGCTGGCGGCGCGTGCGCTACGAACTGCGCCCGAAGGACCGGACCGTCACCATCCGCATGAGCTCCGAGCTGCTCCGGGCTGTCAAGGACCGGGCTGCCCGGGACGGCCTCGACTACCAGAAGTTCATCCGCCTCTCGCTCGAAAAACAGGTGAGCTGACGGCCGTCATTCGACCGTGAAGGCCGGCGATAGTAGGGTTGGCGCACCAGCCCGCCGAAAAGGATCTTTTCTCCATGTCCCACATCAACTGGAACGACAGGCTCTGTTTTGAACCCCGCGTGGCAAAGGGCGGCCTCGGCCTACCGGCGGACGACGACCGGAACTGGGAGTTCAGGGGCCGCGAGCTGGTGGGCCTCGTCGAGAAGCGGCGGGCCGCGAAAAAGGACCTGGGGTTCCTGGACCTGCCGGAAACGATGCCGGCAACGGCCGCCAAATGCCGTGACTACATCGCCCACGCCCGCGAGCACGGCCTCGACACGATGCTGGTGCTGGGGATCGGCGGGTCATCGCTCGGCGGCCGGATGCTGCAGGAAGCGCTTGCTCCGGCGACGGCGGCGGCGAGCACCCGCCCGCGTGCCGCCGGAACGATGCGCGTCCTGTTCGCCGATTCGCTCGACCCGGACACCTTCGCTACGCTGCTCGCATCGGTGGACTGCCGCAAAACCTGCGTGAACGTCATCTCCAAGTCCGGCTCCACCGCCGAAACGCTGGCGCAGTTCCTCATCTGCCGCGAGCGGTGGGAGCGGGAAACCGGCCCCAACTGGCACCACTACTTCTGCTTCACGACTGATCCGGTGAAAGGGCCGCTCCGCCAGATCGCCGGGCAGCACCATATCCGCAGCTTCGAGGTGCCCCCGAACGTGGGCGGGAGGTTCAGCGTGCTGTCGGCCGTGGGCCTTCTGCCCGCTGCCGCCATGGGGATTGATCTGGCCGAACTGCTCGCCGGAGCTGGCCGCACCCGTGACCTGTGCCTGAGGACCGACCCGCTCACAAACCCCGCGCTGCGGTTCGCCCTGATGCACCTCAAGCTGAAAGACCGGGGACTTGCGGAAACACTTATATGGCCTTACGTGGACCGGCTGCGGTCGTTTGGCCTGTGGTTCGCCCAGCTCTGGGCCGAAAGCCTGGGGAAAAGCACCCGTTCGCACCGGGCAAAACTCAGGCAGGGGTTTACCCCGGTCCTGTCGCTGGGGGCCGCCGACCAGCACAGCCAGCTCCAGCTTTATCTGGAATCCCCCGCCCGGCGGCTCGCCGTGGTGATCGGACAGGAGCAGCACCTGTCAGACCCCAGATTCCCCAGTTATTTCAATGAGTTTGAGGAAATCGCCTATCTCCCCGGCCACACCCTGGGGGCCCTCCAGGAAGCCGAGCGGCAGGCGACCGTCCTCAGTCTCGCGCAAAACGGCACCCCTGTCATACAGATTTCCATAGACAGCGTTTCTCCCCGTGTGATAGGCGATTTGATAATGCTGTTCGAGGCCGCCACGGTTCTCACCGGCGAAGGGCTCGGGCTGGACGCCATGGACCAGCCGGCCGTCGAACAGGGGAAGCGGTACGCCATGGGTACGCTCGGCCGCAAGGGTTACGAGCATTACCGGCTGGCCGCAGACGCAACGAAGTAGCTGCAGCCGCGGGTGGCGGCTCCGGAAGAGGGTTCAGGCAGGGTACGGGGGAGTTCCTGTGCCCGGGCGCCGGCAGGAAAGGCCGGTGCGGCGGCAAACAGTTTGTGAAGGGGTATCAGGCACCGCGAAATGTCAGGAAAAAGTCCACTCAAGTTTGAAACATTCATCGAGCAGTTCCCCAGGCGGCTCGAAAAGGCCCTGTCGGGTTTCCGGGTAATCCGCCGGCTCGGCGACGAGCTTGAATACGAATACCAGGGGTTCGACAACGCCCTCGACCTCAAGATCGTCTACGAGAAGTTCCACGAGATCAACGCCGACCTCGCCTCGCTGGTGGCCCGCTACGCCGACTACGTGCGCCAGTTCGCCGAGAAGTCCCGCCTGCCGCAGGCGACCGCGACGGCTGTGCAGCACTACAACGGCTACTCGGAGAAAGAGGCCGACTGGTTCGAGAAGGCCGCCGCCGAGCGGCGCCAGCGCCTGCAGCTAGCCGCGCCGCCGCCCCCGCCGCCGCCCGTCTCCACACCGTCGAACCGCCACCCGAAGGTGATCAAGGTAAAGCCCCGCCGCGCGCCCCGGCTTCTGGTGCAGCCCCCGCCGCCACCGGCGGCCGTCCCCCCGGCTTCCGGCAAGAGCGGCAACGGCTCCCACCCGGCGCCCTCGCGCAAGCGGGCAGCCCCGGCAGCGCGCAAGGCCGCCAAGGGTGCATCGGCCAGGAAGAGCCCCAAACGGGCCCCTGTCAAGGCCAAGCGCCCCGCCTCCAAGCCAGCGGGGCGCAAGCGGGCCAAGGCGGCCGCCAAGCCGCGTTTCATGGACCGGGTAAAAAAGCTGTTCGGACGCTAAAGGGAAAGCCCCGCCCGTCAGTGGGCAGGTTCGCGGGCGAAGTTCCGGTTCCAGCCGGGAATCTCGACCTCAAGATTCGCCGTCCCGTCGGGAACGGCCTGGCAGGCAAGCCGCGAGTCAGGCGTGTTGCCGGGGGCCTGCTCGATCCGGTCCAGTTCAGCGTCGGAAGGTTCGCTGAGGCTCCTGCCGCCCTGCCGGACGATGACGTGGCACGTGGAGCAGGCGCATACCCCGCCGCAGGCATGGTCAATGTCCACGCCATGCGCCAGCGCGATGTCGAGGATCGAGCCCGGCTCGCCGTCCCGTCCGTAGGGGATTTTCGCCGGGTCCACCTCGACGGTGACGTTCGCCGGCTGGAAGGTGACGCTGAACTTCTGCTGCGCCTTCCTCGCCTCGCCGCGCTGGATGTAGGGACTGCTTCCGCCCATCAGGAATCATGCTCCGAAAACCGGGCCACCAGGGCCCGGGCAGGTAATTGGCACGGCTTCCGGTAAAAAGGGAATATGGTGCCCCCGGCAAGAGTCGAACTTGCGACCTTGGCCTTAGGAAGGCCCTGCTCTATCCAACTGAGCTACGGGGGCGAAAGCTGGCAGGGGCGGCAAACAGAGGCTCCGCCCGGCATTCGCGGCCTGGCGGAGCCTGTGTTGAGGAAAACCCCAGGTTCCGGCCGCCAGAGGACGGCCGGAACCGGATCAGGCCGCGATCAGATATCGCGGGCCTTCACTGTGGCACGGTTCGAGGCCTTGGCCCGCTCGACGGCCTTGGCGACCAGGCGCTCCACCTCGGCGCTGATTGCCGGGATGGCTTCGGCCGAGCACTGCATCTTCTTGCTCTTGACCAGTTCCTTGATCTTCGACTGAACCACGTAAATTTCCTTGGACTTGTTGTTGCTCATTGAGCACTCCCTCCACAGTTTTTCTGACCCGGCCCCGGCTGGTAAATTCCCCGGAAACCGCCACCTGTGCGGCTCCGGCCAGTCCGCAGGACGCGCCTTATGCACCGAGAATGGCCTTTAACGGTATCTCCCGTCAACCAGAAAAATAGGCCCAAGCCCAATTTTATTGCCCTGTCAGTACTGGACCACCGAGGCCACACGGCAGGGTGAAAGGCGTTCACGTCCCTTAAGAAACTCCAGTTCCACCAGTACCGACAGCCCGGCCACATGCCCCCGGCACTCCTCGACCAGCTTGAGGACGGCCCCGGCGGTGCCCCCGGTGGCCAGGAGATCGTCCACGATCAGGACGTGGGCGCCCTCGGCAACCGCATCTGTATGAATTTGCAACGTATCCTCGCCGTACTCCAGGGCATAGGAGACGGTCTTCGTGCGCCAGGGGAGCTTGCCGCTCTTTCGCACCGGGACAAACCCGGCGTGCAGGTAGCTGGCGATGGCGCTGCCGAAGATGAACCCCCGCGCCTCGATGCCAAGCACCACGTCTATCCGTTCCACCTCGAACGGCTGGGCCATCAGCGTGATGGCGCTTTTCAGCAGCCTGGGATCGTGCAGGACCGGCGTGATGTCCTTGAACAGGATCCCCGGCTTGGGGAAATCCGGCACATCGCGGATGGCCTTGCGGATGGCAGCAACGGAAGCGGTCGTGGTGGTCATGGGGTTTCTCCTTTATGTTGAGCCGGCCTTTGGGCCGGCATTGCAGTTAAAAGAGACGGGCCAGGAGGGCCAGTCAGGACGCGGCTCAAGGCACCAGGGCCAGGGCCGTCAGCGCGGTGGTTTCAGGGAAACCCGCCAGCAGATTCATGCACTGGACGGCCGAACCGGACGCGCCCTTGCACAGGTTATCGATGGCCGTGACGATCACGACCCGTCCGTCCGGCGCCACGGCGCAGGAAAGGTCGGCATAGTTGGTCCCGTTCACGTCGCGGGTGGCCGGGAAGGCGCCTTCCGGGCAGATGCGGATGAACGGCTCGCCGGCATATGCCTTCCGCCACAGGCCCGTCACCTGCTTCCAGGTGGTTCCGGCCGGGGCCTTGGCATAGATCGTGGAAAGTATCCCGCGGTTCATCGGCACAAGATGCGGCGTGAACGTCACGTGGATGTTTTTCCCCGCCGCCACCGACAGCTCCTGCTCGATCTCCGGTGTGTGCCGGTGGGTGAGCACCTTGTATGCCTTGAAACTCCCCGATACCTCGGTGAAGAGATTATCCACCGACGCTCCGCGCCCCGCGCCGGAGACGCCCGATTTGGAGTCGATCACGATGTCCCCGGTCCCGGTCAGGCCGGCGCGCAGGAGCGGCGCGAGCGAGAGGATCGGCCCCTGCGGATAGCAGCCGGGGTTGGCAATGAGCCGGGCCTTTTTGATCCGGTCCCGGTAGATTTCGGGCAGCCCGTAGACCGCCTCCCTGAGGAACTGCGGCGCCGGGTGCTGGCCGTAAGTTTTCCCGTAAACGGCGGCGTCCTTCAGCCGGAAGTCGGCCGAAAGATCTATTACCTTCTTGCCGAGTTTCAGCACCTCGATGACTGTCGGGGCCGCTTCGGCGTGGGGAAGCGCGGTAAAGACGATATCGGCCGACTTCGCCGCCCGGGCCGGATCCAGCCGCTCCAGTTTCAGTCCGTCGTACGGCCCCTTAAGCGAGGGAAACAGTTCGGCCACCGGCTGACCGGCCGATTTCTCGCTGGAGGCGTAGACAACCTCCACGCCCGGATGGCCCGCGAGCAGGCGGAGCAGTTCGAGGCCCGTGTAGCCCGATGCGCCGCAGATGGCGACTCGGAGCCTCCCTGCCGCCGCTGAACCCTTTTTGCCTGCAGGCCGCTTTGCCATGCCGACCTCCCGAACTGGCCGCTGCCAGAAAGCCCGCTCTCAAAACCCGCCCAAAACCGAGGGGCGGCTTCCGGTATGCCCGGAATGCCGCCCCTGCTGCAAGTCCCGCCGGGAAACCGGGCTTAGCGCTTGGAGAACTGGTAACGCTTGCGCGCGCCGGGCTGTCCGTACTTCTTGCGCTCGACCTCACGCGGATCGCGGGTGAGAAGGCCATTCTTCTTCAGAACACCGCGGAACTCCGGGTTCGCCGCCACCAGGGCACGGCTGATGCCGTGGCGCACAGCCTCGGCCTGACCGGTGGTGCCGCCGCCCACGACGTTCACATAGACGTCATAGGAGCCGTTGGTGCTGGTCAGGTCGAACGGCTGGTTGATCTTCATCTTCGCCGTGTCGAGCTTGAAATACTCCTCGATCGGGCGGTGGTTCACCACGATATTGCCCTGTCCCGACTTCATCCGGATGCGGGCGATGGACCGCTTGCGGCGGCCGGTGGTGTTGATGGTCTTGGAAGCTGCTGACATGAACGCGTTTCCTTACGTCGTGGTGGGGGCTAACGGGTTTTCAGGCCCGTGCGGTGTGCTGCTTTTTGGAATCCAGTTCGAGCTTCTGCGGGTTCTGGACCGCATGGGGATGCTCGGGACCGGCATAGACCTTGAGCTTGGTGAGGAGCTGCCGGTTGAGCGGCGTGCGGTTCATCATCCGCTTGACGGCAACCTCGATCACTTCCTCGGGGCGGCGGTCCAGCATCTGGCGGGCGTTGGCCGACTTGAGGCCGCCCACATAGCCGGAATACCAGTGGTACATCTTGTCGTTCAGCTTGTTGCCGGTGAGCTTCACCTTGCTGGCGTTGACGACGATCACGAAGTCACCCGCATCGGTGTGCGGCGTGTAGGCCGCCTTGTGCTTGCCGCGCAGGACGTTGGCGACGCGGGTCGCCAGCCGGCCGAGCACGACGTCTTCGGCGTCCACGACCCACCACTTGCGCTCGATTTCGCCGGGCTTCGCAAACCGGGTAGCCATAACAGTCAAATCTCCTGTACTTACCGGGAGTTAGTCCTCCCGCTCCGGGCAGGGATACCTCCCGAAGGCGGCGGACTATAGGGAGAGCCCCCCCAGCCCGTCAAGAGCCATCGGGCAGCTTTTCGGCATCCGGGGACTTTAGGAGCGGTCAGGGGGCCGGCATCTGGAAAATGCAGGAATTTCCGGTCGTGGGGCAGTCCTCGACGGCGAGGTAGAGCTTTGTCCCGTCGGGGCTGGTGGCCAGCGCCGAGAACCGGCCCGCATCGAACGTCTGCCCGTTGAAGCGTGGGACGATGTAGTCGATGAAGTCCCCCGCCTGCGAGGTCTTCACGATGGACGAACTGCCCCGGTTCAGGATGTAGAGGTCGCTGGAACTGCGCAGGTGGTCGGGGGATCTGGCCGGCGGGTTTGTCGGCGCGAGGTCCACCGGCGTCGAGAGCAGCCCGCTCACGTCGATCTGGTAGCCGCCGCTGCGGTAGTAGACGCCACGAATCGTCCCCGCGTCCAGCCGTCCGAGCGAAAGCGCCTGGACGAGATTCCGGACCGGGTCGGCCACGAACAGCGTGCGGGTATCCTCGGTGTAGAGCATGCCGTGCTTGAGGCTGGGATCGTCGGTGATGAGCTGGCCGGCGTCGAGATTGATCGCGCACGGCACGAGCGGGTTCAGCGGGCGCAGCGTGCATGGGGGCGAAAGCTGCGAGACACCAGAATCGAGGTCGATCTGTACCGCGCCGCCGTCGCCGGTGGCGGCGAAGTAGACCGGGTTGCGGGTGAAATAGTCCACGCCGGGCGTCAGGGGGTTGTCGGCCTGGAAGCTGTCGGCACCCGCGCCCCCGAAGACGACGCCATAGAGGCCGTTCGAGAGCCCGTTGCTCGTCGCCGCCGGGACCAGCGAGTCGGAGCCGCAGGGCAGTCCCGCCGGGGAGCCCGCCACCTCGGCCCGGAGCCGGAACGGCAGGCGGGTGTTGGGGAGCTGCGAACAGGCGCGCATGTCCTCCTCGCCCCACCACACGCCGGTCACGGGGCCGCCGCGGCGGGGCGGGAATGCAGGGACGAGCGGACCGGCCGGAACGAGCGGATCCTCCGGGATGTAGGTCACCGGGCGGCCATCGGCGCCAATGGAGGCGGCCCGTCCGCCCGCCTCCACGGTGTCGGGGGCGGCGATATTGTTCAGGTTGAGGCCGCTCGACACCACGAACGGATAGCCGTCGTTCTGGACGGCGATGCCCGTCGGCGCATGGAACGGCGAGAGGGGGCCGAGCTGCTCGTCGCCGATGGGCGAGAAGTCCGGATCGGGCGGGATTTCCACCAGCGGCAGGCCCCGCAGAAGGAGCCGGGTGTTCAGCGCCGTCACGTCCTCGAAGTCGAGGAAGCCCGCGATGTTGCGGGCGATGAGCCGCAGGATGCCGGGCAGGCTGCTCCGGGGCGGAGTGGTCGAGAAGAGCGTTCCGCCGGAGATTTCGGCCGCCGGATGGAGCGATGGGTTGGTGCCGCCATCGGTGCGGTCGATGTTGTCGCCAACCGGGTTCCCGCCGTTCGAGCGCGACAGGACGAGGAGGCCCCCATTGAGGAAGTTGGCAACCGCCACCGGGTCGCCGACGAGCGGCGACGTGGGCACGTGCGCCGGCATCTGGCCCATGTCGGACACCATGCCGTCCACGGTGAAGACGCGGGATATCTCGACGAACGTGGGGCGGATGCGCTCGATGCCGATGATGACAAGGCCGTTCTCTCCATCGGCCACATAGGCATGGAAGTCGCCGTTGTCGAGCTGGCGGAGCTGGACCGTGAAGGCCGAGCCCGGCGTCACCACGGTCGTCGCCACCTTGGGCACGGACGGATCGCTCACGTCCACCAGCCGGATGTCGCCGTCGGCCACCACCGCCAGTTCGCCGATGGAGGCGATGTCGGAAATGTCGCTCGGCGGCAGCGCGCGGTAGTCAGCCGTGCTGATGATCGAGTTCGACCGCCAGGCAGTGAGGCGGCGGCCGCTGGAGGACAGCACGTAGAGGTTCTCGCCATTGGTGGCCGCGGCCACCGGGAAGTTGATCGGGCTCTGGTTGATTCCGCTCAGGAACGGGAAATCCACCGAGGCCGACTGGGGGATGCGCCGGTCGGAGGTGCCGCTGCCACTGCTCACGTTGATCGTGCGGATGCCGAGGCGGCCCACGCGGGGGTCGTCCGGGTTGGAAACCTCGCAGGGGACGGTGGGTGGCGGAAAGCAGCCGGGATCGGGCGGAAGCTCCACGACGGCGAGCACCTGGCTCTCGCTGAGCTTTTTCAGGCCGTAGAACGACACCACGCCGAAGTCGGCCGGCTCGCCGAGGAAGGTAGCCTCCGGGTAACGGATGTCCTGTGCGTCGATGCGGTACAGGCCGCGGGCGCCGGCCGACACCATGAGGCTGTCACCGGCGCAGGCGATCCCCGCCCCCTCGGCAAGTTCGAGCTGCACCTCGCCCAGCTTCACCGGGACGGTGGGATCCAGGCCGATGTCGAACGTCGCCACGCGGGACTGGAACGGCGGCGCCTGGAAGTCGAGCGAATAGAGCCGCCGCCCGCAGGCCCGGACGTCCGAGGAGCGCACATCGTCCTGGCGGCGGGTGATGCGGATGTCGCTGAGGTCGCTGAGGTCCATCGTGACAAGACCGCTCTCGCCGTAGGCGGCATAGGCGGTCCGGTAGGTCGCGGAAAGGTCGAAGTTCACGAGCGAGCCGGTGGACCGCTTGGTGGCGATGATCCGGGCGGCGTAGGCCCCGGCGACGAACGGCTCCTCGGGCGGTGCCCCGCCGCCGCCACAGGCGGAAAAGGAACAAACGGCGAAACCGGCGGCAAATAGCGAGACTGCCAGACGGCGAACAGCCCCATGCGGCCGCCATCTACGGCGCGCACTGCCCCCTGCCGGAGGTATTCTCGCAGTTTCCACAAACATGCGGAATCTCTGGACCTTTCTGCCCGTTAATGCAACATCATATCGCCGGGGCCGCCGGGGCCGCAACGGGCCTCACAAACATTCACAGGAGGGCCTTAAACCGCCCGGAACGTCCCCAAGGGGAAACTCCCCGTGGCCCTTTGGCCCGCTCTCGTAGTAGAAACCCTACCTTCATGAAGACTTCCCGCCAGACCAGCCTGTTCCTTTCGGCCGCGGCCCGCACCTTCGGCTGGCTCGGTGGCGGCGGGAACGCGCCCGGCCGGGGCCTTGCGCCAATTCTGGGCACGGCACTCGCGGGACTCATCGAGGCGGGGATCTACGTTGCCCTGTTCAACGCCTATATCCAGAACGAAATCCACCCGCAGATCGGCGGGGCGCTCACCGTGTTCATCTTCGCCGTCGCGAGCGGCTTTTCCCGCGAGGCGGGCCTGGGGCGGCTCGTGGACCGGGCGTTCGGAAGCGTCGGCGACCCGTCGCCGCAGGCCGGGCAGGCCGGGCAGGCCGGGCAGGCCGGGCAGGCGGGCGAGCGCGGGGCCGTGGGCGCGGGGCTCATCCTCATCGCCTGGATCGTGAAGTCCCAGGGGTTCGCCCAGATCATCGCCGCCGGGGACGACATCTCGCACCCGGCCTCGACGCTGCTCGTCCTGCTGCCGGTGACTGTGCGCGTGGCCGAACTGGCCCTCCTGGAACTGCGCGTCCGCACCCGGCAGGGGATGCTGAACGCCCTCATCGCCGCGCTCCTGTGGCTTGCCCTGTCGGTGCCGCTCGTCCCCGGCGCGTTCCTCGCCCCGCTGGCCCTCACCGCCGCGCCGCTGCTCCTCATCGGCGGCTCGTTCCAGAAGGAACTGACCGGCCGCGACCTTGCGGGACTCGCCGAGACGGGCTTCATCACCGCGCTCGCGGGGATCACGCTTGTGACGGTGATGTATTAGGGGGGGGGGGGTGACACAACTTGTCACGACCAACGGTTAGGTATTGCCTGCCGTTACCGGTGGAACGGGGCAGCCCGGTGCGCTAATAAATCCGTCGGTATTTCGAAATGATGAGCCTGACGCCAGGGATGATCTCGCTAATCCCGGCCATGAAGATATTTCGGCGCTTCTCGCGCCTTCAGGGAGCTAATGTTCGATGAACCTCACCGACCGTGAAAAAGAAGAGTTGAAAGCCCTCATCGACCGGGGGGAGCCGCTTCCGCCCCGCTACAAGCTGCGGCTGTTCAGCGACGCGCCGGAGGTGGAACTGATCTGGCAGGGCAAGACGAATGAGGTCACGAATGTCGTCCTCCCGTTCCAGTCCATCGAGCAGATCGACGAGCCGCGCAAGGCGGTCAATGAAGCCCTCAACCTGTTTTCGATGGATCGGTCCAGCGGCCGCCAGGCGAGCGGCTGGTCGAACAAACTGATTTGGGGCGACAACAAACTCATACTTTCCAGTCTCAAGAACGGACCGATGCGGCGGGAGATCGAAGCCGCCGGAGGATTGAAGCTCATCTATATCGATCCGCCATTTGATGCCGGGATGGATTTCTCTGTCGACCTCGACGTGGGCGATGACACCTTGACGAAAGAGCCAAGCGTCATTGAGGAACTCGCATATCGCGATACTTGGGGTAAGAAAGGTGAACGATATCACCAGTACATGTATGAGCGTCTGAATGTGATGAAAGAATTATTATCAGAGGATGGGAGCATATACGTTCATTGCGATTGGCATGTAGGACATTACTTAAAGATCATTCTCGATGAGTTATTTTCTCCGGATTATTTTCTCAACGAGATAGTATGGTATTATTATAATAAATTTCAGGGAAATATTAATCGGTTTGCGTCTAACCATGATGTCATTTTTTGGTATCGCAAATCTGATAAGTATATTTTTAACAAGCAACGAGAAGACCGAGACGAGAAAGTTCGTCAACTGAAACGCGTATGGGATAAAGAGAAAGGCGCGATCATCAATGCAAAAGGCCCCGATGGGAAAGTAATTTATATCGAATCCTCAGAAAAGACCGTTGATGATGTATGGCGTCTCTCTATGTTGCAGCCAGCAGATCGTACTGAAAATCTTTTCTATAGTACTCAAAAACCGGAAGCATTGTTAGGACGTGTGATATCTGCGGCTTCAAATGAAGGTGACCTAGTTGCCGATTTCTTCTGCGGTTCTGGAACTACCTTGGCCGTCGCCGAAAGACTGAACCGGAAATGGATCGGTTGCGATCTGGGTCGCTTCGCCATTCACACGGCCCGCAAACGGCTGATCGGGGTCCAACGCGCACTGAAGTCCGAGGGCAAACCGTACCGCAGTTTTGAGATATTGAACCTCGGTAAATACGAGCGGCAGTATTTCATGGGCGTGGACCCGAACCTGCCGGAAGACCAGCGCAAGGCCCAGTCGATTCAGCGCGAAGAGCATTACGTCAACTTGATCCTGACTGCCTTTAAAGCCGAGCGGGTGTTCCAGTCGCCGCCGTTTCACGGCAAGAAGGGTTCGACACTGGTGCTGGTTGGTCCGATAGACGCCCCGGTGACGCAATCCCAGATCAACGATGTCATCAAGGCGTGCCAGAAACTCCAGGTCAGCAAGGCGGACGTGCTCGGCTTCGAGTTCGAGATGGGCGTCACCCAGCACCTTCAGGACGAAGCCCGCAAGAAGGGCGTCGCCCTTGGACTCAAATACATCCCCCGTGACGTGTTCGATCCTCGCGCCGTCGAAAAGGGACAAGTGAAATTCTTCGACGTTTGTTATGTGGACGTGAAGCCATTCGTGAATAAAGGCCTCGTTTCACTCCGGCTGACCGATTTCGGCGTCTTTTACCGGCAGGACGATATCGAGGAGCTGACGGCTGACCTGAAGCCCGGCGGGAGCAAAATCACGGTCGAAAACGGTCAGGTCGTCAAGATCATGAAGGACAAGAAAGAAAAAATCACCAGAGAGATTCTCACGAAAAAGTGGTCCGACTGGATCGACTACTGGGCGGTGGATTTCAACTACGAAAGCCGCAGGGAGATCATCCGGGTGGTCGAAAACGGCGAAGAGAAGGAACTCTGGACCGGCGGCTATATCTTCGAGAACGAATGGCAGAGTTACCGGACCCGTAAGGACCGGTCTCTGGAACTATCCAGTGGAACGCATGAATATTCCGGCAAGGGCAAATACAAGATCGCAGTAAAGGTGATCGATATCTTCGGCAACGACACAACCAAGGTGCTGGAGGTGAAAGTCTGATGGGCTTCCACCCGCAGTTTCCCACTGACCCGTATCAGATTATTCACCCTGACGTTCGCTGGTATCCGGGCGAGGAGTTGCTGGGACGAATCGGTCTCGCAAATCTCCTGCCGCCGCTGGTACACCGCATACGGGAGGGCGTATGGAAGTGGAGGGATTCCGGATATGCAGGCGCCAGTGCGACGACCAAGGCACTGCTCCGGCACTGGTTCGAGACGGAACATCTCCTGCCGCAAACCGACGAAACCGTCGGAAAGTTCCGCTATTACTTTTCCCAGCGTGAAGCGGTCGAATCGGCCATCTGGCTCTATGAAATAGAAGAAGCCCGCGACCCCTACGGGCTCATCAAATATGACACCGCCGGGCAGGTCACTAAAAGCATGTTCCGGGAGGACTGGACCCGGTACGTGATGAAACTGGCGACCGGCGCCGGAAAGACCAAGGTGATGAGCCTGCTCATCGCGTGGTCGTACTTCCACAAGATCTATGAGGAAGATTCCGAACTCAGCAAGAACTTTTTGCTGATCGCGCCGAATATCATTGTGCTTGACCGGTTGGCGACCGACTTTGACGGCCTGAAGATATTTTTTGCCGATCCGGTGCTTCCGGACAACGGGTACGAGGGCCGGAACTGGCGTGACGATTTTCAGATCACGCTCCACAAACAGGATCATGTCAGCAACGTCTCCCCAACCGGCAATATCTTCCTGACCAACATTCACCGGGTCTACGAGAAGGAAGAGGCCCCGAAGACGTTTGAGGAAGCCAAAGACAAGCTCGATTTCTTCGCCGGTCCCCGCCCCACCGGGAAAACCACGGATTCAAAGGTGGACCTCGGCGATATCATCCGGAACGTCTCGGAACTGGTCGTCATCAACGACGAGGCGCACCACGTCCATGAGGAAGACCTGGCTTGGTTCAAGAGCATCGGGGACATTTCAAATCGCCTGAAACTGAAGGGCGGCAAGCTCTCGGCGCAGTTCGACCTCACGGCGACCCCAAAACACACCAACGGCGCGATTTTCGTTCAGACGGTCAGCGACTATCCCCTTGTCGAAGCCGTCAGGCAGGGGGTCGTGAAGACGCCGGTGCTCCCCGATCCGGCCTCACGGGCAAAACTTCAGGAGCGGAAAAGTGCGAAGTTCTCGGAGCGGTACCGGGATTATCTCCAGCTCGGCTATCTGGAATGGGAAAAGGTTTATGACGAGCTGGAACCGGCCGGAAAGAAGTCGATCCTGTTCGTAATGACCGACGACACGAAGAACTGCGATGAAGTGGCGGATTACCTCGTCAAGACTTTCCCGAAGCTGGAGGATGGTGTTCTGGTCATTCACACCAAGAACAATGGTGAGATCTCGGAGTCCTCAACCGGCAAGAACAAGGACGAACTGGACAGGCTCCGTAAGCTGAGCCGTGAGATTGATAGCTGGGATAATCCGTACAAAGCGATCGTATCCGTGATGGTGCTGCGCGAAGGCTGGGACGTGCAGAACGTCGTTTCGATTGTCGGCCTTCGACCGTTCAAAGCGGCGAGCAAGATTCTTCCCGAGCAGACCATTGGGCGCGGCCTCAGGCGGATGTTCCGGGGTCAGGACATCCAGGAGAAGGTCAGTGTGATCGGGACCGATGCCTTCATCGATTTTGTGGAATCCATCAAGGATGAAGGCGTTGAATTGGAATACGCGGCGATGAGTGACCGGACCAAGCCTCAATCGCCGACCGTGATCGAGGTGGACTCGGAGAACCGGAAGAAGGATATCGAAGCCCTTGATATAGAAATCCCGGTCTTGGCACCGCGAATCTACAGGGAATACAAGAACCTGGCCGAGATCAATGTTTCAGAGCTGCCTGCTCCGAAGCTGAAGCTGATTCCGTTCACGCCGGAGCAGCAACGGGAAATCATCTTTCTGGAGATCGACACTGGAGCCGAGAGCCACAAGACCCTGATGGACGGGGATTTTGTCCCCAACCATCAGAATATGATTACATTCTTCGCCCGAAGCCTGATGCGTGAACTGCACCTGGTTGGTGGATTCGACGGACTGTTCGGGATGATGAAGGATTATATCCAAAACCGGCTGTTCGAAATACCGGTCGATCTGGATGACCTCAATGTTCTCCGGAATATGTCCGAAATCGAACCGGTCAGGACGATTCAGGAAACCTTCCGGAAGGCGATCAACGATCTGACGATTCAGGACACGGGCACAACGAAGATCCAGGAATATATCAAGGTCAGCAAGACGCGACCTTACCTGTCCGACAAGAAGGAGTATTTCAGGCCGGACAAGTCGATCTTCAACAAGGTGGTGGGCGACAGCCAGCTTGAACTCGACTTTGCGGTATTTCTCGACAAGTGCCCGGACATCGTTTCGTACTTCAAGAACTCCAACGCGACCCACTTCAAAATCGAATACAACAAGGCCGGCGGCGGCATTGCCGACTATTATCCGGATTTCGTCGTGAACCAGGACGGCAATAACTTCTGGATTATTGAGACCAAAGGCCGGGAAGATCTGGACGATCCTCAGAAATGGGAACGCCTCAAGCAATGGTGCGAAGACGCAACTTCACTGGAGCCGAAGAAACGCTACCGGGCACTGTTCGTCCGGCAGGACGAGTGGGAGAAATACCATCCGGCGACGTTTAACGAACTGGTGAAGGCGGTTGGTTAACCCCCTCAGTGCAGCAGTTCGACGAGGCCGGGGGAGCGGAACTCCTGGAAATACCCGACGGCGGCGGAGACGGTCACGCCGCCAGGCGGATGCTTTTCGCGCCGAAGTTGGCGCGGATCTCCAGTTCGCCGCCGAGGGCCTCCACGCACTTGCGGAGCGTTGACACCAGATAGTCCGTCCGGTGCTCCAGCCGCGAGATTTCCGACTGCGACATGGCGGTCGCCTTTGCCATCTCTTCCTGCGTTTTGCCCAGCAGTTCGCGGAGCGCCCGGATGTTGATCGCCAGCACTTCCTCGGCGGCGGCCTTCTCGATGCGTGCTATCGCCTCAGGCGAAAGCTGGCTGTCACGCAGTTCCTTCCACTTGTGGATCGCCATGAGTCACCCTTTGCCTTTCTTCTGCGAGGCCGAAGCCCTTTCCATCTCTTCACGTTCAGCGAGGTACTGCTTCCAGATTTTCTCCGCCACCGGTATCCAGGTCCGGTAGAACCGGCCGTCGTCCTGTCCTTCCTTGTCGCCCCCGATAATCAGGACGGCATCCCGCGTCCTGTCGAACGCATAGAAAACCCGGATCGGCCTGCCCTTCGACTGGACCCGCAACTCCCTCAGGGCGATGCTGGCCCCCCTGATCTCGCTGCTATGAGGATAACCCAGTGCAACACCGCATTGCTCCAGCAGTTCAACGGAGTAGGCAACCGATTCCTTGTCCGTGTCGTCCAGCGCCCTGTACCAGTCGCCGAACTCATCGGTATGCACCACTTCCACCCTGCAATTATGAGGTTAAACACATAATGATGCAAGTGAAAAAATAGCCGCCCAGGCCAACCGGTAAGCCCAATATATTCAGAGGCTAATCCCCTCAGTGCAGCAGTTCGACGAGGCCGAGGGAGCGGAACTCCTGGAAATACTCGACGGCGGCGGAGACGGTCTGCGGGTCGCGCTGCTGGGCGGCGCGGCCGCTGCGGCCGACGGTGATCCGGCGGGTCTCGCCGTAGACGCGGATGAACTCGCCGAGCGATGACGCCCGCGCCGTCTGGAGGTGGCGGAAGAACTCGTACTGCGGCGAGGCGGGCTGGTAGGGGAGCTTGCGGCTCCGCGAGACGCGGATCTTCAGCGACTCCTCGGGGTTCACGCCGGGGCGCGCGAAGGCGTCCACGACGGTCTTCTCCCGCTGGTAGCTGACGGCGAAGGGGCAGAGCAGCGCCACCTGGCGCACGCTCCCCTCGGTGATGCCGCGGTAGTAGGCGCTCATCTTGAGGCGGTAGCCGCTCACGGTGCCGGAGAGGTTCCCCTTGCGGTCGTATTTCCAGTGGGAACGGCGGCCGGTCTCGTGCAGGCTGATGACGACGGAGACGAACCGCTTGCCCATCGTGGCGACGTCGGTGTCGGAGAGGATGGGCTCCCAGGTCTGCCCGGCGTAGTCGGGGTGCGAGTGGAAGTCGCCCACCTTCCGCCAGCGGTGGAACTCGTCCATGAGCTGCCCCACCCGGCCCACGCGCTGCGTGCTGACGGACACCTCCATGAACTTGCGCTCGGCCGACTGGAGCGGCACGGCGAGGTCCACGTGGCAGGCGTCGTCGGTCATGTGCCCCAGCAGGTAGCCGAAGCACTCGCGCTTGTAGACCTCGACGGCCGCCACGGTGAGCGCGACAAACGCCTGATCCGAAAGATAGACTCGCATGGCCTCATCTCCGCTCCGCCGGTTCCTTCCTCGTGTGCCTGTGAAGGACGGCGTATCTGCTTTGCGTGTAACGTCCGGGGCCTGTCCGCTGCGGCGCATCCAGGGGGCTGGATTCAGCGTCAGGCCATGCCACGGCTCGCTGGGGGAAAGTGTGGAGCCGGGCCGGATGGCGTGGCAAGGGAGGGGGCCATCGGGGAGCGCGGTAGTGTCTGAAATACCCAGTTATCCCAACAAGTTATAATATTTTCTGAGTCTCCAGGTCCCGCCTGTCCCGTTAATTTGATGCCCTGCGCTATTGCCGGGTGGCATTATGCCGATTTCATTGGGAACCTGGCCCAAGGCGGGCTAAAACTGATCCCCGTCAACCCGACACTCAACGAAAAGGGAGAGTCCCCAACCCATGATGGAACGCCGCTCATTCCTCCGCACCACCGCCACCGGACTTGTTGTCGCCCCCGCTGCCCTCGCCGCCGGATGCGCCTCCACCACGGCCCATGCCGCTTACAAGGGCAAGCCGTTCAAGGGCTCTCTGAAGGGGACCGAGTGGGAGGGCCTCGAAACGACGAGCCCCGACATCCAGCACCCGTATTTCACGGACAAGACCTGGGAGGCGACCATTCCCGACTACCTCGAGTACAACCGCATCCGCGAGGACACCCTCGGCCGCCGCAGCGACGAGATGATCATCAAGCACGAGCCGCACCTGAAAGTTGCCGGGAACCGGTCGGACTCGATGGTGGACTTCATCAACACGCTCAAGCATCCGCACGTCCACAACCACTGGTGGTCGTGGGTCGAGCTGTGGGACGGGAAAACCCAGCCCACGGTCATCAGCATCCTCGCGCCCAAGGAGGGGGAAACCCTCTACGGTCCCGAGGGCATCCAGTTCTTCGCCTGGCTCTACACGCCCAGGCCGTTCGGAAACGACGTGGTCCGCGTGCGGGCCTACTGCGTGACGCACGGCCTGTTCACCAAATACGAGAAGATCTAGGCATTGCGCGTGACCAGCGAAGGCCCACAACCCGCCGCCGCCCCGCGGCGGCCCCGGAAGAAATCCCTCGACCAGCGGATCGAGGGCGATCTGGAGCGCGGCGACCTCGCCTCGGCCCGCCGCCGGATCGAGAGCCGCCTCCAGATCGAAACCGACCCCCTGCGGGCCGGCCGGCTCCGCACCCACCTGATCCAGGTGCTGGTCCAGATGGGCGACCCGGAGCGGGCCGGCATGTACGCGCTGCTCGTCGAGGACGACTCGGCCGAGCTGAACAGCCTGCGGACGCTGTTCATCCGGCGGTGCGGGGGCTCCAGCCAGACGGTGAAGGACCGCTCGGCCGCCTACCGCCGTGCCGTCGGCCCCAGGGCGCAGGACCGTCTCGACCAGCTCTTCATGGACCTCACGCCGTTCAAGGCCCACCCGGAGAAGTGGCGCAAGATCAACCTCAACGAATCCCTGGGGACGTTCATCTTCCTTGGGATCATGCTCGTCTTCATCGTCATGGGCGTCCGGTCGTGCTCCTGAAGGGGCTCCCTCCCGCCGCCCGCCCGGCCGTGATATCCTCACCCTGACCGGCCATGAACCTGGCGAACCAGATATCGCTCATTTCCGCCGTGCTGTGCGCGGCGCTGGCGTTCGCCGTGATCTACAAGAACCGGCAGAACGATGTCCGCCGGACGTTTTCCTACGTGGCCGCCGGGCTCGCCCTCTGGAACCTGTTTGCCTACCTGGGCGGCATCTTCCCCCGGACCGAACTGCTCCACCGGTTCACGGTGATGGCTGCCGCGCTGATCCCGCCGCTCGCCATCCGGTTCCTGCGGATTTTCCTCTACGCCGAGATGCCGACCCTGAGGCGGTCCACCCGTTCCATGTCCACGGCCAGCACGCTGGTGATCCTGCTGGCGGCGGTCATCCCCGTCACCACAACCGCCACCGGCGCCGGCACACGCATGCCCTACCTCGATTACGGCATGCTGTTCTACCTGGGAATCACGGTTCTCTACTGCTTCTACATCCTGCTGCGCCGCGAGCGCGAACTGCCCCGCCAGACGACCGAGCGGACGCGCCTCAAGTACCTGCGCAACGGCTCGATGGTCATCCTGGCCGCGGGGCTCATCGACCTCGCCATCCTGCTGACCAGCGGCGAACGCCACCGGTTCTCGGCCATGGCGACAAGCGTCTACGCCTACTTCATCTACCTGTCGATCCTGAACTACCGGCTGCTGGAGTACCAGGAGATCGTCGTCCGCGCCGCCATCATCGCCACGATCGCCACGGTCTTCTCGGCCGTGTACGGGGTTCTGGTCTTCTGGGTCGATTCGTTTGGCGTGACCGTGCTCTACACGATGATCGCGTCGATCATCATCCTCGTGATCTACGATCCGGTGAACAAGTACGTCGAGGACCGGTTCGCCACGTTTTTCCTGCGCCCCAAGCGCGAACTGAGCGAGGTGCTCGCCGTCCTGAGCCGCGAGATGATCCGCGCCACCGACGCCCGGCAGCTCGCCTCGATCATCGCCCGGCACATGAAGGTGCTCGAACGGGTGACCGACCTGGCCATCTACTTCCGCGACCGCCGGACCGGGCGGCTGGGGCTCCACGCCTGCTTCGGCCGGATGGCGACCTCCCTGCCGCCCGTGCTGGACCGGCTGGAGCTGCTGTTCGAACTGGAGTCGAGCCGGTCGCCGCTTTCGGCCGAGCATCTGGAACAGGAACGGCGCGCCACGCCGCCGGGATCCCGGCGGGACTACCTGGGGGTGATCCACGGCGAGATGGAACGGCTCAACGCGGCGGTCGTCCTGCCGGTACCCGGCGCCGACGACCTCGCCGGAATCGTCTGCATCCGCGACGAGCGGGCGGTCGAGGGCTACGACGCGGACGAGATCACCCTGCTGGCCACCATCGCCACGCAGGCGGCGATGCTGCTGGAAAACTTCCGGTCCAACGACCGCATCCGCGCCCGGTCGCGCATGGCCGCGCTGGGAGAGATGGCCGCCGGACTGGCGCATGAAATCCGCAACCCCCTGGGTTCGATCAAGGGGGCCGTGCAGGTGCTCGAAACCAGCCGGTCGCCGGAGCAGAACCAGGAGTTTCTCTCGATCATACTGGAAGAAGTCCAGCGCCTGAACCGGGTGGTGAGCGAGTTCCTCAACTACGCCCGCGAGCCCAAGCCTCAACTGGAGCCGGTGGACCTGAACCGCCTCATCGAGCGGACGGCGCGGCAGGTGTCTCTGGCCGAGGAGCAGGGAGAGGTGAAGATCGTCCTCGATCTCGCCGAAAACCTGCCGCAACTCGCCGCCGATCCCGAACAGATCAAGCAGGTGCTCCTCAACCTTGTCAGCAATGCCTTCGTGGCCATGAAGGACCGCACAGCCCGCGTGCTCACGCTCCGGACCCGCTGGCGGCCAGCCCCCGACGGCGGACAGGGCTCGGTGGTGATCCAGATTGCCGACACCGGCAGCGGAATGAACCCCGAAACACTGGACCGGGTGTTCACGCCCTTTTTCACCACCCGGCCAGAGGGGACCGGCATCGGCCTGCCGGTTTGCGAACGGCTCGTCGAGGCCCACGGCGGCACCATCGACGTCAACTCCCGGGAGGGCGAGGGAACGGAGTTCACGATCGTCCTGCCGCTGCCGCCCGCCGAAGTCCCCGCAGCCGCAGGGACCACTGGAAACGCGGCGTGAGGGGTAGTGCCCTTCCCTAGTTCCCGTCCGGCGGGCTATGAACCCTTCCTGAATGGAAAACTCCGACTACAGCATCCTCGTCGTCGATGACGAACCGAACATGCGGAAAGTCCTCTCGGCGCTCCTGGGCGGCGAGGGTTACGACGTGGAGACGGCCGATTCCGGTGCGAAGGCGCTCGACATGCTCCGCCAGGACCAGTTCCACGCGATGATTACCGACCTGCGCATGCCGGGCATGGACGGCCTGGAACTGCTGCGGAAATCCCGGCAGTTCCAGCCGCGCCTGCCCGTCATCATGCTGACGGCGCACGGGACCGTGGACACGGCGGTCGAGGCGATCAAGCAGGGCGCGTTCGACTACCTTTCCAAGCCGTTCGACAAGAGCGAGATCGTGGGCGTGGTGGACAAGGCGCTCCGGTCGTACGAAATCTCCCAGCAGGATGTCGTGGACCCCGAGCGCAAGCCGGCCGACCTGCCGCTCATCGGCGAGCACCCGTCCATGAAGGAGATATTCCGGATGGTGGACAAGGTGGCAGCCTCGCCGTCCACGGTGCTCATCTCCGGCGAATCGGGCACGGGCAAGGAGCTCATCGCCCAGCTCATCCATGACCGGTCGGACCGGGCGAAAAAGCCGCTCATCAAGCTGCACTGCGCGGCAATCCCGTCAACGCTTCTGGAGAGCGAGCTGTTCGGATACGAGAAGGGCGCCTTCACCGGGGCCGTCACCTCCAAGCCCGGCCGGTTCGAGCTGGCCGATGGCGGCACACTGTTCATGGACGAGGTGGGCGACATTCCGCTGGAGATGCAGGTGAAGCTCCTGCGGGTTCTCCAGGACCAGCAGTTCGAGCGGGTGGGCGGCGTGAAGACCAGCCAGGTGGACGTGCGCCTCGTGGCCGCCACCCACCGCGATCTCAATGCCGCCGTCCGCGAGGGGCGGTTCCGCGAGGACCTGTTCTACCGGCTGAACGTCGTGCCCCTGCACCTGCCCCCGCTCCGCGAGCGGCAGAGCGACATCCCGCTGCTGGCCGACCACTTCCGGCGGAAGTTCAATACCCGGCTGAACCGCAACGTCCAGTCGATCTCGCCGGAAGCGATGGAAAAGCTGGCCGCCTTCAGCTGGCCGGGGAACATCCGCCAGCTCGAAAACGTCATGGAGCGGTCGATGCTGTTCTGCGAGGGGACCGTCCTCACCGGTCAGGATATCCCGTCTCTGGAGGGAACCGTGCCGCTCCCGCCGCCGGGAGCGGCGTCCGCCGCGGCCCCCGAAGCCGCCGCCGGGAGGTTCAAGGAACTGACCCGCGAGGCGTCCGTCCGGGTCCAGCGGGAAATCATCCTCAAGGCGCTCGAAGAGCACAACCACAACGTCACCCGAACCGCCAAGGCGCTCGGCCTTTCGCGCAAGGGATTGCAGCTGAAACTGAAGGATCTGGGACTCCGGTAGGGAGAACCTACAGGAGGCTGAGCGACTGGCTCTCGATGAAATGGAGTATCCGCTCCCGCAGCGGCACATCGATCTCCGTAAACTCGATGCCGATACCGGCGGTTTCCTCCTCGCGCACGTCCATCTGCCGCCAGCGGATCACGCCGCGGGCCTCGACCATGTCACCCAGATAGGGAAGCTGGAACCGGACTGTCACTTCGGTGCCGGGGGCGAGGCTGCTGCGCGCCCGGAGGAACATGCCGCCGCCGGAAAGATTACCGCCCGGCGAGAAGACCGTCGTCGCCGGCTGGGCCATGCACCGGACAGCCCCTTGGAACGGCACCCGGTGGTGTTTCCGTAGCTCCGAACCCTGTGACATGGGGCACATGCTATCAGAAATGGATGGCGCTCGCCACGTTTTTCATTTCCCGAATTGGCAGAAATGGAAACAGGACATCCGGCAGGCAAATTGTCTACTGCGGTATACCGGACAGTCGGTTCAGGGAGCGGACTGGTCAGCTGGCCGGAGCGGCGGCGGCAGGAGCGGCAGGCTGCGCCGCCGGGGCGTTCATGGTCATCAGCGTCTGCATGATGAACGGCTTGGCAATCAGGAACATGTTCGCAGTCTTGTCGATCTGCGTGGCGAGCCCCGACAGCAGCGAAAAGGTCCGGCCGTACAGGATGATGTCGTTGGGGATCGTGATCCGGTCGATCTTCTCGATCGTTGCCAGCACGTCCTCCCGGATCTTGCGGAAATCCAGGTTCTTCGCCTCCTGCGGCGAGAGGTGGAAATAGTGCTGGAAAAACTCCGACAAGATGGGGCGCACTGCCTCCAGGTCGGCGTCGCCCAGGACTCCCAGTCCCTTCAGCGCCGGAAGGAACTGGTTCACGTCCCGGGAGAGGAAAGCGAAAACGGCGGCGAGGAGCTTCTGGTGAAACTCCTTCGGGAGGATCTTCACCTGGCCGAAGTCGAGGACGCAGACGACCACCTTGCCGCCAATCTTGTTGAACATGAGATTGCCCGGATGCGGGTCGGACTGGAACACCCCGTCCTGGTACATCATCTTGGTCCAGGCGTTCAGGATCATCGTCAGCGTTTCACGGCGGTCGATCTCCAGTTCCTTCATCTTGGCGAAATTGGTGATCTTGTAGCCGTCGAAGAACTCCATGCAGATCACATGGCGCGTGGTGTATTTGCGGATCACGCGGGGGATGACGACCCCGCCCGTAAACCCGGCGAAGTTATTCCCGATCGTCTCGCAGTAGGCCGCTTCCTGCTCGTAGGAGAGTTCATTCGACAGCGCGTGTGACATCTCCCGGCCGATCACCGACAGGTCGGTGCGGGGAATGAAGATGTTGAACATCTTCACCGCCGTCCGGAGCATCCACAGGTCCACCTTCAGCTTGAACTCGATGTCCTCGTGCTGGATCTTGAGGACCACTTCCTCGCCCTCTTTCGTCCGGGCCCGGTGGACCTGTCCGAAACTGGCGGCGGCGAGCGCATTATGGTCGATCCACTCGAATATCCCGTCCGGTTCGCCGCCCAGTTCCGCCTTGAGGGTCTTGTGGATATAGGGCCAGGGCGTCGGCGGCACGCTGTCCTGGAGCAGCGACAGTTCCTCGATCCATTCCCGCGGCATCACGTCCACACGGGCGGAAATGAGCTGCCCCACCTTGATCATGCCGCCTTTCAGCTTCACGGCCATGCGGTAGAACCGCTTTGCGTACTTGCGGTGCGTGGCGCGCCATTTCTCGCGGGTGGTCCGTATTCCCAGCCACTTCCGCCGGTACCACAGGAACACGTAGTAGAGGTACATGGGCAGCAGCGTCCCGGCGATGATGCTGAAACGGTAAACGGTCGCAAGTGCCTGTCGCATGGGTTCGGGGTGCCGTCCTTACTGGCTGCGCTCGGCAAGCCAGAGCGCCATCGGCGCCCAGATGTGTTTCTTCGCCCGCGATCCGGTCACGAGACCGATGTGGCCCACCTCCACCTTGACGCAGGTCTTGTCCTTCGAGCTGACCAGGCCTATCAGCGCCTCGACAGATTCCGGTGCGGCCACCTTGTCGGTCATCCCGACGAACAGCAGCAGGTTGGCCTCGACGTTGGCGAGGTCCACGCGGCGGCCCTTCATCACCAGCTGTCCCCGGCGCACCTTGTCGTCGCGGATGAAGTCCGTCACGAACTGGACGAACGCCTCCTGCGGATAGGCGATGAAACCCCGCCCCCAGTCACGGATCGTCTCGAATCCCGCCACATACTCCCGGTCCCAGTAGTTCATCAGCAGGTTGAGATAGCGGGTCAGCATTCCGAACGGAGCGAGCATCTCGAAGCCGATGCGCGGCAGGATCGGCGGCAGGTTGCCCATCTTCTCCATCGTGGCCCCGATACCCATGCCGAAGAACTTCACCAGCAGGTTGACGGGGAACATCTTCGAGAAGTCGAACGGGCTCCCCAGCACGATGGCGTTCCGCAGGTGGGCGTCCTTCTGGTATACCGACGCGTACAGCATGCTCATGATGCCGCCCATAGACCAGCCGATTGTCGAGACCTCGTTCTCGCCTGTCACCTCGCAGATCTTCGCAATCGCCTTCGGGATGAAGTCGGTCACGTAGTCATCCACGCGGATTTCCCGGTCGGCGTCCGTCGGCGATCCGAAGTCCACCAGAAAGACATCGAAACCGGCATCCAGCAGGAAATGGATCAGCGAGTGTCCGGGGCGCAGATCGAAAACGTCCGGGTTCACCATGAGCGGCGGAATAATGACCACCGGGGTCCGGTAGGTCCGCGCCTTTGTCGTATGGTACCGGAGCAGCGTCACGTTCTCCCACATGAACACCGTGCGGGAGAACGAGCGGACCTGCGGCGTGAGCGGCCCCAGGACGGCGCGCTCGACCAGATGGGCCGAACCCAGCGCCATCCGCCGGGCCGTTACTGCTGGTCTGATCTGGGGAAGTGCCGCCACAACCTCCAGTGCATATCCGAAACCGCCCGAAACCCGCAAGACGGGAAGACCCTGAAAGCGCTTTAACCCGCGACTCCCCTTGCGGGTGCCGCCAGCGGACGTTTAACGTTCCCCGGCGCCCGGAATCAGGACCATGCCGCTTCCGCAATCGGACGATTTTCTCCAATCCTCCGGCGACACCGCCGGGCGGCCCCTTGCTGCCCGCGCGCTGGATCTGCTGGAAGCCTACCTGGAGGGTCATCCGCCCACCCGGTACGACACCCAGCAGGAGGCCTGGTTCGGCCTGTTCCTCGACGGGCGCGGCATCGGCCTCGAAGAAAAGCAGGAGATACTGGCCATCGCCCGCCGGTACCGGGAGTTTCTCGGCGAGAGCCAGCCATCCGCTGATCCGGCGGAGGATTCCGCCCCCAGCCAGCCCGCATCCACTGAACTGAAAAACCGGTTCAAGCCCGGTCCGTCGGTGGGTCCGCCCCCCCGCCCCGGCTGGAAGAAAAAGGTACAAGCGGCCGGGAAGCGGGCGTCTCCCGCAGGCAAGATCCGCCCCCCGGCGGCCGGTGCTTCACTACTCGCCATGGCCGGAATCGCCGCCGCGATCCTGTGGGCGGCCTACTGGATACTCGTCACCCGGCCGCTCGGCGACTTCGAGCACGATCTTGGGGAAAAGCTCCGCCGCAACCAGTCCAATACCCGCCCCGCCTATGGCGCATGGGTGATGGCCGAAGCAGAACGGCGGGGACTGGAGATCATCCCGGAGCGGTCGGCCATCAGGGTTCTCGGTGTACGGGAGTACCTTCTGGACAATTCTCCCATGCACAAGGTGGAGTTCCGGGCCGGGGTGCGGCTCCCGCTCCCGCTGGGCCTGCACTGGAACCGCACGGTCACCGTGACGACCGAGACCTACCACGTGCCGTCCGACTGGCCGCCAAAATCCGCCAGCCCGCAGCCCAGGACCAACATCGCCGCCAAAGCACCCCGCCGGAAGGACGCCATTCCGCGCCAGCCGTATGAGACGATCCTGGCAGCCCTCGCCGGAGCCCGCTCCAGTGTGCTGGCATTCTATGAGGAAAACCCCGAGGAGACCGGCCGCCTGCTGGAAACCGAGCTGAGGCGGCTGAATGAAGGCTTTGCCGCCCTGCCCGCGGCCGGATCGCCCGATGAGCAGCTGGTACGGGACGACCTCAAGACCAGCATCGAGCGGATACGGTCGATGTCCATCGTGATCAGCCAGGCCCGCGAGGGACTGATCACCTCCCGTCAGCTCCGGCAGTCGATTGACACGCTGGTCGCGCAGAGCGAGATGCACCAGCGCAAGGCCGAAGTCAGGCTGGGCAACTAAAACCAGCATGGCCCGGCGGCGCAAGAGGAAACGGAAAGTGGCGGCCCTCGTCAGTGCATTCATGGCCGCCCTCGCCATCGTCACGCTGGCGGTGAGCAGCGCCGCCTATCACATGGTGGTGAGAAAATACCCCGGTGCGCACATCGAGCGCAGCTACATCATGTCCGTTCTCGCCCGGGAGAGCCCGATCTACGCCTCTGACGGCGTGACGCGGATCGGTGCCTTCTCGGGCCTGGAGCACCGCGACTATGTGCCGCTCGACCAGATCCCGGCCGCACTCCGGCAGGCCATCGTCGCCTCGGAGGACCGGAAGTTCTACCGGCATTTCGGCGTCGATCCGCTGGCCATCGCCAGCGCCATCTACGCGAACCTCCGGGCGGGCCGGATGGTCCGGGGCGGGTCCACCATCACCCAGCAGACCGCCAAGAACCTGTTCAAGCGCAAGGACCGCAGTTTCCAGGAAAAGTGGCGCGAGCTGGTGAACGCCCTCCGCCTGGAGGCACACTACACCAAGGACGAGATCCTCGAGTTCTATCTCAACCAGTTCCACGTCAACGCCAATGGCCGCGGAGTCGGTGTGGCCGCCCGCCACTTCTTCGACAAGGAAGTGGCGGAACTGACACTGGTCGAGTCGGCATTCATCGCCGGGAGCGTGAAGGGACCGTTCTACTACGATCCGTTCTCGACGAGCGATCCCGACCGGCAGGCACGCAACATCGCACGCGCCAATGTCCGCAAGGACTACGTGATCCGCCGGATGTTCGAGGAAAAGTACATCGACCGGCCGGCATACGAGGCTGCCCTGGCCACCCCGGTGCCATTCCGGCAGGGACATTTCCGGTTCGAGCGGAACGTCATTGCCGACATGGTACAGCGCGAGCTGGCATCCGACGATCTGGCCCCGCTGCTCCAGGGCCGGGGCGGAGAAAGCCTGTACGCCTCCGGCTACCAGATCTTCACCAGCATTGACCCGGAAGCGCAGAAGGACGCCCTCTATGCCCTGCGGAGCCAGTTGAGCCGGCTCAAGATTCTGCTCGAAGGAACCGCGCCCGCACCCGCCACGCCGTCGCCGCCTTCCCGGACCGAGCGGGGCGACTTCCTTGCCGGTGTCGTGGCCGAGACCGGGGCCGATGGCGTCAGGGTGCGTCTCGGACCGCATCTGGCGCTCATGGACCCGGACGGAGCGGCCGCCTGTGCCGAACCCGCCAAGGGACACAAGACCGCGAACCCGTGGGCGCGGGTGACGGCCACGGAGATCCGCGCATTCATGCAGTCGCTCCAGCCCGGACAGACGGTGCCGGTCATCGTGCGGCGGGAACCGTTCACGGATGACAGCGGCGGCCACCCGGCGCTGCTTGACTGCGCCTATCCGTACACGCGGGAGGAAAAACTCCAGGGCGCGCTCATCGTCCTGGACGACGGCTTCATCCGGGCCGTGGCGGCGGGGTTCAGCAACGCCGATTTCAACCGCGCCGTGGATGCCCGGCGGCAGGCCGGTTCGGCCTTCAAGCCCGTCGTCTATTACGCCGCGCTGCAGCTGGGCTGGTCGCCGGCCGACATGGTGCGGAACCGGCGCGAGGTGTACCGCTGGGGGAACGTCAGCTACCGGCCCCGGAACGACCATCCGCCTGTCTCGGATGAAATGTCGCTCGCCTGGGTGGGCACCCAGAGCGAGAACTACGCCTCGGTCTGGCTGCTCGCGCATCTCACCGACCGGCTGACCGATCCGCAGTTCGCCGCAGTGGCCGGGGCGGCGGGGCTCGGACCGGCAGAGGGCGAAACCAGCCGCCAAACGATCGCCCGGCTCCGCGACCGGCACGGCATCATGATCCGGCAGGCGGACGTCCGCGAAGCGGCCTTCCAGCAGATCCGTGCCGGCCTCGTCCGGGACATGCAGTTCGCCGGCGAGGCCGCCTGCGCCGCCCAGCTCGACCGGCTCGGCTTCGATGCGACCACCCGCGAGGAAATCCTGGAGGCCCTCAAGGCCGAGCGGGACGAAAAGACCGAAGCCCGCCGCCCGGAACGGAAGGCCGACGCCGAAATCGCCGTGGAGCGGTACGAAAACCTCCAGCGCAACCTGAACGATCCGTCCGCGTTCACCGGCCTGCCCGTTCCGCTCGCCGGATGCAGCGGCGATGTCCGCAGACGGCTGGTGGATGAGACTGAAAAGCTCGCCCGCGAGCAGGGGATCCCCGTATCATTCGATCCTGCCGTGTGGCGGCGGTTCCGCGACTACCGGATGGCGGTCAATGTCCACTACGTCATCACGATGGCCCGTTCGCTCGGGATCCAGAGCCCGCTGGCTCCGGTACTGTCTCTGCCGCTGGGGACGAGCGACGTCACGCTGGCCGAAATGGCCCACTTCTACGAGGAAGCCGGACAGGGAACCACCCGCGGCCCCGCGCCACGGCTCGTGCGGGAAATACGCAGCGCCGAGGGCGAACTGCTGTGGTCCTACGAAGGAGAGCCGTCGTCCACCGGCTCGCCCCAGGTATCCGCATCGTGGCTGGAAATCCTGCGCAACACGCCGGTATTCGGCACGGCGCGGGGCGCGGCAGATCTCGTGACCCTGACCCGGAACCCGGACCAGCCGGGCGCGGACGTGCGGGTTCCCTTCTTCGGCAAGACCGGAACCACCAACCGGTACCAGAACGTCTACTTCGTGGGGCTTTTTCCCCGGCCCGACCCCGACGCGGGCGGCAAGCTCTCGCACCGGCAACTGTTCACCGTGGCGGCGTACATGGGATACGACGACAACCGGCCGATGACACACGGACGGGTGCGAGTGTACGGCTCGACCGGCGCGCTGCCGATGGTGCTCGAATCCGCCCGCGGAATGATCGACCGGGCGGACTACCCGTTCGACGCCGGCGATCTTGCCGTGCGCATGGCGAAGCTGCTCCCCATGGGCTACCCGGACGGGTTCCTTACTGTCTCGATCAACGCGACGACGGGACTTCCCGACGACGCCCAGATGATCCAGGACCGCACGGAACTGGAACTCTCGTCGCATCCGTACCTGGTCCTGCCGGGCCGGATCGTGGGAAACCGGTTCGAACCCGCACGTTTTTTTGAACCGGTGGCGGTGGAGCCGGTTCAGCCTGAAATCCCGCAGGCCGACCGGGAGGCACTGCTCAGGCTGCTCGAAGCGGTAACGCCCACTCCGGCCGGTGACGGCACTCAAACCCCGGCAAGGGAACCGTCGCCCGCGCCAGCAACTCCCGCCCCGCCGGAGGAAGAAACGGAACCGGGAAGCATCGAGGATATTCTGGAGGAACATCTGGGGCCGCCTTCGCCGCCGCCATCATCACCGCCACCCCCCGGCTCGATCCCTATTTAAGCGCATTAATGTGACCGCTACCGGCGGTCCTATTGACGGGAACCGGCCGGTAACGCCATTCTCGCCCGCCGATGCCATACTGGCGTTCGAAGATACTCCCTGGAGGTTTCTACCCCGTGAACAAGGCTATTGTGTGCCTGGCCATTGCGATCATCCCCGTTACCGGCTGCCAGCGCCGTGAGACGAGCGAGCTTCGCGAGCGTGTCATCAAGCTCGAAAACAAGATTGCCGACCTGGAAGAGCGCCAGTCGCAGACTCCGGTGGTCAATCCGGAAGACGCCAAGCGCCGCCAGCTCGA
Source organism: Deltaproteobacteria bacterium (assembly GCA_026129095.1). NCBI lineage: Bacteria > Pseudomonadati > Myxococcota > Myxococcia > Deltaproteobacteria bacterium. The sequence goes on from JAHCIT010000004.1 coordinate 203,616, forward strand.
AAACCTGATCGCCGCGTTCAACCGGCTGGAGGAACAGTCCTACAAGGATGATTCCAAGGTGAAGGCCGGCGAGGGCTCGCTCGAAGTGATCGTGACGCCACGCGAGGGGCCGTCCTACATGCAGGCCCGTATGAAGCCGGACGAGGCCGAAGGCATCGCCGGCGTGACCGTCCGCGTGGCGGAGACGAAACTCCCGGTCGTGAATACGGCCGCCAAGGGATCGGTCTTCATCGGCAACCTCAAGGCCGGCAACTACACGGTCGAGCTGGACAAGGCCGGGTACCAGAAGAAGCTGTTTCCGGTCGAGGTTCGCGAGGGCAAGCGCAAGTCGCTCGTGACGTTCATGCTGAAAGAGGGCGAGGAAATCGGAGCCGCAGCGGGCGGACTCCTCCAGGGTCTCTCCGGGCAGGGCGGAGCTCCGGCAGGCAACGCCGGTGCCAACGGCGGCGAGAACACCTCGGAACAGATCAGGGATTTCCTCGGCAAGCTGCAGGAAGCGGCCGCACGCCAGCAGCGCCAGTCACAGGAACAGCCCTGACCGGGCGAATGCTTCCCGGTCGGTGAGCAGTCCTTCCCGGCGGTAGTGCCGGTTGCGATGAGCGTTCGCCGCATCCATCCGCGAAAGCGCGCCCACCAGCGGCACCTTGAGCCGCCACCGGTCATAGTCGAAGTAGGTCGATTCCATGATCCGCTGGAAGGCGGCATCGCGGCTGCGGATCAGCTCGATGTCGGTCAGCGCGCAGAGATGGAACAGCAGCCGGTGACACTCAACGAGCCGGTCCCGGGCCTTCTCGTCATAAAACCTTCCGGTAGTTTCTGCGGAGTGGTGCCGGATCCGGGCCGCTGGACAGTACGTGACCGTCCATCCGCGTTTCCAGGCCCGGAATGAAAGCTCGACATCCTCGCCATAGGCGGGACTGAACAGTTCCGAGTACCCGCCGAGAGCCATCCATTTTTCACGCGAACAGGCACTTGCCCCGCCGTGGGCGTGGGCGACCGGTGCACCGGCCGGCGGTGGCTCGCCGCCACCCAGCACCGGATGGCTGACCCGGAACAGGCCGTCCTCGCCGGTCCAGACCGAGGGGCTTTCATCGAGCCCGCCCTGCCGCGCATTGAGACTTGCAGCCGTGCGGGCGAACTCCTCCGGCCGCCAGCCAGCGGTGAGCCCGTCGAGCGTCTCCGGCTCCATGTCGTTGTTGAGAAGGATCACGACGCCGGCGCGGCTCGTTTCCACGCCGGCATTCACCGCCGCGGCATATCCCGCCGGTGCGGGAAGCTGGAGGGTGCGGATTCCTTCCAGCAGCGGGGCGGCGCCGGGATCGGGACCGTCCAGGACGACGGCGATTCCGGCGCCGATGGCCTCTGCCGCCCGGCGCACTGACGGGAGGTTCCGCCTGAGAAGGGTGGCCCCGTCACGGGAGGGAATGATGATTTCGGCCGTCATGGCCCCCAGTATCGCCGGTTAGGCAGGGCCGGTTCCAGTAACTATTGTTGGAAGCATATGCCCTCCCCGAACGGCAAACTCAGCGGCAAATCCGGCGGCAGGCCCGGCAAGGCCAGGATTGACCGGCTTCTCATGGACCGGGAACTGGCGTCATCGCTCACGGATGCCCGGGCGCTTCTCATGGCCGGCGAGGTGCTTGTGAACGACGTTCCCGTCACCAAGCCAGGGGCCACCGTCCCGGCGGACGCGACCGTGCGCCTCCGGTCGGCCCGCTCCCGGTATGTGAGCCGCGGGGGGCTCAAGCTCGAAGGCGCGCTATCGGACCTGAACGTAATGCCCAACGGGCTCGTGTGCGCCGACATCGGCGCCTCCACCGGAGGCTTTACCGACTGCCTGCTCCAGCATGGCGCGGCGAGGGTTCATGCGGTGGATGTCGGGCAGGCACTTATCGCCGAAAAGCTCCGGCAGGATCCACGCGTCATCCTGCACGAAAAGCTGAACGCCCGGTTCCTGAAACCCGAAGACCTCGGCGAGCCGGTAGAGCTCGCCGTCGCCGACTGCTCGTTTGTTTCGCTCACGCTGCTCCTGCCGGCGATCCGGACGGTACTCGCGCCGGGCGGGACACTGCTGGCACTGGTGAAGCCGCAGTTCGAGGCGGCCCGCGGGGAGGTCGAAAAAGGCGGGATCGTCCGGGATCCTGCGATCCAGTTCGCGGCGGTGGAGAAAATCGGGGCGGCCGCCGAAGTCCTCGGGTTCCGGGGTGCCGGCAGCGCGCCGAGCCGCCTAGCCGGTGCCGATGGCAACCAGGAGTATTTCCTCAAGCTCGTGGCGGAATGACCGGATTTCAGGCCGACAGATGACCATCGTCGAACAGGACCTGGTTGAACTGGAGCAGCCCCTCGGCGTCGAAGATGTCCCGGTCGAAGAACGGAACCTGGATGAAGAACTCCTTCGGGTCGCGGACCTTCTGGATCAGTTCCAGGTTCTTCTGCTCCCCGGCAGCGAGGATTTCCATGTTGGCATAGGTGTCGAGCAGGTCGCCCATCAGGTCGCGGGCCTTCCCGCCATAGGGCTTGAGGCCGCTGATCTCCGGCACGCGGTCCAGCAGTGCCTTCCGGTCAGCGGGGTTTTCGACCCAGGCGAGCTTGAGCGGGTCGATCTCCACTCCCGGCGGCAGGAAGTTGTTGTGGACACGGTTGATGATGAAACCGCCGAAGGGCATCTGCGCCTCACGGAGACGGTCGTAGAAGTAGCGCGTTTCGGTGAGCGTGAGCTTTGAGGGACTCGTTACGAGCAGAAACGAGGTCGTGGGCTGCCGCAGGAGGGCATCCACGCCGTAGGCGCGCCCCTTGAACCCCTGATAGTAGCCCTCGAACGATCCGACGAACTCGCTGATGTCGCGCAGTATCTCGCCTCCGATGATCATCTCCAGCACCTTGAAAACGGCGGTGGTGCCGAACTTCAGCATCCGCATGCCCACGCCGGGACGGCCGCCCTCTTCGGTATAGGGTTTCAGGAATGCGTTCACGAAGGTGCCGTCCTCCAGGAAGCTGAACAGCTTCCTGGGCGCTTCCAGGAAATCGAGCGCGTGCTTGGTGGGCGGCGTATCGAGCACCACCAGGTCGTAGTCCCCCTGCTGGTGCAGGTAATAGAGGCGTTCCATCGCCATGAACTCGCCCGCACCGACGAGGTGGTTCGACAGGTAGTTGTACAGACGGTTGCCGAGAATCTTGTCCCTGGAGCCGGAATCGGGCGCATAGCGGCGGACCACGTCGTCCCACTCCCGCTTCGTATCGAGCATCATGGCCGACAGGCTGCCCTTGAACTCGATACCAGCCGCCTCGAACTTCTCGCGCGGGACCTCCTTGATGGAGTTTTCCAGCACGTCAATGCCAAGCGCATTCGCCAGACGGCGGGCCGGATCAATGGTAAGAACCAGCACCTTGCGGCCCTCGATCGCCGCCCGGAGCCCGACCGAGGCCGCGACGGTGGTCTTGCCCACGCCGCCCGATCCGCAGCAGATGACCACGTTCTTCTCCCGGACGTGGCTGGCAAGGCGGCCCGGCTTCATGACGGCGCCTCCATGTCCTTCAGCCGCTTCTCCAGTTCATGCGAGAGGAACTCGATCGTCGTCTTGTCGTAGGTGCGCGAATAGATATACGGCAGTTCCAGCGTCGCCCTCGAGAGTTTCCGGTAGGCATCCACGTACTGCCGGTTCAGGTCGGCGCGTATCTGCTGGCTGGCCGCGCTCGACAGGACCGACCGGGCCAGATCGGGACCGCCCACCAGTTCGGCGACGCCCTTCACTCCTTCGGTCGAATCGTTGATCTCCTGCAGAAGGCCGGTGAGTTCCGGGCGCACGGCCGGAGGATGCACCGCATTCACGGCCAGCATCCCGCGCGGGAGCCGGATCTCGCCGTCCATCTTCGCAAGCAGCTCGACCGTCTCGTTATAGGGCATTTCCTCGGCCAGCGTGACCACGTGATAGAGCGCCCTGCCCGGCTGAGTGAAGTAGTCGGCCATGAGGCCGGCGTGCTTGGCGAGGGGCCCCACCCGGACCGCATTCTGCGTCTGGCGCGGCAGTGCCCACAGGGCGAGGCCGTGCCCGGTGGCCGGAGAGTCGATGATGAACACGTCGTACTTCGGGCGGCGGCCTTCCATCTGCTGCCCCATGTCCCATATCTTGCCCAGCACGACAAATTCGCGGAAACCCGGCATCCCCTTCACCCAGTGGCGCAGGAAGCCCCGGTTGAAGATCGCGTCATAGACCGTCTTGAGCCTGACAAACCGCAGGACATATTCTTCCATCGAGGAGTCTGGATCGACGTTCTTGGCAAACAGGTTGGGAAAGACCTCGACTTCGCGGTATCCGATGGGCGGCACCTGGAAGAGCTGGCTCATGCGTTCCTTCACATCGGTTTCGATAATGACGGTGCGCTTCCCGTGCCGGGCGAGCACCAGACCGAGCGCTGCAGACAGGCTCGACTTGCCCACGCCGCCCTTGCCGGTCATGACCTGAAACGGGTGGGCAAGGATCCAGTCGAGGTAGCTCTGATTTGCCATTCGGATGGTGATGCCAGAAAATCCTGATATTTCAGCAGGTTAGCAGGCTGACGCCGGGCTCACCCGCGGGAACGGGGAGCCTAAATGTGAAGGGAACCGGTGTCAAACGAGTTGGTCCATAATCCTTCAGAAACTCCTGAAATGAGGCCCGGAGCCGCACTGGCCGCCGTCGCCTTCGTTCTGGCGGTTGTGGCGGGCCTTGTGTGGGTGGCGTTCCGGGGCGAGCGCAACCTCGATGCGGCCCTCCGCCGGTGCGACCACCGGTACGCGGCGGCCCTGATTGACCGCGCCCCGCTCGGTCCGGTGAATGACTGTTACCAGGAGGTGTTCCGGCTGCGTCCCTGGAACCGGCAGACGGCCTTCCGGCTCCAGTCCATTGCCGATCTGGAACGGGAACGCGCCGGGCTCGCGCCGGAACAGGGTCCGCTCGCCGCGCTGGCGGCTGGCGATCTGGCCGCGTGTGACCGCATCGAAACCGATCCGAAACTCCAGACCCCGGCGATCCGCTCCGCCTGGCTGCGGCTGTGCCTGGAGTTGCGGCAAAATTAAACCGTGCGGGACCGGGTAATTTTGGCTATAATATCAGCCGCTTATGTAATTGGGTGGTATTTCGGGTAATGTCGCGCACCTGCCTCATCGTCGACGATTCGGAATCGATCCGGAACCTGGTGAACAGGATACTGATCGAGGAGCGGGTCTTTGACACCTGCCTGCTGGCCGCCGACGGCATCGAGGGGTTCAAGCTGCTGCTCAAGCACAAGCCGGACCTCGTGCTCTGCGACGTGGTGATGCCCGATCTGGACGGCTTCAAGTTCCTGGAACTGAAGAACGCGAAACCCGAACTGGCGAAGACGCCCGTCATCATGCTCACGAGCCAGGAGCAGGTCGGCATCAAGGTAAAAGCCCTCGAAGCCGGCGCGTCGGACTACCTCACCAAGCCGTTCGAGGCGAAGGAACTGGTTGCCCGCGCGCGGGTTCACCTCAAGATCAAGACGCTCCAGGACGAACTGGAGCGGCAGAACGCCGAGCTCGAGAAGCTGTCGAACACCGACTATCTGACCCGCATCAACAACCGGCGGCACTTCGTGGAACTGACCGAACTCGAATTCGCCAGGGCTGAACGGTACAACTCGTCCCTGTCGTACCTGATGATCGACATCGACCACTTCAAGCAGGTGAACGACACCTGGGGCCACCATGCCGGCGATGCCGTGCTGGTTGAGGTGGCAAAAGTGCTGAACGGCGGCCTGCGGGCCATCGACATCGTGGGGCGGTACGGCGGCGAGGAGTTCGGCCTCCTGCTCCCCGGAACCGACGAGGAAGGTGCGGCAATCGTGGCCGAACGGAACCGGGCCCGCGTGGAAAAACTCCGCATCGCGGTGCCTGACTCCGGCAAGGAGATCAGTGTGACGATATCCGTCGGCGGGGCGACCTACCCCCGGCCGGACATCAAGACCTACGAGGACCTGACGCGCGTGGCCGACATGGCCCTGTACGAATCGAAGAGCGCGGGCCGGAACCGCGTCACCTGGTCACATCACCGCGGGCTGGAACTGGTCCACAAGAAGGACGATTAGGAACCCGCTGTCGTCCGCTCCCGCCCGATCCTGACCGGAGCGGGCACGGACTGGTGGCGGAACTGGCGGATCACGTCGAGCAGGCGCTCGCGGGTAAACGGCTTCACCAGAACGGCGCGGCAACCGGCCTCCAGCGCACGGGCGTGCTCTGCCGTATCGCTCACGGCGGTCACGGCCACCACCGGCACGGTCCGGGTCCGCTCGTCTTTTCCCAGTTCACGGGCGACCTCGATGCCGCCGATGTCGGGCAGCTTGAGATCGAGGAGCACGATATCCGGCGGAGAGGCCTGGGCCTCCGCGATCCCGCTCCGGCCATTGGCTGCATGGCGGAATACCCCGCCTCCCGACTCGACAAACTGCTGCATGACCCGGGCGGTTGCTTCGTCATCCTCGATCGCCAGCACCTGTCCGATGGTCCGCTCGGTACGGATCGACCGCGTGCTGGCCGGTATGCGAACCAGGAATACGCTCCCCTTGCCCGCCTCCGTCTGGACCGTGATCGATCCGCTGTTCAGCTCCACCAGACGCTTGGCCAGCGGCAGGCCGAGGCCCAGCCCCCCGTGCTCACGGGTCGAACCGGAATCGATCTGGTGGAAATCGACGAAAATCTCCGGTACCTGGTCGAATGACATGCCCGGTCCCTCGTCGCGCACCTCGACGTAGGTGGACGCCACGCCCTGTCCCGCCAGCGCGAGAAACTGGTTGCCCGAGGTGTCGGGTTCGCCTTCGGAATAGACGCGGACCCGCACCGTCCGGCCGGACGGCGAGAACTTGATGGCATTCTGGATCAGGTCGTCGATCACCAGTCCCACCTTGTCCCTGTCGGCATCGACCGGGAGCGTCGCCTCCGGAGCCTCCACGGTCACCCGGACGTTTTTCTCGGCGCTGTAGGGGGCCAGGTTCTGCACCGTCTCGGCTACCAGTGCAGGCATGTCGAACACGGTCTTGAGCAGGTTCTGGCGGCGCGACTCGATCTCCGAAAAGGCCAGCACCCGGTTGATGAGCCGGATCAGGTGGCTCGACTTGTCGTGAATCTGGTTGATGCACTCCAGGTGGTCCGGGTCGAACTTCTCCTTCTCGGCCAGCAGGAGTTCGGTAAAGCCCAGAACGGCCGTCAGCGGCGTCCTCAGTTCATGGTTTACGTTGGCCACGAAATCGCTTTTCAGCTGGTCCAGGTGTTCCAGCCGCCGCTGGGCCTCGACGAGCTGCGCGTAGTTCTTCTCCAGCTGGCGATAGTTCTCCTCGGTCGTCTCGATGTGCATCTGGCTGGTGAGGAACACCCGGAACCGGCTGTCGAGCATGCCCTCGATCAGGCCCAGCACGAGCATGTCATCGGCCGACGCGCCGTTGCGCGACTTTTTGAGCGGGCGGTAGCCGAACAGCCCCATGATCTCTCCGGCACACCGGACCGGCCGGAAGGTATAAGACTGGCGATCGGCAGAAAACCTGTATATCCGGCGGTCGCCCGTGAAACCGATCGCCTCGATGGCGCTCTGGATCGTTTCCAGCTGGCGGCGGGCCGTAACGCGCTTGCCGGAGTCGTACACCACCGGATTGCTGACCGATCCGGGTGCCGCGAGGATCATCACGGCCTCCAGCCGGCGGGACAGCGGCTGGAACACCAGTTTCAGGTCCGCTTCCGAGAGCAGTTCCATCAGCGGCGGAGGCGTATGCAGGGATATCCTCATTTCGTCACCTCCCCGGAGGGACGGCGGAAGTTGCTCCGCACTGCCGACATGAACTCCTCCTCGGTCAGTCCGTACTTGCGCGAAAACTCGTACCGCGCCTCCAGGCTCTGGAACAGGCGGCGGACCAGTGCGTCCAGTGTGGGAATGACGCCCTTGCCCTCGATTGCCGAGGCCATGAACACGGGGATGCCGGTCTGGCCCCAGGTCTTCTGGATCAGCTCGGATGGCACCGCATTGGGAAGATCCCGCTTGTTGAACTGGATCGCAAACGGCATGTCCTCCAGGGACATGCCCAGTTCCTTCAGGTTCTCCTTCAGGTTCAGATAGCTGCTGGCGTTTTCCTTCTCGAGTTCCTTCTGGCTGTCGGCGATGAACGCCACCGCGTCGGTGCCCTTGAGCACCGCCCGCCGGGTCGTGTTGTGCTGGACCTGCCCTGGCACGGTAAACAGCTTGAGCTTCACCTTGAACCCGGCGCCCGTGCCTATCTCCATCGGGAGCAGGTCGAAAAAAAGCGTCCGGTCGCCTTCGGTGTCCAGCTTCATCAGCTCGCCGCGGCTTCTGGAACTCGCCGCCTTGTGGATCACCTGGAGATTGGTCGTCTTCCCGCTCAGGGCCGGTCCGTAGTAGACCAGCTTGAAGGTGATTTCCTTACGGGAAATATTGAACTCTGCCACAGTAAGTCCGCTTACCCGCGCCAGACGGACCTGCGCTCGCGCAGGACGTCATGCACCATCTTCTGGATGCGCTGCCTGAGCGCCTCGTTCAGCTGGTTGATCCGGATTTCGTCGCCGGGGTCGGCGCCCGCTTTCCGGTCAGGCCTGATGGGTTCTCCGAAACGGACGTACCACTTGGAGGGAAGCGGAACAAGTCCGCCCGGTCCAAGCCAGGGGAAAGTCGGCGTGATCGGAAACACCGGAAGGCCAAGCCACTTGGCCAACAGATCGGACTTGGCCAGCACCGGGTGGGTTTCCTCGCCACCGACGATGGCCGCAGGAATGATCGGACTCTGCGTGGCGATGGCGAGGCGTACCGTTCCGGCACGGCCGAACCGCTGGATCCGGTACCGGTCCCTGAACATTTTGGCCGCTCCCCGTGCACCTTCGGGGAAAACCGCCACCAGCTTCTCCTCGCGGAGCATCCGCTCGGCGTTCCGCCGGTCGGCGCGGGCGATCCCGGCCCGGCGCAGGAAGCCGGAGAGATAAGGCAGGGCGTAGGCAAAATCCTCGATCAGCGGGCGCAGGTCGCGCTGATTGGGGTGCTCGATCTGCACCGCCTCGCGGAGAATCACCGCATCCCAGGGAAGCAGGCCGCTGTGGTTGGCGACGATAAGCGCACGCCCCTCGGCCGGGATATTCTCGATACCGGATGTCTCCACCCTCCAGTAGGTGTCGTACAGGTACCGGATCCGGGGCTGGATCTCCTGCCAGTAAACGGCGTCGTAGCCGAAATCGTCCACGTCGGCACCGCGGGCCCGGAGCGATTTCCTCAGATGCCGGAGCCGCTCCCGCGACCGGCGGCCCGCCGCCATGTCGCGGAAGAAATCCATAAAACCCTTTTCGACGACCTCGCCCGGCTGCTCCTCGGCGGCGGAATCGAGCCGCTCGCGTGCCTCCCGGATCTTGCGCTCCATCTCGGCGCGGACCAGCGGGTCCTTCACGCCCTTGATGAGCGGTGCGAGCTCGCGCTCGATGCGGGCAGCCGCCTGGACGGGATGTTCAATTGGACGGGCCAAGTGGGATTACCCCCCGGGTGCGGCCCATCAGGCCGCCGCCTCGCTGACGTAGCGGCGCAGCCGTTCCTCGCCGGTGAACGCGAGCCAGGCTTCCTTGGTGGAGAAACGGGGCACGAAGCCGAGTTGCTCGCGTGCCTTGGCCGTGTCGGCCACGTTCAGGAACTGGAGGAACCGGAGATAGGCAGGCGGGATGCTGGTCACACCGCCCAGCCACAGGCTTGTCACGATCCCCCGTGCGGCGAAGGCGGGCAGCGCCATGTCGAACTTTCCGCCGATCTTGAGAATGGTGGAAAGCGGCAGCACGCCCCGCCCCGCGATGTTGAAGATACCCGACACTTCTGTCTTCTCCATCGCCAGCCGGAACGCCTCGATGGCGTCGTCCTCATGGAGGAACTGGATCAGCGGATCGTAGCCCATGATTGTCGGGACTGCGGAGCGCGACAGGAGGCGGGTTTCATACGTCCGGATGCGGGGCCCCAGGATCGTGGCGAACCGGAGCACCGTCACCCGGGTATCCTGGTGGCGCCGCGCATGGCGGGCCAGCAGTTCCGCCACCTCGACCCGGTTCTGGAGATACGGGAAATCGACGATCTCCCTGAGCGGCATATCTTCGGTAAGGAAGTTCGGATGGCTCGAAGCGGCATCGTACACCTTGGCCGTCGAGGGAACGACGATCTGCTCCACCCGGCAGCGTGCACAGGCGTTCAGGATGTTCAGGGTGCCGATGACCTCGAGTTCGTGCAGGTCGGTGTTGTTGACCTTGGGCCAGTTGGTGAAGGCGCAGTGGATGACCCGGGTGACGCCTTCCTTCTCGAAGATGTCGGCGATGCGGGCGTCGCAGTTCGGCTCGGTGAGATCGGTCTTGTAGAAAACGGTCTTTCTAATGGCGAGGGCCGGCTTGCGAATGTCGATCACCACCACCTTTTCGCACTGTTCGGACGAGCGCAGCCAGTTGAGCGCGTTGGACCCGAGAAACCCGTCTGCGCCGGTGATCGCCACCACGGCCGGGCGCTTCCCCGCCTTCGGGAGCGGCGCTCCGCCAGAACCCTTCGATGCGCGTTTGGGCCGCGGCGCCTTCCGCGGCGGTTTGGCGGATGTCGTTTCCGGTGCGTCTGCCACAAATCCCTCCTGCGGCCAGCGGAAAACTATCCTACGCGACGGCGGCCGTGTCAATGCAGAAACCGGAACTGCCGGGGCTTACCCCGGCAGCTCCGTACGTGATATGAACCGGTCCATGACCGATGATGCAGGCACCACATCCGCTGACCCGCTGACCCGGCTCGCCAGGGCCTGCGGCTTCCTGCTGCATCCGCTCGTCATCGGGACGCCGCCGGCGCTGTATGTCGGCATCCGCGAGTTCGGCGGATGGTCGGACATCACCCTGCGGCTCACCGTGCAGGTGACGTTCCTCGCCGTGCTCGCCCCGGCGGCCTACCTCGTCTACCTGTTCCGGTCGGGCCGGACCTCGGACGTCTTCATGTCGCTCCGTGAGGACCGCCGCTACATCTTCCCCATCGGCATGTTCAACCTCGTGCTGGTCTACATCACCTTCCGGTACCACGGGGCCACCGACCTTATCCAGAACGTGGTGCTCGCCGCCATGCTGGTGATGGCGGCCATGCACACCGGGACACTGTTCTCCAAGCCCAGCATGCACACCGCCGGAAACGCGGGGATATTCACCGCCATTGCCATCTGCGAGACGACGGCCGTCATCCCGGCCGGAATCGCCCTCACGGCGCTCGTCATGTGGAGCCGGGTCCGCGACCGCCGCCACACGGTGCCGGAGGTTTTCCAGGGGCTGGCAATTGGAGTGGCTGGTTCGGCGGTCCCCCTGCTCCTGCTCCAGTAACAAGGCGAGGAAGATGAACCCGCCGCTTCACTGGATTGACATGGGGACCATCCCCTATGGCCGGTGCATCCGGATCCAGGACGAACTGGCCGGCCGCCGCAGTGAACTGGACAGCGACTACCTCCTGCTGGCGCAGCATCCCCCGACCTACTCGTTCAGCCCGCGTCTGAAGGAGAGTCCCGCCTGCTGGAGCGCGGAATACTGCCGGCGGCACGGCATCGAGCCGGTGCTGACCAGCCGTGGCGGTGACCCGTGGTACCATTCGCCGGGGCAGATCTCGGGTTATGCGGTTTTCGACATCACCCGGCAGAATCTATCCCCCCGCGCCTTCGTCGCCCTCATGCAGCGGGCACTGATGCTGGTCCTGAAGGATGCAGGGGTGGCGGTCTTTACCCGCCCGGCGGCGGCGGGCCTGTGGGTGGACGGCCGCCAGATCGCCGGTACCGGTGTGCATCTTTCCCGCGGCGTGAGCCGTCACGGTTTCTTCCTGAACGTCGCGCCCGATCTCTCGCCCGTGGAGTTTGCCACGGCGGATGCCGTCCCCGGTCCCGCCGCGCCCGTCACCAGCCTTGAGAAACTCGGCGTGACCATGATGGCGGAAGCCATTATCCCGAAAATCGCCGCCGCCTTCGGCGTGGTCTTCCACCAGCAGGTCCGCCGGGCTGACAACCTGCCGCCCGGCCTCACGCCGTGAGTTCGGCCACCCGGCGTTTCAGCGCGGGCACGACTTCCCTTTCAAACCACGGGTGCCGCCGGAACCACATGAGGTTGCGGGGCGAGGGGTGCGGAAGCGGCAGGTAACGGGGTCCGTAATCCCGCCAGCGGCGGACCGTCTCGGCAAGGGTCTTCTTCCGGCTGCTCCCGAGATAGTGGGCCTGGGCGTACTGTCCGATGAGCAGCGTCAGCTCGACCTTCGGCAGTTTTGCGAGCAGTTTCGGCAGCCACACCTCGGCGCACTCCGGCCGGGGCGGCAGGTCGCCACGCTCCCCCTTGCCGGGGTAGCAGTAGCCCATCGGGATGATGGCGATGCGCCGCTCGTCATAGAACCGCTCACGGCCGATTCCCATCCAGTCGCGAAGCCGCTCGCCGCTCGGATCGTTCCAGGGGATGCCGGTGGCATGGACCTTCGTGCCCGGCGCCTGTCCCACGATGAGGAGACGCGCCGTCTCCGACGCCCTCAAGACCGGGTTCGGACCCAGCGGGAGCATATCCTCGCACAGGCGGCAGGCCCGGACCTCGGCCAGCAGCGAAGCGAGCGAATCAGGCGCGGCGGCCCGGCGCGGCATTGGTTCCCTCCCTGCCGGTATGATATCCGACTGGCCATTCAGCCCGGAAGGCGGGAGGCGGCCTCAGCATGGACTTTTCAACCATCGGAATCGTTGGTGGCGGCGTCATGGGTACCGGTATCGCCCAGGTGGCGGCCCTTGCGGGGTTCAGCGTTTTCGTGAAGGAGGTCGAGGAGAAGTTCCTCGAAAAATCGCAACTCGACCTGTCCACAGGCCGCTACGGGCTCGAACGGGCGGTGGACCGCGGGCGGGTGACGCCAGAGGACGCCAGGGCGGCCCTCAAGCGGGTGTCGTTCACGCTCGATCTTCCGGACCTTAAGGGGGCCGATCTCGTCATCGAGGCGGTGCCCGAGAACAAGCCACTCAAGGAAAAGGTACTGGCCGAACTGGACCGCACGCTGAAGCCGGAGGCGGTCATCGCCACCAACACGAGCGGTTTTTCCGTCACAGAACTGGCCCGGTCGGTGAAACGGCCCGGCCAGTTCCTGGGGCTTCATTTCTTCTCGCCTGTTCCGGTGATGCGAGTCGTGGAGATCATCCATCACCCGGAAACCTCGCCCGCAGCGATCGAAAGCTGCGAGGCGTTCGTCAGGAAGATTGGCAAGGAGTCGATCCGCGTGAAGGACGCCCCCGGCAAGTACGGCTTCGCCGCCAACCGCATCTACTTCGCCATGATCCAGGAGGCGCAGAAGGTCGTGGCGGAGGGGCTCGCCACTCCCGCCGACATCGACAAGGTGATGACGCTCGGATTCAACTGGCCGGTCGGACCGTTCGGCATGGTCCAGGGCGCCCGCGGCGGCTGGAAGAAGTAAAAACTACTCCTTCAGCTCCTCCGGCGTCACGTCGAGGTCCACCAGGGCATCGCCCCGGATGATCTTGAGCGGAACGCGGCGGCCGATGGAGCTTTCGTCCAGGTAGTTCAGGATGTCGTCCGGCCCTTCCACGCGCCGGGGGCCGATGGAGACGATCCGGTCGCCGGCGCGAAGCCCAGCGCGGCTCGCCGGACCGCCGCCGGCGAGCGACTTGACCACCATCGCCTTCTCCTGCGCCACCTGGAGCCTGCGGCGTTCCGGCTCGGCAAGCCTCACCCGCGAGCCGCCGAGGCCGAGCCACCCGCGCCGGATATGCCCCTTGGAGAGCAGCGTCGCCGCCGTGCGCCGGGCCGTGTCCGACGGGATGGCGAAGCACAGCCCCTGGGCGAGCCAGATGATCGCCGTGTTGATTCCCACCACCCGGCCCCGCGTGTCCACCAGCGGCCCGCCGGAGTTGCCGGGGTTCAGGGCGGCATCGGTCTGGATGACATTCTCGATGGGCCTTCCCGACCGGGCCCGGAGCGTACGTCCCAGCGCCGAGACGACGCCCGCCGTCACCGTGCATTCGAAGCCGTACGGGTTTCCCACCGCGACCACCGCCTGCCCCACGCGCAGTTCGTTCGAATCGCCCAGTTCGGCATGGGGAAACTTCCAGCCGTACAGCTTGAGCACGGCGAGGTCCGAGTGCGGGTCGGCGCCGATCTTCTGCACGTCATGGGCGGAGCCGTCGTTCATCACGGCACGGATCTTCCCCGCGCCCTCCACCACATGATGGTTGGTGAGGATGTAGCCGTCGGGCGTGAAGATGACGCCCGACCCCGACCCCCGCGCCTCCGGCCAGCGGCGGGGGCGGAACATCCGGGGCCGGGGGACGAGGGCCTTGGCGACCTCGATCTTCACCACGGCCGGGGAGACCTGTTCGGCCACCCGCATGACCGCGTGGCTATAGGCGTCCAGCGCCTCGGCACCGGGGATCGGTTCGTTCTGTGCGGGGGCGTCGCCGGTGGCCATATGAAAACTCTCCGTTCGTCTTTTTCGTGCGTTTCCCATGAGCGCGGCAGGGGCCGGCAAGGCGGCCCCTGCGAAGATCACCCATCTAGTGATGAATCCGGAACTGGCAAGGTTGAGCCTGACTACGGGAGCGGCTACTCATGCAACGTACTGAAACCGTAAAGGAATCCGGCCCCTTCGGGGCAACCGGCAGCGGCTTAAAACCCATGGCTCTCGACCAGATCGACGAGATCAAGACGCTCCTTCTCTCCCGCTACCCCATCCTGGTGCTGGACAGCCGGAGCCGCGACCGCGGCGAGCACATTCTCGGCCGGGCGGCGCGGGCCGCCAACATCCGGATGCTCTCCTGGGATCCGGTGGACGGGCTCCGGGGGGCCGACGGCCAGTTCGCCTACGAGGGCAAGCTGGAGCTGGTTGATGCGCTTAAGTTCATCGAGAACATCCCCATCCGCACGGTTTATGACTTCCGGCAGCTCGAGCATTTCATGGACGACCCGAAGGTGATCGAGATGCTCCAGCGCGTCGCCCGCCACTTCCACAAGATCGGCAGCACGCTCACGGTCATCGGAAACGGCGTGAAGATCCCGCCCTCGCTCCAGGCAAAGGCCGCCCAGGTGGACCTGAAGCCGCCCTCGATCGCCGAAATACAGCAGACGATCCAGTCCACGCTCATTGCCCTCAAGCGCGAGCACACCTTCACGTTCGAGCTCACCAAGCCCCAGTACGCCGAACTGGCCCGCCGGTTCCAGGGCCTCACGCTCGCCGAGATAGAACGCATCCTCACCAAGCTGGTTCTGGAGGACAGCAGGCTGGACACGAGCGACCTGAAGAAACTGCTCGACGAGAAACGGCGGATCTTCGAGGACGACGGCGTGGTGGAGTTCGTGGATACCCACGCAGGGCCGCTGAAGCTCGGCGGGATGCAGAACCTCAAGGGCTGGCTCGCCCGGCGGCGCGCCGCGCTCACCGCCCGCGAGGCCGAGGCGTTCGGCCTCACGCCGCCCAAGGGGCTCCTGCTGACCGGCGTGCAGGGGTGCGGCAAGTCGCTGGCGGCGCGGGTGATCGCCCATGAGTGGAATCTCCCGCTGCTCAAGCTCGACCTCGGCCGGATCCGCGACAAGTACGTGGGCGAGACGGAAAAAAACCTCCGCCGGGCGATTGAGATCGCAGAGCACACCGCGCCGTGCGTCCTGTGGCTGGACGAAATCGAGAAGGGAATCCAGCAGGACGAGATGGACGGCGGGCTCTCGAAGCGGCTGCTCGCCTACCTGCTCACCTGGATGCAGGAGCGCAAGTCGCGGGTCTTCCTCGTGGCGACCTCCAATGACATCGAGGGGCTGCCGCCGGAACTGCTCAGGAAGGGCCGCTTCGACGAGATCTTCTTCATTGACCTGCCCACGCCCGGCGAGCGGCGGGAAATCCTCACGCTGCACCTGGAAAGCCGGGGCCGGTCCGTAGCCGATTTCGACATGGACCGGCTGGTGGAGGCGAGCGACGGCTGCTCCGGCGCGGAGATCGAGCAGGGGATCGTGGGCGCCCTCTACCGGGCGTTCGATTCGCCGGAGAAGAAGCTCACCACCCCGCACATCGTCGAGGAGTTCCGGTCCACCCAGCCCCTGTCGGTGGTCATGTACGAGAAGGTGGACGCCCTGCGCCGCTGGGCCGAAAGCAGAACGGTCAGGGCGAGCTAGTTCCTGCTTCCCCGCCCCTCGCAATCATCTCCTCCAGCCAGCGGACGGCCATGTCGGCGGTCTGCTGGAGGCTCACGGGCGAGCAGTTCTCCTTCGTGTCGGTGCGCTTGTGCCAGTGGGGATAGTCGAGGTCTATGACGAGCGCCGAGGGGATGCCGCGTGCCATGAGCGCCAGGTGGTCGTCGAAGATCATGCGGCCGGGTTCGGGGCGGAACACCGCCCGGTCGCCATGCCGGAACAGTTCCTCGTAAAGCCACGGGTAGCCGCGGAAGGAGAGATCCTCGGCCCGGACCAGGTAGTCGCGGTCGGCCACCATGTCGAACACCACGGCGGCGCGGTAGCAGGCGACCTCCCCGGCGGCGAGTTCCGAGGCGAACCGCTTGGAGCCGGTGAAGTAGAGGTCGGTGCCCTTCACGCCCTCCTCGGCATCGAACATCACGATCTCGATGCCGAAGGGAAGCTCCGTCCGTGCCTGCATCCGCCGGGCGATGTCGAGCAGGACGGCGACGCCGCTCGTCCCGTCGTTGAAGCCCGGCACCGGCAGCCCGGCGAGCACGGGATCAATCTCCTCGTCCGCCACGGCGCGGGTATCCCAGTGGGTGCCCAGCAGGATCGTCTGCTGGCATGTGGGGCCGCGCCGGGCGACGAGGTTCGCCAGTTCCATGCCGCCCCAGTGCGGGGTCGAGTCCGGCAGCCGGAAGCGTTTCAGTTCCGCCTCGAAACCGTAGCCCCGGAGGCGTGCGGCGATCTGCTCCAGCGCGGCGAGCCGTTCAGGGTGTCCCACGTGGCGCGGCGGGAGCGCGTCCACCCAGAGTGCCTCCTGCCAGGCAGTGTGCTCCGGGCGGGGTTCATGCCGGCCGCCGGAACCGTCCACGGGCTTGCCGCAGCTTCCAAAACCGGCGACGAGCAGGCAGCCCGCCAGCAGGCAGCCGCGGTCCAGGGACGGAAACCGCCGGACCATCAGAAACTCCTCTTCAGCATCAGCGCCGCCAGCGCGTCCACCGGCGCATGGTCGTCGGTGAAGGCCGGGTAACTGGCCATCCATTTCACTTCCATCCGCTGAAACGGGTGGAACCGTTCATCCCGGTCCATCGGCACCGCCTCATTCGATGCCAGCAGCATGAGGTTCTGCGGAATCCGGCCGTCGTAGTACCGCGTGGCGAACACGCGGACATGGGGGAATGCCTCGCGCAGGGCCGAGATCATCCCGCCGGGGAGGCGCGATCCGTCGCCCTCCTTCGCCCCGATGACGTTGATGAGGAGCCGCCCCTCAGGCGTCAGGCGGCTCCGGATCAGGCGGAAGTATTCCACCGTCGAAAGGTGCGGCGGAATGCGGTTCACCCCCTGGTAGGTGTCGGCGAAGATGGCGTCGTAACGGCTGGTGTCCTGGATGAGGAACCGGCGGGCGTCCCCCGTTGCGCGGACAAGATGGGGGATGTCGTCCGCCCCGAAATACCGGGAGGCCACCCGGTGCAGGGCGGGATCAATGTCAACGACCGTGAACCCGGCATCCGGGTAACGCTCGGCGAGGAAGCCGGGCAGCGAGTAGGCCCCCGCGCCAAGGAACAGCAGCTTCCGGGGCGGCCGGGCACTGTCCAGCATGAGCGGCCAGTATTTGAGGTATTCAAAGGCGAGTTCGCCGGTCTCCATGTCGCGCCCGCCCTCGTAAGTCGAGTTGAGGCGGAGGTAGCGCACCGTGCCTTCTTCGGTGACGTCGATCCGGTGGTAGAAGCTGTGCTCGCGGTGGATGACGCCGTTCTCCGGCCGGGGCTCCGGCCACGCGCCCGCGCCCAGGGCCGCGAGAGCGAGCACAATCCCCGCCGCTTTCGTTCTTCCTGGAATCCGGCAGAACAGAAGCCCGGCAGTCCCGGTCAGCACGGGAATCGCCGCCGCCACCCAGAAGGTGCTGCGGATTCCCAGCGCGGGAACGAGCAGCCAGCCGCCACCCACGGCTCCGGCGATGGAACCCAGAGTGGATGCACTGCCGACGAAACCGGCGCGGCGTCCCAGCGTGGAGCCGGTGGAAAAGACGAGCCGCACGGCAAATGGCCAGCTCATCGACAGGACGAGGCACGGCGGCGCGAACAGGATCAGGCAGGCGTAGACGGTCCCCCCCACGGGTGACATGCGGGCGAGGTCCTCGCCGGTCACGGCGCCCGAAAGCGGCGGAATAAGCGCCGTGAGCGCCCCGCCCGCGAGGATCACCAGGAAAAATGTCTGCGCGTCCGGCCGCCGGTCGGCAAGCCAGCCGCCCGCCACGTAACCCGCGGCCATCGCGCCCAGGACCACGGCGATGGTCGTGGACCAGGTGTAGAGCGAATCGCCGAGCCACGGGGCAAGGAGTTTGGGCCCCGCGATCTCGACGGCGAGCACCGAAAAGCCGGTGAGAAAAGTGCAGAGCGCGAGCACCGGGACCGGCAGTCCGGCGCGGCCGTCTTCGCCGGCGAACTCCTCCGGTTCCGGCGGGGACTCCGGACCGCGTTTCCGCCGGGGACTCACGGGGCGGGGGTGCTCACCACGCCCGGCTCGCGCCGGCGCTCGATCAGGTAAAAACGCAGGTCGCTGGAACGCTCAGCCTCGACCATGAACCGCTCCAGCCCCTCGACCGCCTTGATGGCAGCGCGCACGTCATCGAGATTCTTCACCGCCCTGCCCTCTATCCGGCGGATCACGTCACCCGGCAGCATCCCCACCTCGTCGGCGGGGCCGCCCCGGACAACGTAGGAGACGATCGCCCCTTCCATCGAATCGAGCTTGCGGGTGAGCATCACGTCCGTGGTGATGTCCTGGACGAAGAAGCCGTACTGGGTCTCGACCGTCTCGGGCCGTACCTTGGGCTGGGTGCCGACCGTGACTTTCACCGTCGCCGGCTGGCCGTCCCGGATCCGCACGATCTCGACCACTTCCCCCGGCTGGGTGGCGGCCACCATGCGGGTGAAGGCCATCACGTCCGTCTCATCAGGCACGTCCACCTCGGTCCCGCCAAACCGTGTCACGATGTCCCCCGGCCTCAGGCCCGCCGCGTCGGCCGGTGAGCCCGGCATCACGCGGTTTACCACCGCGCCGGTTTCCCCCTGGAGTTTCCAGTAAGAGGCGAGCTTGCGGGTCAGCGGCTGGAAGCTGACGCCAAGCCACCCGCGCCGGATCGACCCGCGCTCCATGATGCTCTGGTGGACGCCAAGGGCCGTCTCGATGGGG
The DNA here is from genome assembly GCA_026129095.1 of Deltaproteobacteria bacterium. Taxonomy (NCBI): domain Bacteria; kingdom Pseudomonadati; phylum Myxococcota; class Myxococcia; species Deltaproteobacteria bacterium. Next base: position 222,970 of record JAHCIT010000004.1, read on the forward strand.
ATGGTGAGGCCAATGCCCCGCCCGGCAGCAATGGAGTTGATCCCCACCACCTCGCCGCTGAAGTTCACCAGCGGCCCGCCGGAGGAGCCCTGGTCTATCAGTGCGTCGGTCTGGATGAACTCGTTGATGACACCCTTGAACCGCAGGTTCCTGCCCTTGGCCTGGACAATGCCGAACGAGACGCTCCCGTCCAGCGCGTAGGGATTTCCGATGGCGAGCACCAGCGAGCCCACCTTGAGATCGGCCGACTTGCCGAACTTCGCCGGGCGCAGGCTCTTTGCGTGCTTGCCGGGGTCTATCCTGATCACGGCGAAATCGGTCTGGGCGTCCTCGCCGAGCACTTCCGCCGCGAACGATTCGCGTATGCCCGGTACCGTCACCGTCACCTTGGTGGCGTTTTCGATGACGTGCTGGTTGGTGAAGAGCACTCCGTCGCGTCCGAAGATGATCCCCGATCCGGTGACGATCTGCTGGTCGTTGTTCCGCCGGAGCACGGCCTCGATGAACACGACCGAGGGAGTGACCTCCTTCGCGACGCGGATGATGTCGTTTTCCAGGTCGCGCAGGGCGCGGCTCGTCTGGGCGGCCGAGGGAGCCGGTTGCAGGAGTGCGGCGGCCGCCAATGCGGCCATGAGCACCAGATGGAACCGGCTCAGGCGGCCGGCTGCTTCTCGAAACCGAGCCGGTGGCTGATCTGCCGGGCGGCGTCGATCACGGCGGGCGCCAGCTCCCGGGCGATCCGTTCGTCGCCCATGCGCGAACTGGGGCCGGACAGTGTGATGGCTCCGGCCGGATGGCGGGTATGATCGAAAATCGGGACGGCCACGCATTTCACGCCCTCTTCATATTCTTCGTTATCAGTGGCGTAACCGCCGGAGCGGACCCGGTTCAAGTGCTCGACGAACTCGCCCCGGTCAATGATCGTGCGGGCGGTGTAGGCGGTGAGGCTGGCCAGCGGGAATATCCGCTTGATTTCATCTTCGGACATGTGCGCGAGCATCGCCTTGCCAACGGCCGTACAGTGAACCGGAAGCCGCAACCCCACCCGTGGCACCACCCGGATCACGTGGGTGGACTCGACCACATCGAGGTAAACCATCTGGCCGTCCCGGAGGATGGCGACGTAGGCCGTTTCGTTGGTCTTCCGGACGAGGTCTTCCAGCACCGGGCGAGACGACTGGACGAGGCCGGACTGCTGGATGAACGTCTGGCCGAGTTCCAGGGCGCGGATGCCGAGCCGGTAGTTCCCCGTCACCGGGTTCTGCTCGATATATCCGTGGTGCTCCAGCGTGGCGAGCAGGCGGAACACGTTGTTCTTGTGCAGCTTGAGCCGCTTGGCCAGTTCCGTCACGCCCAGTTCGTCGCTTGCCGAGGACTTGAACTCCTCCAGAAGCTCCAGCGCATGCGAAACCGCCTGAATGGTGTAGTCCGACTTCTGCCGTTTCATGGAAACCCCTGCCGCCCCGGGCCCGCCCCAACGCCAATTCTGTCCATTTCGACCCACCGCGTCAATCCAGAAATGACGCCTTACGTTATCCAGGTGCCAAAAGACCTGAATAGTCAAGTAAATACAGTGACTTATAAATATCTCTTACGACTGCTCGACCCGCAGCCGGTGGGGAACCGATAGCAGGAACGGCCTGCTCTGGACGGCTTCAAGGGCCTTGAGGAGCCCCTTTTCGGCGACGGGGTGGGTCATCATCACGACCTCGACCGGGTGATCCCCGGTTTCGCCATCCGACTGGACCATACGGGCGATGGAAACCCCGTTCTGGCCAAGTGCCTGGGCAAGGGCGGCGAGCACCCCCGGCTCATCACGGACCTCGAACCGGAGGAAAAATGGCGAAGCCATCGCGGCGAGGTCGGCCGGAACGCCCGCCTCCAGCCGGTTATGGCCGAATACCGGCACCCGCCCCCGGCAGCCGAGACCGCGCACGGCCTCCAGAATGTCGCCCACAACGGCGGTAGCGGTGGCCCCGCCGCCGGCACCAGCGCCGAAATAGATGGTTGTTCCGAGATTCTCGCTCTCCACCAGCACGGCGTTCATGGGACCGTCCACATGGGCGAGCAGGGAGCGCCGGGAGACGAGCACCGGCTCGACGCGTGCCGCGATGCGGCCGTCGGCACCGCGGGCTGCCGTCCCCAGCAGGCGGATTGCGAAGCCGAAGTCCCCGGCGTAACGGATATCCTTCAGCGACACCGAACTGATGCCGGTGGCCCGAATGGTGCCGGGCATAAACCGTGCACCGAAGGCGGCCATCATCAGCACGCAGAGCTTGTGGGCGGCATCGATACCGTCGATGTCGAACGATGGATCGGCTTCGGCATAGCCCAGCCGCTGCGCGTCTTTCAGGACCGGCTCGTACTCGACGCCCCGCTTTTCCATCTCCGTCAGGATGTAGTTGCAGGTGCCGTTGATGATCCCCTTGATACCATTCACGCGATCGCCAGCGAGCCCCTCGCGGAGCGCACGGATCACCGGGATTCCGCCCGCGACGCTCGCCTCGAACAGGAAATCCGCGCCGCCTGACCGGCAGGCGTCCAAGATTTCCTCGGCATGGTGGGCGATGAGCGCCTTGTTGGCCGAGACGACGGTCTTGCCCTTGCGGAGCGCGGCGAGCACCAGATCCTTCGCCGAGGTCACGCCGCCGATCAGTTCGACCACGATCTGCACGTCCCCGTCGTCCACCACAGCCCTGCCATCGGCCGACAGGCGGCACCCGGCCGGAAGTCCGGGAAACTTCTCGCCGCGCGAGACGCCCCGGTCGGCCGCATGGACCAGCTTTACCGGTTCGCGGAGCTTGTGGCCGAACGAACCATTTTCCCCGCCGCCCAGAATAGCAGCGGTTTTCAGCCCGACGGTTCCCAGCCCGATGATGCCGACGCCGACGCTCACGGTTTCTTCCCTCTGGGGCCCCGCCCGGATCCGGCGGCGGAAGCCCGGCGGGACGGTTTTTTCGCGGGCGGAGGCAGTTCCGGCGGCTTCTGTAGAGCCAGCTTGATCGCCCGGCAGGCCTGCTTGATGCGGTTGTGGTTCTCGATCAGCGCAAAACGAACGTGCCCGTCGCCATTCTGGCCGAAACCAATGCCGGGGGCGACCGCCACCCGTGCCTCTCTCACCAGCATCTTGGAAAACTCCAGCGAACCCATAGCCCGGTGGCTTTCCGGCAGCGGCGCCCACAGGAACATGGTGGCCTTCGGCGCCTCGACCGGCCAGCCGGCGCGATTGAGGCCGTTCACCAGCCAGTCCCGCCGCTCCTTGTAGAGAAGGCGCACTTCCTCGACCACCGACGGCGGGCTACGGAGCGCCGCCACGGCGGCGATCTGCACCGGCTGGAACATGCCGTAGTCGAGGTAACTTTTCAGCCTGCCCAGGGCACCGACAATCTTCTGGTTTCCGGCGAGGAAACCCACCCGCCAGCCGGGCATGTGGTACGACTTGGAAAGCGTGAAACTCTCCACGCACCGCTCGCTCGCGCCCGGTACCTGAAGGATGGACGGCGCACGGTAGCCGTCGAACACGAGGTCCGCATAAGCGAGATCGTGAACGACCCACAGGTCATGCCGGTTCGCCAGCTCGACGATCTCCTCGAAAAACCTCAGGTCACAGACATGCGTCGAGGGGTTCGCCGGGAAACTGACGATGAGGCCCTTCGGCTTCGGCCCCTTGCGCGAGGCGAGCCGCTCCCGGATCCGTTCCAGGAACTCCCCGGTGGTATTCAGGGGAATGTCCACCGCCGTCCCGCCCGCCAGCACCACGGCCCACCGGTGAATCGGATAACAGGGGTCCGGTACCAGCACGGCGTCCCTGGCCTCCGGATTCACGATGGCGAACATGAGGTGCGAAAGCCCCTCTTTCGAACCGATGGTCGCGATCACCTGGTTGTCGGGATTGAGCCGGACATCGAACTTGGCCGCGTACCAGTCGGCGACCGCCAGACGCAACCCCCGGATTCCCACCGAAAGCGAGTAGCGGTGGTTGCGCCCGAGCTGGGCGGCCTCGACCAGCTTGTCCACGATGTGCTTCGGGGTCGGATGGTCGGGATTTCCCATGCCGAAATCAACCACGTCCTCGCCGCGTGCCCGCGCCTCGGACCTCAGCTTGGTAACTTCAGCCAGAATATATGGAGGAAGCAGTCCGACCCGGTAAAAATTGAAGTCCATCTAAAGCCTGCACTGGCACCCGCGCCTCAAGGACAAGGCACATACACGGCCTGACAAACCGGAATCAAATCCGGGGGTTGGAGGGCTTTCCATACCCGCTGCCGGTAGCCGCGGTTCCCCTTCCCCCGGGCGATTGAACTAGACTGCCCCCGTGCAGCTCAAACCGGAACAGAAAAAGCGGCTGGAGGATTTCCGGCTGGTCGTGCAGGGGCTGGGACTGGACGCCGCCGAACTGGAGGAAACCGTCCAGACAGCCGAGCGGTACGAGCTGTTCTGCCTGCTCCAGGAGACACCGTTTTCGGAAACCAGTTTCCGCAGCTACCTGGCCGCTCTTGGCAAGGGCACGCTCCCTCCGGAAGAACAGAAACACCAGCGCGACCGGCTGCAGCGCTACTACCATGCCTTTTACAGGACGCTGAAGGAATCCGCGAAGGAGCCTGCCGGGACACCCGGCGAGAACCTGCCGCCTGCCGTTTCTTTGGCCCCTGCCGCACCCGTGCGTGAGCCGCTGAAACCCCTCCGCGGTAGCATCACCTGTCCCAAGTGCGGCACCCAGCAGACCGAAAGCGCCGAGTGCATCAAGTGCGGGGTCGTGTTCGCCAAGATCGGCATCGGCAAGGACGCCATCCAGGGTGCCGTGCTGCCGGGCGACCTCGCTTTCCAGCGGGCGCGGTTCGAGAACGACCGCACGACAGCGCAGCTCCTGTGGATGCTGTTTGCCTATGTCGCCATGCCGCTGGTGTTCGTCTTTGTCATCGGCACGTACGAGCTTTCCCACCGGGAGCAGCGGACCGCCCTCAGCCGGGCCCATACCGATCTCGACAACCTGAAGAATGAGTCGAAACGGGAGACCGGGTCCGCGGGCGATGAAAAGGCGCTGTGTGAACTGCTCCGCGGGCGAGCGCTGCCTGCCGCGTTCACTCTCAATTACCGTCCGGTTCTTCGAGAGGACGACGGCGGCGACGTACCCGCCACGTTCGTCCTCGCCAGCAACCAGGGCGAGCGGGCCGTGTTCGAAATCGAGCAGGCAGTCATCACCTCGGAACGGTGGATCGACGCTGGCACCGGAAACCCCGCTGACGACTTCACGTCCCGGGTCGCCTACGAGAGGGAAATGTACAGCCGGAATCTCGGCGAATATGATTTCGCCAGGAACTCCCGCACGCTCCGGCCGGGCGAGCCAAAACCTGCCCGCGAGGTCAACGTCAATATGGCCGGCTATCTCGACCAGCCCGGGCGCTACGACTTCGAGTTCCTGTTCCGGCTCCGTTCGGCCGAGCCTTCGGCCCTGCGAATCCCGGACCGGGTCAACTGGACAGAACTCAGGGTCCGCTGTCCGGTTCGTGGCGTGACCTATATTCCGCAGGCCGTACGTCAGCAGCGCGAGGCCGCCTACGAGCAGCAGATCACCGATCAGGAGGACCGGATTGCCGGGCTGGAGCACCGGGTGGGACGGACCGCCCTCATACGGAATACGCTCCGGATCGCGGTCGTGCTCTATGGCATCTGGGTCTACTATTCGATCCGGCCACGCAGGGAGGGCGAGCTGGCCTAGAACCCCAGCTCATGCCGGAGCGAAAGCAGGTCGAGTGTCTTGGCGAGCCGTTCGACCGAGGGGATCAGGACGGCCGTCTTTTCCAGTTTCACGATGCCCTTGTCGCGGAGCGTGAGAATCACCCGCTTCACCTGGGTGACATCGACACCCATCGTCTCGGCCATCTCGCGGGGAGTGATATTGACGTGGACCCCGTCATCGGACGGAAGTCCCTTGTCATCAGCGATCTGGAGCAGCGCATTGATCACGCGGCTCTCGATATCGTGATACAGCAGGTTGACGATGTGGTTGTCGGCGTTCTGGAGACGCGAGGCGAGCGTCTTGATGATCCGGATGGCGAGACCCAGGTTGTTGACGATCAGCTTTTCAAAGCCTTCCTGCTGGAACCGGAGCAGGCGGACGTTCGTGGCCGCCTCGGCCGACAGGCTGCGGGGCCGGTGGTTGAGCACCGACATCTCGCCGAAGAATTCGCCGGGACCGACTGTTTGCAGCACCTTCCGGGTGCCGCGGATCAGCTTGAACAGCTTCACCTTCCCTTCCTGGACGATGTACATCTCGCCGCCGGCATCGCCCTCATGGAAGATCATCTCGCCGGCCCTGTATTCGGATCCGAAGCGTTCAAAAACACGGACCCGCTCGGCGGATGCCTCCGCCGCCTCGATCTCGTAGGTCTTGTCGACCAGGTGCTCGGTTTCGCCGGTCAGCACGTTCGCCGGCTTGCTGTCAGACACTCAATGTGCCGCCTTTCCAGGGGCCCATAACTTATACGGGAATCGCCGGATTTTCCACTGGCGGGGTTTCAGCGGCGCCCGCAGGCCGCTTCCACGTCGGCGGGCGCCTTGGGAACCACGGTCAGGTCCAGCGGCGGCCCGCTGGGCCGGATCACCACGTCATCTTCTATGCGGATACCGCCGAAATCCAGATACTTCTCGGCCAGTGCGAAGTTCACCATGCCGCGCAGCTTCTTCCGGCGGATGGGGCTCCTGATCAGCGCCTCGATGAAATAAAGTCCCGGCTCGACCGTGACAACGAACCCCGGCTCCAGTTTCGCGTTGAACCGGAGTACCGGCCGGCCCCGTGTGCGGAGCTTGCGCCGGCGGCCGCCCGTCACGTCATGGACGTCGAGCCCCAGCATGTGCGACAGGCCGTGCGGGTAGAACAGGGCGACGGCACCCGCCTCGACCAGTTCCGAGATACCGCCCTTCAGGAAGCCGAGATCCTTCAGGCCTTCGCCGAGCACACGGAGCGAATGGATATGCAGTTCCGCGCTCGTGATGCCCGCCCTCGCCCGGCTGATGCACTCGACCTGGGCAGCCAGGACCACCTCGTAGAGGTCACGCTGGCGGCGGGTGAACTTTCCAGACACCGGAAACGTGCGCGTGATGTCGGCCGTGTAGCCCCGGTACTCGCCGCCCGCGTCCACCAGCAGAAGCTCGCCCGCCTGCATCCGGCGATTGTTCGACTGGTAGTGGAGCACGGCGCTGTTCGGACCGCTGGCGACGATCGACGGATATCCCTCGTGGCGCATGCCGGAAGCCCGGAACTCCCGCTCCAGATCCGCCTGCACCTCGAACTCGTACCGGCCCGGCCGGGCGGCGCGCATGGCCGCCAGGTGCCCGCGCGCGCTCTGCTCGTTGGCATAGCGGAGCAGCCCGATCTCGCCCGGCGTCTTGACGGCGCGCAGTTCCTGAAGCGCCTCACGGAAGGGGCCCGTCTTTTTCACCAGGCCGCGAGATGCGGGGGGCTTCACCAGGGAAAGTCCGGCGGCGTTGCCGTAAACCTGCCGGTACCCGCGCCTCCGGCGCGTGACCTCCCGCGGAAGTTCGCCGAGGTAGTGTGCGCGCCGGATACCGTAAAACCGTGCGGCCTCGGACGGCGAGGGAATATGGCCGCGCCAGACAATCTGTTTTTCGTCCACCGGCGGAACGAACAGGACCGACTCCCGGCGGCGCGGGTCCAGAAGCAGCACAAAATCGGGCTCCTCGATGCCGGTCAGATAAAGGAAGTCCGATGACTGCCGGAACAGGTAGGCGACGTCGTGGTTGCGGACTGTTTCCGAATCGGCGCGCACAAGAATGAGCCCGTCGGGCAGTTTCTCCATCAGCGCCCGTCGGTGCTGTTCGTGAAAACCGTAGTGGTTGGGCAATGCTGGCAAGCTGGTCAGAACTCCGCTGGACGCTTTTACCCCTGCGACCGGGCGCGGGACAACCCGGCAGTCCAGTTGTGTATACGAGTTGATCTAAATCACGGGACTGACAGGGATTTTCCGTTTTGGTCAATCGCCCCAGCCTGCAGAACGTCGCGCCGCGTCATCCGGCAATCCCCGTCCCGACACGCAAATAGTGGCGTAACTATCTAATTTCGCTTGTTATTCCTTATGGTTTCGTCACCCAATGAGTGCTAATTTAAGAGTCATAAAACGCTGCGTGGTGGCAGCCGTTGGTTCGGGATGGGAACAGGAATGTTTCCTGACCGGCGTCAGCCTTTAGGGTGAACCGGTTTCAAGCTTAGGGTTAGCAGTTTTGGCGATCGACAAGAGCAAGATTATCCAGCAGGCCCAGAAGCACATTCAGGGCCAGAAATGGGACAAGGCGATCGAGTGCTACGAGCAGCTCGCCAAGATTGAGCCCAAGGATACCCGTGTCCGCCAGAAGATCGCCGAACTTTACTACCGCAAGGGTGATATAGCCAAGGCGCTGCAGAGCTACTCGCTTGTCGCCGATTCGTACACCCGGGAAGGTTTTTACCAGAAATCCCTGGCCGTGTACAAGCAGATGCTCCAGATCAAGCCGGACTTCGTTCCCGCCTACGAGCACCTCGCCGATGTCAGCATCAAGCTGGGACTGACCAACGACGCGATCAACTACATCAAGGTCGTCATCGCCCACTACGAAAAGGAGGGCAAGGTTCTCGAGGCGCTGGATGCGATCAAGAAACTGATTGAGATAGACCCCGGCAATATCGCCTCGCAGATCAAGCTGGCCGAACTGTACGCGCGGGAAGGCCATCGCGAAGATGCCATTCGCCAGCTCAATTCGCTGGTGCCGGGCCTTGAGCAGAGCCAGAACTGGGACGACCTGATCCGGATCCGCGAACGGATGGCGGCATTCGACCCGGAACACACCGGGCACATCAAGGTTTACTACAAGCTGCTCATGCGGCTGGGCCGCTATCAGCCGGCCTTCCAGGGACTGCAGCGTTACCTCAAGACCCACCGCAACGAGGTCGAGGCCATCGAGGACCTTTCCATCCTCCTGCGGGAACTGGGCAATGCCAAGCATGAGAAGGTCGCGCTGAAGGAACTGGCCCGCCTGCTGGGCGAAAACGCCGATCCAGCACGCCTGGAGCAGATCTACACACGCATTCTGGAAATCGACCCGGAAGACCAGGGAGCTTCCGAGTATCTCCATGCCCTTCAGGCGAACATGACGACCGAAGACGAAATGGGCGACGAGACCGCCCACGAGGACGTGGACGTCGCTGGCGAGGAGATGATCGGTTCCGAAGACGGGGAAATGATTGGCGATGACGACGGCATGGTCGATGACGACATCGAGATTGCCGGGCAGGAACACCTCGACACGATGCTCGTTGGCGCCAGCGGGGCAGAAATCGCCGCCGACCAGATCGATGCCTATCTCACCGAGGCGGACGTCTACGTCAAATACGGACTGATCGACAAGGCCGTCACCCATCTCCAGCGGCTCATCGCCTCACAGCCGGACTGCATCCCCGCCTACCACAAGATGCGCGAAGTGCTGATGGCCGGTTCCCGGGGCGGCGAGTTCGCCGGAATCGTCAACGCCGGTGCCGATGCCTTTGGGAAAGCCGGGGGTGATCCCTCCTCCATCCATGCACTCCTTTCCGCGCCGGCGCCCGCCCAGAGAGTGGCACCGGCGGCCGATATCGACCCGGATGTCGCCGCCATCGTGGCCGAATCGGCTGCGATGGATGAGGGGCTGATTTCTGACGAACTGGCGAACGCGGTCGGTGGTGCCCTGGACGCCCAGCTCGGCGGCAATGCAGGTGGCGAAGTGCCCACCGTCGAGCCGGACGCCGAACTGCCGCCGGACGAGGAAATGTCGATCGAAATCGACATTGACGCTCATGGTGCACCCGCTGCAGCCGGAGCGGCCGACAGGAACCCGCTGGCTGGCGCCGATCTGGAGTCCGACCTCAACTTCAACACGCCGGAAGAGCCATCGCTCGAACTGGCGATCGACGAGCCGCCCCCTGCTCCAGAGCCGGCTCCAGCAGAGGCTCATCTGGACGGCGGTTCGCTCGAAGCGGATATCGCTGACGAAGCGGTCCCGGAACCTCCGGCTCCTCCTCCGCCCACGCTGGAAGCCGAAGCAGAACTCGCCTCCGGCCCGCCACCCGACTTCGACGACACCACCCTGGACGGGGACATGGCAGCGCCACCTCCCCAGCCGCCAGCAGCGCAACCACAGGCAGCGAAGGCTTCGCCCGCTCCAGTGCTGAAACCACCGGTTATCCAGAAGCCTGCCATCAGCAAGCCGCCGGTTATCCAGAAGCCGGTCATCCCGAGGCCACCGGTCCCCGGTCCGGCCGTACCGAAGCCGGTAGCGGCGCCTGCGGTGAAACCGCCTGCGATTGCCAGGCCGGAACTGCCCAAATCCGGGATGGTAAAGCCGGTCATCACAAAACCGGAACCGGGAAAACCGCTGGTTGTGCCCAAACCTGCATTGAAACCGCCGTCCATCGCCCGGCCGTCAATCGTGGCACCGGTAAAACCAGGGGTTCAGACTCCCGCTGCCCTGAAGACGCCACTCGCCGGAAAGGCACCACTCCCCAAACTTGCGCCGCTGCCAAAGCCAGGAGCGGCCGGACTGCCCAGGCCAGCGCTGAAGCCACCGGCATTCAAGCCACTTGCTCCGCGGCCGATCAAGCTGCCGACCATCCAGAAGGAACCGTTCACCGAAGAACTCGAACAGGCGGACTTCGAGATCCAGCAGGGCCTGTTCGACGAGGCCCGCATCACGCTGGACATGATACTCGCCCAGGAACCCAATCATCCGAAGGCCAAGGCGAAACTGAACGAGCTGGTCGCCGCGGAAAAGGCGACACGAGAAGAGAAGGACGGCGTATTCACGCCCGAGTTCGGCGGCGGCGAGCAGGTGTCGGTCGAATCGGTCCTCAAGGCGTTCCAGACGGGCGTAGACAAGACCGTAGCCAAGGAAGATTCCCAGACCCGTTTCGACCTGGGGCTTGCCTACCGGGAGATGGGCCTGTTCAGCGAGGCGGAACGCGAGTTCAGACTCGCACTGGATGGCGTCGGGGCGCGGCGGCCTGACTGCTGGAGCATGATCGGGCTCTGCCAGATCGACCAGGGTAACCCGGCAGCCGCGGCCGAGAGTTTCGAGCAGGGCCTTGGAGAGACCCATGAACCCGAAGTCCGCTGCAACATGGCCTACGAACTGGCCAATGCGAAGATGGCCCTTGGCGACAAGGAGGGCGCGCTCGGGCTGCTTGTCTGGATTGACCAGGAAAAACCGGGGTTCCGCCATACTGGCGAACTGATCGCACAACTCAGGCTCGATGGAGCCACTTCGGGCCCCACGCCGCCACCTGCTCCCGACAGCGGCCCTGGCTCGGGAACGCGGGCGAACGTGTCGTATGTGTAGATGGAGTAATACGAGATGAACTATCTCCAGTACTACGGGCTGTCGCAGGAACCGTTTTCGAACGCGCCGGTTTCCAAGTTCTATTTCAACAGCTCGCAGCACGCCAAGGCGCTGCTCCGGCTGCAGGCCGTGGCCGAGGGCATGAAGGGCCTCGGTGTGCTCGTCGGTGACATCGGCGCCGGCAAGACCACCCTCGCGCGCCGGATGCTCGACCAGCTCCCGGAGGACGAGTACGAAGCGGCGCTGCTGGTGATCATCCACTCCGGCATCACCGCCGAATGGCTCCTGAAGCGCATCGCCTCGCAGCTGGGGGTGAAGACTCCGGCCGACGACAAGCTGACCGTCCTGTCCCAGCTCTATGAACGGCTGGTCGAGATCAACAAGAAGGGGAAGAAGGCCATCGTCCTCATCGACGAGGCGCAGATGCTCCAGACGCGGGACATCATGGAGGAGTTCCGCGGACTCCTGAATCTGGAGATACCCGGGTCAAAGCTCATCACGTTCATCTTCTTCGGCCTGCCCGAACTGGACCAGAACCTGAAGCTGGACGAACCACTCGCAGGCCGCATCGCCATGCGCTACCACCTGGAGCCGCTGAACGAGGAAGCCACGACCGCCTACATCGACCACCGGCTCCGGCTTTCGGGCTGCACCAAGCCGTTGCTCCTTCCGGACGCCATCAGGGTGGTTCACCAGTATTCCCACGGAATACCCCGGATCATCAACACGATCTGCGACAACGCCCTGTTCGAAGGTTCCCTCACCAAGCAGGAACAGATTGGCGCCAGCCTGATCCGCCAGATCGCCAGCGACCTGGGGCTGGACCAGACCGGCCAGAGTCCGGCTGCCCATGCCGTCCCGAAACCCGCCGGTGCGCCAGGACTGAAGGCCCCGCCCGCCACGCCCCGGCTGAATGTGCCGCCGTCGCGTCCCCCCGCATCACAACCGGCCGCCGCCAGTCATGCGGCAGCCCCGCACAAGCCGACGGCCAAGGACGAGGTGACATCGCTTATCGGCGGCGCAGCCGATGACGAGATCGACGACATCCTGGGCAAGATCGGCACCTGAACGCCGGAACCGTTCCAGCTAGACATCGAACCGGTTGATCGAAAACGGCTCCAGACTCATGTCCGGAGTTTCTCCGTTGATCAGTTGCCGGAGCAGGCGAGCCGATACCGGCGTGAGCAGGATTCCGTTCCGGAAATGGCCGGTCGAGATGAAAAGCCCTTCCGTCTGTGTCCGGCCGATGACCGGAAGGAAGTCCGCCGTGCAGGGGCGGAGCCCGGCCCATGTCTCTATCACTTCGGCATCCCTGGCAGCCGGAATGGCTTTCTGGAGCAGCCCGGCAAGTTTACGCAGGCCCTCGACCGTCACCTGTTTCTCAAACCCGGCCATCTCCATCGTCGAACCGGCAATGATCCGTCCGTCGTCACGGGGGACGGCGTAGCCCTCCTGCGTGAACACCACCCGGCCGAGTGTTCCCTTTGGCGTCCGGACAGCGAGCATCTGGCCACGAACCGGTTGCACGAGATCGGGCGGAAGTTCCGTCCCCGGTACCAGCGACGACCAGCTTCCGGCGCACAGGCACACCACGGGCGCATCCACTGGTCCGCCGTCCATCTCGACTCCGCGCACCTTCCCGCCTTCGATTCTAACCCGGCGGACCGTCTCCCCGCTGATGACGCTCACACCGGCCGTCACGGCGGCCCGGAAAAGCGCCTGCACCAGAAGCCGGTTATCCACGATTCCGTCGTCCGCAAAATGCAGCGCGCCGGATACTTCCGGCGACAGGGCCGGTTCCTTCCTGCGGGCATCGTCCCCGGAAAGCACCTCCACCGGAAGTCCTGCCTCCTGCTGCCACGCCCGAATGGAATCGAGCCAGCCCTGGGACTGCTCATCGAAGGCGACCTTGAGCAGTCCCGACCGGCGGTAGCAGATATCGACTCCCGTTTCCTCACGGAGTGCGGCGGCAAATCCCTCGTAGAGATCCCGGCTCTTCAGGCACAGGTCCATGAACGGCCCCGGCCCCCCGGCCTCGGCCTGGGCACCGAGAATGCCGGCTGCCGCCGATGACGCCTCGGCGCCCGGAACGGCCTTTTCCAGCATGACGACATCACGGCCGCTGCGGGCCAGCTCCCGCGCCAGGGCCGAACCCATTACGCCGCCGCCAATGACAATAATTTCCGCCCGCCGCATGCCGGGGGAGTCTAGCAGGGATTCAAGGAGGGAATATGACCAGTCACAGAGTCGCCGGTCAGGGCAGATAGGGCATCGGATCAATGGCCTGCTTGCCGTCGCGGAGCTCGAAATGCAGGTGTGGCGTCGTGGCGGCACCGGTATCACCCACAGTGGCGACCACCTCTCCGGCGCGGATGAAATCATCCTTCTCCACAAGGTTCTCGTCGTTATGGGCATAGACCGTCGCCCAGTTTCCAGTATGCCGGATGATGATAAGGTTGCCGTAGCCCCGGAGACCATCGCCCGCATAGATCACCCGGCCATCGGCGGCAGCACGGATTTTCGTTCCCTTCGGCGCGCCCAGATCAAGGCCGTCGTGATTGCGGCCGCTACGGGGACCGAAGGCAGACAGCATTTTCGGTTTTTCCAGCGGCCAGATGAGGCGAATGGGCGGACTCTTCACCACGGCACGGGGCGCTGGTTCGACCGACGCGACACGCTCGCCGCTTGAGCGCCGGGGCGGCGGTGCATCGGACGCCTTGTCGCCTGCCTGTGGCTTGCGCGCCGCATGGACCGGCTCCTGCGCGCCGGGAACCCAGAGCCGGTCTCCCACATTGATCCGGTTCGGATCCTTGACGCCGTTCCAGATCGCCAGCAGTTCGGGGTCCATGTCGTAGCCGCGGGCAATGACGGACAAGGTCTCGCCGCGCTGGACCTCGTGATAGACGCCGCGCTTCTGCGCGCAGGCGGACAAACCAGCCAGCGTCAGGAGAGCCGCCATGAGCGCATATGTACGTACGGATCGCACCAGAACTTTCCAGATGCGTGCGGGAGGAAGAAGGACGAAGAAATTATAGGTCAATGAGGGTAAATTGTCCATGAAAACCGGCACGCGGCACGCTTAGCGAACTACTTATCGAATGCTGTGGGAATATGGACGATCATCTTCAACGCCGCGAAGTGGGTCATGTTGAGATGGAGCGGCGTAATCGACACGAAGCCGTCCTTCACCGCATTGAAGTCGGCGTGATCGTGCGTCTCGATCACCTTCTGTTCACCGGCGATCCAGTAAACCTTCCGGTTGAACGGCCCTTCCATCGTCTTTACGGTCTGTTCGTACCGGCGGCGGCCCTGGATGGTGATCTTGGAACCCCTGATTTCGGCGGCGGGGATGGCCGGGATGTTGACGTTCAGCAACGTGTCCGGTGGAAGACCGTGGGTGAGCACCCAGCGGGCCACATCGGCGGCCACTTTCGAGGCGGGACCGTAGTCGGCATCCAGCGCCTTCGTGGCGAGCGAAAAGGCGACCGACGGAATGCCAAGTATGCACCCTTCCATCGCCGCGCTCACGGTGCCCGAATAGGTCACGTCGTCGCCCAGGTTCTGTCCGTGATTGATGCCGCTCACCACGAGGTCCGGGGTCCGGCCTTCCAGGACCACGTTGACACCCATGATGACGGCATCGGTCGGCGTCCCGTCCCAGGCAGTGACGCCGGGGGCGACCTCGATCCGCTGGAGCGGACGGGAAACGGTGAGCGCGTGGCCCATCGCCGACTGTTCCCGGTCGGGCGCGGAGACAATCACCTCGGCACCCATGTCACGCATGGAATCGGCCAGCGCCCTGATGCCCGGAGCCCAGACGCCGTCGTCGTTGGAAACGAGAACCAGGGGGCGTTTGTCCGTGCTGTGCTTGGTTTCCGGCATCGGGTGGGGCTGGCGGGAGCACGGGCGGACAGGGGGTAAAATCTGGTCGGGCTGGGGGGACTTGAACCCCCGACCTCACCCACCCCAAGGGTGCGCGCTAGCCAACTGCGCTACAGCCCGGTACGAGTTCTTTTTTCTGGCGGTCCCGCCGCCGCGCACCGGAGTAACCGGTTGCCGGTGGCAAATCAATGACACGAACGGCGGGAACCGGCGGTCAGGGGTTGAGAATGTTTTTCAGCACCTGCGAGGGCTTGAACGTGAGTACCCGGCGGGCACTGATCTTGATCTCCTCGCCGGTGTGGGGATTGCGGCCGATACGGGTCCGCTTGGACTTCACGACGAAGTTGCCAAAGCCAGATATCTTCAGGCGGTCGCTCCCGGTCAGGGTCTCCTTGATGATCTCGAACATCCCCTCGACGATCTCGGCCCCTTCCTTCTTGGAAAAGCCGACCTTCTGGTAGACCGCCTCGACAAAATCAGCCTTGGTCATCGTGCCCATTCAGATTTCCCTCAAACCAGCCGCGCCGGGAACCCTTGTTCCCCGGCATCACTCATCGTGGCGGCATTTGGGGTATCTTACCCCGTCCCGCCGAAAAGACAAGTATTTCTAGTGCCTTAGCTCGACGCCCAAATCGGCCTTGAGACGTTCCAGAACCCGGCTTTCCACGGCCCGGATCTGGTCCTCGGTGAGCGTTCCCTCCCTGGACCGGAGCCGCACGGCCACGGCCAGCGAGTGGGTGCCTTCAGGAAGCTTGCCGCCCCGGAACAGGTCGAACACCTCGACCTCCTGGACCATCTCTCCGCCCGCCTGCCGGATCAGGGCCGTCAGGCTGCCCGCCGGCACGGTATCGGGCACCACGAACGAAAAGTCCCGTTTTACCGGCGGGAACCGGTCCGTTTCAGGAAGCTGTTCCATATTCCGCAGGAGACTCACCAGCGGCCCGGTTTCCAGTTCCAGCACCGCTATCCGCCCCTTGAGGTCGTAAGCGGCGGCTGTCTCCGGGTGGAGTTCGCCGTACACGCCGATGGTCTGGCCGTTAAGGACGATCTCTGCCGACCGGCCCGGATGAAGGAACGGCTCCTGAGCCCGGCTACCGGTCTTCAGTGGCGCATGGAACCGGGGGCCAATGGCCTCCACCAGTGCCTTCATCTCAAAGAAGGTTTCACCCCGGACGCTTTCCTGCTCCCAGAAGGTTTTGCCTTCCGGGGACTGGATGAGCGCGGCCAGCACGCCGCGCTCGGCGGGAAGCGACTCGCCCTTCACCGGCCGGTAAACCCGGCCGAGCTCGAACAGCCTGAGACGCCCTGCCCCGTGATCGGCATTGAACTTGGCCACGGCGGCAATCGAGGGAAGCAGCAGTGTCCGCATCACCGACTCGTCGCTGCGGATCGCATTCTGGAGTTTCACCGCCGTCCGGCGCGGATCGTTCGCCGCAAGGCGGAACTGGTCCGGCCACCGGTCGGAAACAAACGTATAGGTGATGCACTCCACAAGTCCCCGGGCGACGAGGAGGCTTCTCAGGCTTTCAATCCCCGCCCACGGCGAGAGATCCGAAACGGGCTGCGCGGCCACGGCTGGCAGCGTCGCCGGCACCTTTTCGTAGCCGTCCACCCGGACCAGTTCCTCGATAAGATCGATTTCCCGCTCTATGTCATGCCGTGCCGCCGGCACCGTCACCTTGAGCGCCGCGCCGCCACCCGACACCTTCATGCCGAGCCGGGCAAGCACATCGGTCACCGTGGCCGCCGGTATCTCATATCCGAGGATACGGCTGATCCGGGCCGGACGGAGATCCAGTTCGCGGGGGCGGAGGCCGCCGGAGGAAACCTCGATACGGCCTTTCGACACCTCGCCGCCGCCCAGTTCAGCCATCATCCGGGCCGCATGGTCCAGCGCCACACCGGTCCGCACCGGATCAATGCCGCGCTCGAACCGGTAGGAACTCTCGCTCACGAGCCCCGTCGCCTTCGAGCTTTTCCGGACGGCTGACGGATGGAACCACGCGCTCTCGATGAAGACGTCCGCCGTCTTCCCGGTGACTTCCGTGGATTTCCCGCCCATGACGCCACCCAGCGCCACCGGCACGTCACCTGAAACGATCGTGAGCTGGCCCTCGAAAAGCTGCCGCTCGATGCCGTCCAGCGTCGTCAGTTTTTCTCCCGCCCGGGCGCCCCGGACCCCGATGGCCCTTGACGGAAGCAGGGCAAGATCAAATGCATGCAGAGGCTGGCCGTGGAGCAGAAGAATGTAGTTGGTGATGTCAACGATGTTGCTGATCGCACGGATACCATGGGCCTGGAGACGCCGGGACAGCCAGAAGGGGCTCGGCCCCACCCGGATGCCTTTCACGATCCGCCCGCAGTAGAGCGGACAGTCGGTGCCGTTCTCGACCGTGACAGCAACCTGATCCTTTGCCAGCGGTCCGGATTCCACAAGCTGGAACTTCGGCTCGGCCATGTCGAGCCGGAGCAGCGCCGCCAGGTCGCGGGCGATTCCCACCACCGACAATGCGTCGCCGCGGTTCGGCGTCACGGCGATCTCCAGCACAGCGCCGTCCCCTGCGACATCGGCGAGAGGCAGCCCCGCCGCCGTTCCCTCCGGAAGTTCCCACAGGCCGGACTTGTCGGCCGAGATCCCCAGCTCCGACTGCGAGCACAGCATCCCCCGGCTCTCGACGCCGCGAATCTTCGCGGCCTGAATGACCGTCCCGTCCGGAAGCCTGGCGCCTTCCTTTGCCAGCGGAACGATCATCCCCTCGCGGCAGTTGGGGGCTCCGCAGACGACCTTCTGCTCCGCCCCGCCGGCGTCAACCGTGGCCAGCCGGAGCTTGTCGGCCGAGGGATGCGGCTCGACCTTCACCACGCGGGCCGTCACCACCCCCTGCCACTGGACAGCCGGATCATGGATCGCCTCCACTTCCAGCCCCGCCTGGGTGAGGACGCGGGCGATCTCGGCCGCCGGGATCTTCAGGCCCGGCAGCAGTTCACTCAACCAGTTTACCGATACGCGCATCGCTTCAGTTCATCCCGCAATTCACGCTAGTAGCGGCCCAGAAACCGGACGTCG
This sequence comes from Deltaproteobacteria bacterium, assembly GCA_026129095.1. Classification (NCBI taxonomy): domain Bacteria; kingdom Pseudomonadati; phylum Myxococcota; class Myxococcia; species Deltaproteobacteria bacterium. Next base: position 241,283 of record JAHCIT010000004.1, read on the forward strand.
TTCTCGAAAAAGAGTCTCAGGTCGGGAATCCGGTATTTCAACATGGCGAGCCGCTCAATTCCGGTCCCGAATGCAAACCCCTGCACCTTTTCGGGGTCGTAGTTCACCGCCTTGAGGACGTTGGGATCCACCATCCCCGCTCCCAGCACCTCAAGCCAGCCGGTGTGCTTGCAGACGCCACAGCCCTTGCCGCCGCAGAACACGCACTGGATGTCCACTTCAGCCGATGGCTCGGTGAACGGGAAGAAGCTCGGCCGCAGGCGGACTTCCTGTTCCGGACCGAACAGTTCCCGGATAAACGCCCGCAGCACGCCCTTCAGGTCCGCAAAGGTGATCTGCTCGTCAATCCAGAGCACTTCCATCTGGTGAAACATGGGTGAATGGGTCTGGTCCGAATCACACCGGTAGACGCGACCGGTGCAGATCACCTTCACCGGCGGCTTGCGCTTGAGCATCGCCCGGATCTGGACCGGCGACGTGTGCGTGCGAAGCACCACGCCGGGAGCGACATAGAACGTGTCCTGCATGTCGCGGGCCGGATGGTCAGCGGGAAAGTTCAGAGCCTCGAAGTTGTAGTAGTCGAGCTCGACTTCCGGCCCGTCCACGACACTGAATCCCATCCGGAGCAGGATATCGCGCACCTCGCGTTCCATCTGCGAAACGGGATGCATGCGGCCGAGCGGCACTCCCCGCGACGGCAAGGTGATGTCCAGCGATTCGGCGGCGAGTTTCTGGTCCAGTTCCGCGCTGTACAGTTCACGGCGGCGTGCTTCCATCGCGGCCGTGAGCTGTTCCTTGGCTGCATTGGCGGCCTTGCCCAGTTCGGCCCGCTCGGCGTCCGGCACGTTCCGGAGCGTGGCGAGGACATCCGAAACAAGGCCCTTCTTGCGGCCCAGATACCGGGTATCGATCTCCTGGAGCGCCGCGACAGAACCCGCCGAGGCAATCTCGGCAAGGCCCTGTTCGGTCACCGCCTTCAGACGGGAGGCCGGAGTGGCGTCGGGGGTGCCCATCTGGCCGGGACTGCTCAGGCCGCGGCCTGTACCTGGTCAACCAGCGCCTTGAACCCCTGCGGGTTCTCAAGGGCGAGTTCCGCCAGCACCTTCCGGTCCAGTTCGATGCCGGCCTTCTTCAGCGCGGCGATGAACTGGCTGTAGGACAGTCCGTGCTCGCGCACGGCGGCGTTGATCCGCTGGATCCACAGTCCGCGGAAGTCCCGCTTCTTCACCCGCCGGTCGCGGTAGGCGAACTTGCCGCCGCGGATAACCGAATCACGGGCGGTCTTGATCAGGCGGCGATGGCCGTGACGGCGGCCCTCGGCGAGGTTCAGTATCTTGTTGCGGCGGGCGCGGGCTTTCGTTCCACGTTTGGCTCGGGGCATGGTACAAACTCCTTAAGAAAGAATAAAAACCGATAAGATACGGATCAGCCGTTCGGAAGCATCCTGCTTGCACGGGCTTCATCCGCGCCGGAGACGTAGGCACGCTTCCGGTGGGCCCGCTTGGATTCCTGGCTCTTGCCAGCAAGCAGGTGCCGCGCATGGGCGTGCTTGAACTTGATCCGGCCGGACGGCTTCTTCTTGAGGCGCTTGGCCGCAGACTTGAGCGTCTTGATCTTGGGCATGGGTTGTCGTCTCCTCTTTATAGCTTCCAGGGGCCCGTTTCGCCTGGCCTGACCAGCTCCGGAGACCCTTGGAAAGGCCTCTGGCCGGACGCCAGACTCACGGGGGGAGTCCCGGTCGGACCGGGTGTATTCACGGGACCGGGGGTAAAAGTCAACCGCAATCCGGATGCCCTCCGGAAACCCCAAACCACGATAAAGACTCCGGTTCTTGGCCCCTCTGCACCCGTGGATTAACAGGAGAGTCGCGGAGGGTTTCCACCATGTCAGAACCGGCCTGGATGATCTACGGCGCCAACGGCTACACGGGGGCCCTGGCGGCCGAAATCGCCGTCAAACGGGGCAAACGGCCGGTTCTGGCGGGGCGGACTGCCGACCGGATCCGTCCTCTCGCCGAGCGTTTGAAGCTCGATTACCGGGCCTTCGGTCTCGACCGCCCGGAGGAGATCCGCAAGGGGCTCGACGGCATGGCGGCGGTCCTGCACTGCGCGGGTCCGTTTTCGGCGACGAGCCGCCCGATGGTGGATGGCTGTCTGGCGGCCGGGGTCCACTACCTCGACATCACGGGCGAGATCGAGGTTTTCGAGGCCATCGCCGCACGTCATGAAGAGGCCAAGGCCGCGAAAGTGGCGCTGATGCCCGGAGTGGGCTTCGACGTCGTTCCGTCGGACTGTCTTGCCGCCTCGCTGCACCGGGCGCTTCCGGATGCCACCGAGCTGGAACTGGCCTTTGGAGGCTTCAACAGGATCAGCCCCGGCACCCTCAAGACGGTGGTCGAGGGAATCCCCCACGGCAGCAAGATCCGGAAAGACGGCAAAATTGTTTCCATCCCGACGGGATCGCGCACCCGGCCTCTCAGGCTGGGCGGCAAGTCATACACGGGGGTTTCCATCCCCTGGGGCGACGTCTCGACCGCCTACCAGTCCACGGGCATTCCGAACATCACGGTCTATGTGCCGGTACCGGCGCCGGTCATCGCGGGAATGAGGATTGGCCGCCCGTTTCTGCCACTGTTCGGGCGGCCAGCTGTCCAGCGGTTCCTGAAAAACCAGATCGAACGGCGCGTGACCGGGCCGGATGAAACCTACCGCCAGTCGGCGAAGGTTTACCTCTGGGGCTGCGTGAGAAACGCCTCCGGCAAGACCGTTGAGGGAACGCTGGAGATTTCCGAAGTATACCTCTTCACCGTGGACGCGGCCCTCGCCGCCACCGAACGGGTCGCCGCCGGCGAAGTGCCGGGCGGAGCCTGGACACCTTCAAAGGCGTTCGGCGCCGGTTTCATTACCCGGCTACCGGGCGCGAAACTGCAGATCGGATAGGGACTGCCAGCGGCAGTTTCATGACCAGGTTTTCATCTTCGCACCGCCCTGCCCCGATGGACAAGTTTCGCCGGCAGCGGGTAGGCTTCGCGGACAACTCTCATTTCCCGCGAAAGGAAAATGTACACCATGACGACCCGCACACGCTTTTTTCTGGCCACCGCCCTGGCTGCCGCCCTCCCGCTGGCCGGCGCAAGCTCCGCCAATGCCACCCACAAGATCGACCCCGTGCATACCTATGTGATGTTCAAGGTCCTGCACATCGGCGCCGCCTACAACTGGGGGCGATTCAATGACATTTCCGGCTCGATCTCCCTGAACACGGAGAAACCCGAGGCCAGCGCCGTTGATTTCACCATCAAGCCGGCCAGCGTGGACACCAACAATGCCAAGCGCGACGATCACCTGCGCGGGCCCGATTTCTTCCTCGCCAAGCAGTTCCCGAACGCCACCTTCAAGTCCAGGTCGGTGAAGAAGTCTGGTGACAAGACCTGGGATGTTTCCGGCGATCTCACGATCCGCGGTGTCACCAAGCCGCTGTCGTTCACCTTCACCGAGGTCGGCCGCGTGAAAAACCAGACCGGCAAGGAAGTCGTGGGCGGCCACACCACCTTCACGATCAAGCGCAGCGACTTCGGGGTGAACTACGGTATCCCGAACATCGCCGACGAGGTGGAACTGCACGTCTCGGTGGAAGCGATCGCGGAATAGCACCCGTTGCTGGCCAGTGCCCTTATCTATGGAGTTTTCCTGCCCGCCGCACTGGCGGCGGCGGTCCTGCTCAGTTCGCTCCGGCAGCGGGAAGGCGGTGACCGGCGTGCGGCGTCGGCTTCCGCCCTCCCCGCCGCCGTGGGCCTGGGCTTCGTGGCCGGTTATGCGGGAATCTCCGGCGTGCCGAAGTTCCCGCCGGTCGTGACAGGCGAGTGGCTTCCGTTCATCGCCTTCGCAGCGACGGCCTTCGCCCTTGGGTTTGCCTTCTGGAAGCCCCCTGCATGGGTGCAGCTTCTCAAGAGCTTCCTGGTGCTCGCCGCCGTCCAGTGGCTGATGCTCCGGCCGCTCATGGAACACACCTGGGAAGGCGCGGCCGGCTGGCTGTGGCTTGCCGGAACGTCACTGGCGGGACTGGCATACGTGGAGGCCAGCGAGCGGATCGCCGCGAAAACGGCCGACCATTCGCTGCTCGCCGTGGCGGGCGCATCGGGCGCGCTTACCGCGGGCACCCTTGGACTCTCCGGCAGTGCGCTGCTGGCGCAGCTTATGGGTGTGCAAGCTGCTGTCTGCGGAGTCCTGTACCTGGTGACACTGAAAAAACCGGAACTCAATGCACGGTTCATGGCCCTTCCAGCTGGCGCCATCCTGCTGGCACTTGTGGCCAATGGCCATTTCTATTCGGAGTTTTCGCTGACAGGAGCCGCCCTCGTCATGGCCGCCCCCCTGCTGCCGCTCATCGCTGCATGGAAGCTCCCCGAATCGGTTTCCGGCTGGAAACGAAGCATTCTGCTCGGTACGCTGGGCGCAGTAACGCCCGCCGTCGCGGCACTGATGGCGGTCCAAACCCCGCCCGACGTCTACTACTGATGCCGTCAGGCCGTTGTCGCGCCTTCGGAAGCGGGGCGGACGGTGCGGGCATACTTGGCGAGAACGCCGCGCTTTACCTTCAGTTCCGGCTGCTTCCACGCCGCCCGGCGCTTTTCCAGTTCCGCATCTGAAAGATCAACGGCGAGGAGTTTCCGGACGGCGTCAATCGTCACCTTGTCGCCTTCCTTCAGCAGGCCGATCGGCCCGCCGGTCCAGGCTTCCGGCGTCACATGGCCCACCACGAGACCGTGCGAGGCGCCCGAGAACCGGCCATCCGTCAGCAGTCCCACCTTCTCGCCGAGCCCCTGCCCGACCAGCGCGGCCGTCACGGCAAGCATCTCGCGCATGCCGGGACCGCCCACCGGACCCTCGCCACGGATCACGATCACATCGCCCGCCCGGATCTGCTTCGCCTGTATGGCCGCAAAGCAGGCCTCCTCGCCCTCGAATACACGCGCCGGACCGGTGATCCGGCGGGCCTCCTCGGGCAGACCAGCAACCTTGGCCACCGCGCCGCCCGGCGCGAGGTTCCCGCGCAGGACCACCAGGTGTCCCGTCGGGTACATGGGGGCATCGAACGGCTTCACCACGTCCTGTTTCCGCTGGTAGATGCTGGCCACGCCTTTGAGGTTTTCCGCCAAGGTCCTGCCCGTCACGGTGAGACAGTCGCCGTGCAGCATCCCGCGGTCCAGCAGCGCCTTCAGGACGGCCGGAGTGCCGCCCACGCGGTGCAGGTCGTTCATCACGTACCGCCCGCCGGGCTTGAGGTCAGCCAGATGCGGCACCTTGTCCCCGAGGCGGTTCATGTCGTCGAGCGTCCACTCGACCTCGGCCTCATAGGCGATGGCGAGCAGGTGCAAAACGGCGTTGGTCGAGCCACCAAGCGCGAGCACCAGCGTATAGGCGTTTTCGAGCGCCTTCTTCGTGACGATCTGGCGCGGGCGGATATCCTTCTCGATCAGGTTCACCAGCGCCTTGCCCGCAAGGAACGATTCGCGCTCCTTGCCTGCCGTCACGGCCGGCATGCTGGCGCTGTAGGGTAGCGACATCCCCATCGCCTCGATGGCGGAACTCATGGTGTTCGCCGTGTACATGCCGCCGCAGGCGCCCGGACCGGGACAGGCCTCGAACTCGATCCGGTCCACCTCGTCCGTGCTGAGGGTGCCCGCCTGCTGGCGGCCCACGGCCTCGAACACCGTGGCGATATCAATATCCGTCCCGTCGGCGCCCACGCCCGGCAGGATGCTGCCGCCATAGACGAAGATTGACGGCACGTTCATGCGGACCATCGCCATGAGACAGCCGGGCATATTCTTGTCGCACCCGCCGAAGGCGAGGATTCCGTCGTGGTTCATGCCGCCGGCGACCACCTCGATCGAATCGGCGATCACCTCGCGGGAAACGAGACTGTACCGCATCCCGAGATGGCCCATCTGGATCCCGTCGGAGGCGGTCGGCGCGCCAAAAATCTGTGGCACTCCGCCCGCCGCCCGGATACCCTCGCTGGCTTTCCGGGCCAGGCGGTCCAGATGGTCGTTGCAGGGCGTGATCTGGCTGTAGAGCGAAGCGACCCCGATCATCGGGCGGCTGAAGTCGGTATCGAGGAAACCGACGCCCCGCAGCATGGCGCGATTCGGGGCGCGGGAGATCCCCTCGGTGGTCAGGCGGCTCCGGCGGTTCAGATCGTTCGGCACGGCATACTCCCTTGTAACTACAGGCAAATTGCTGCCCGGCGTGTGCATCTACACGGCACCGGGCCTTGCTGGCAACGGTCCCCGGCCAATGCCGGTCCCCATCATCTTGTAATAACAAAAGAAAATAGCCGGTTTAATTTGCCGGCTGCTGGAATTGGTGCTTGGATTATGATCCATATCAGCTTTCCGGAGGGGAAATGCCAATCCAGAACGGACGCCAGCGCAAGCTGCTGGCCACCACCATCCTTTTCGCCACGCTCTTCTTTACCGGCTGTTCGTTTGCCGTGGTACCGCAGACCTGGCCCGCCATCATGGTCGCCATGGTGCTGGTGTTTGCGGCCGCCTGCGGAAACGGCACGACCTCCACGTCGACAGACGATGATGACGATGACCTGACCGGCTGCGGCCCCCGTCAGACCATCGTCGAGATCTTCGACAACGACGTGGACAACTGTATTGGTTTCCGGATCACCCTGAGCGGGGATAATGGCCTTGGACGGTCCGTTGCACCGGCCGGCGACATCAACGGCGACGGTTTCGACGACATCCTGATCGGACTCTCCCGCCGGGATCTGTCAAACGAAGGCCGTGGGTCTGCAGTGGTGCTGAAGGGAAAAGCGGGGCCGTTCAGCGATATCAGCCTCGACAGCCTGTCATCCGGCGACGGTTTCCGGATCGACGGCCAGGATGAAGCCGTATACGTCTACGAAGGCGGGGCATACTACTGGGAATGGGATCAGGACCAGCGGTTCGGACGGGCACTGGCGGGCGGCACCGACTTCAACGGCGACGGCTTCGCCGACATGATATTCGGATCGCACCTTACCCGGTGGGGGTATTATTACGAATGGACCGGAGAAGGGGCCTTCACCGAAGGCTATGACAATTATGACAATGGCCGCGGGTACATCCTGTTCGGCCGGGAAACGGACTTCTCCCATCCCCTGCCATTTACCAGCTTCGATTTCGGTGAAGGTGGTGGCCTTGTGGTCCGGGGCAGCCAGGAAGACGGGCTTTTTGGCTTTTCGGCGGCCTCCTCATGGGACATGAACGGCGACGGGTTTGCCGAAGCCCTGTTTGGTTCACATTCCTACCAGACCCAAGCTGAAGGCACCTATCACGGGCTTGCCTGGATTGCCCGTGGCACCGATAGCCATACCGGCGGGTTTGAATCCGGTGACATTGGCGGAGAGGGTCTCCCCGGTAACCGGATATCCCACCCAGGAAATTCGGGATACGGATTCGGGTTTGCGCTCGCCGGAAGCGGCGATGTGAACGGCGATGGATACGCCGACATTGCTGTTTCCAATCCCTGGCTGCACATCGAGGGCGATAACTCCGGACGGGCCTACGTCGTGACCGGCAGCCCCGTCATGAACGACAATAACAACCGGGTGCCATCAATCGCTTTGTCTGCCGATGGCTATGGATGGTATTTGGGCCACAGCGTGGCGTTCGCCGACGTGAACGGCGACGGGTACAGCGACCTGATCGTTGGCGTACCGGCCTTTGGGGTCGAGGGCGAAGGCTCGGAAGGCATCGTGGCAGTACGGTTTGGATACAGCGGATACAGTGAGGGGTTCCCATATAACCAGTCCTTGGGAAGCCTGAACGGGTCCAACGGTTTCATGCTGTTTGGCAGTGCCGCCAACGATGGAACCGGAAGGTCCGTCGCCGGTATCGGCGATTTCAACGGGGATGGCTTCGACGACATTCTCATCGGGGCTCCGTTTGCAGACCCGACTACCGGCGATATCGAAGGGATCAACAGCGCCGGAAAGGCCTATATCGTTTTCGGCAAGGCTGACTGGACAGCCGATGGCGGCACGATGTCACTCAGCACGCTGAACGGCATGAACGGTATCACCGTTAGCGGAACACTGGCGGGCAGCATGCTCGGCTACTCGGTTGCCGCCGGCGGCGACATCAACGGCGACGGTTTCGCGGACGTCCTGATCGGCTCACTCGGCTATTACGGGGACGGGAAACAGGTACTGGTCCTGTTTGGCGGCGACGTGACCGGCAGCGTAACGGCTGAAGGCACAGCAGCCGGTGATACCCTGTCCGTGTCGGGTGGCGGCGCCGCCGTGGGAGGCCGCGGGAACGACATCATCACCGCTACCGGCGAGGGAAATACGCTGATCGGCGGCGCTGGCCATGACCTGTTCGAAGTCAGCGAGCCGTATTTCCAGAAGGTGGACGGCGGCTCCGGCTTTGACGTCCTTCGCTTCACCCAAAGCGGCTACACGATCAGAACGGGCAAAGGCTGGTGGTCGAATAACCGCAACGCCGGGCTGGATATCCGGAATATCGAGGCGATCGACCTTGGCGGAACAGGTGAAGGGAATGCTCTCCAATTGTCCCGCGGAGCGATCTCGCTCATGTCCACCACATCGTCGTCTCTGTATATTCTTGGTGGAACGAACGATTACGCCTGTACCTATGGCACCTCATGGAGCATGGGAGATGGCCAGTCGATCGATATTGGTGGCGATACCATCCAGTTCGGCCGCCGGGACCATGACGGCCTCAGCCTGTTCATCCAGGAAGGCATGACTTTCAGCGACAGTTGCGACTGACCGCCTTTGATGGATAACGACGACTACGAGGGAACCCCGGTTCAGGGGATGGCACAGCCCGCCCCGCAGGGGCGCGGCGGACGGCCCGGCGCGGCCATGACGGCCGGAATCAATAACGCAGCCGCGCAACCTGATGTACATCCACAAAAGTTCGACGTCTCCGCCTCGCGGGGGTTTCCGGCCTGGCTTCACCGGATGGGCGCGAGCCTGTCGTTCACCACCTATCAGGCCGGCAAGGTGTTTTTCATCGGTCTCAATCCCGACGGCCGCCTGTCACTCTTCGAGCGTACGATCCCCCGCTGCCTGGGCATGACCTTCCACCAGAACAGCCTCTATATCAGTTCGCTCTGGCAGATCTGGCGGTTCGAGAACGTGCTGCCTCCGGGGCAGCTCCACGACGGCTACGACCGGCTCTACAAGCCGCAGATGAGCTGGGTAACGGGGGATCTGGATGTTCACGACATGGCCGTGGACAAAAACGGGCGGCTGCTGTTCGTGAACACGCTGTTCTGCTGCCTGGCAACGGTCAGCGGCGCGCACAGCTTCGTGCCCCTCTGGAAACCACCGTTCATCAGCAAGCTGGCCGCCGAGGACCGCTGCCACCTGAACGGCCTCGCCATGAAGGATGGCTTGCCCAAATACATGACCGCCGTGGCCGAGTCCGACGGCCCTGATGGCTGGCGTGAGCACCGCCGTTCGGGCGGCATTGTCATTGACATCGACACGAATGAAATCGTCTGCCGCGGCCTCAGCATGCCGCACTCCCCGCGCTGGCACGACGGGAGACTGTGGCTTCACAACTCGGGCACGGGCGAGTTCGGCTTCGCGGACCTGAAGACCGGCAAGTTCGAGCCCGTGGCCTTCTGCCCCGGCTACCTGCGGGGGCTCGATTTCATCGGCCAGTTCGCCGTAACCGGCCTTTCCCGCATACGGACGCGCAACACCAAGAGCTTCGGCGGCCTCCAGCTCGACGAGAAGCTGGCCGAAAAGAAGCTTTCCTCCCGGAGCGGCATTTTCATCATTGACCTCAAGAGTGGCGACATCACCGACTGGTTCCAGGTGGAGGGCGCCGTGGAGGAGCTTTACGATACGGCTATCCTGCCCGGCGTCCACCGTCCGATGGCGGTCGGATTCCTGGGAGACGAGGTACGCCGGATGCTGACGATGGCCGACCCGGCTGCTAAAAAGCCGGCATGAGCGAACCGTCCCTTGAATCCTCGATTCTTTCCTCCGGCAAGACGGAACAGTCCAGCCAGATCCGCCTGTACCGGAAGGTTTTTCCGACCGATGCCTGCCGCGAGATTATTCGCGTGTTCCGTGATTCGCCGGACAAGGTGCTGAGCCACGTCCACAATGGCAGCCCCGAAGTGACCCGGCAGGGAAAAGTCGTCAACCTGAAACCCAAACCGGAATACGAGGAGGCACGGAAACTCCTTTTCGGCATATGGAGGCAGGTGACGTTCGATTTTGCCCGCCACGATCCGGGACTGAAAATCATGGTGGCGGGGAGATTTCTCTTTTCGCACCCCCGCATCGAAGAGGTGCAGCCGGAGCAGGAGTTCACCTGGCATATCGACGCCCGGCAAACGTTCCAGGCGACCCGCTTTCTGACCATCCTGACCTACCTGAACGATGTCGCCGAAGGCGGCGAAACGGAGTTCTCTTATCAGGGGATAAAGGTTCAGCCCGAAGAGGGCTCCATCCTGGTCTTTCCGCCCTACTGGACCCATGTCCACCGGGGCGCGCCGCCCCGGTCAGGCGTCAAGTACACGGCGGGAACCTACGCAATGGTTGAACGGGTGATGGACCAGCCGGCGGGTGCGAAGTTCCGGCCGCCGCCGGGAAATACCTAGGTGTCCCGCCTGTCCATCAGAAACATCATGTCCGGAGACCGTTTCACTTCCGGCCAGTGACGGCTCCACGCATAGAGGCCGCCCCGGTGGGCCTTTGACGGCGGCTCGATATGTAGCCTGCGGCGCACGTCGTCGAGCGGGAGCTCCAGCATCTCCTCCAGCGGCTCCGCCAGCAGCCACTTGGCCCGCCGGCCGCGCTCCCACGCCGCCAGCATGTAGGGCTGGAAACCCCATCTGTCATTTGGCAGGGCGAGCGGAGCAAAACCGAAAGCAACACCCGCCAGCACCGCCACGCCGAAGATCGGCGACTGGCCGTAAGTAAAAGCCAGCAGCGCCGCCTCGCCCAGCTCGTCGGCACCATAACCGGCGAGCGGGTGCCACAGGTCGTGGTTGTCCCGGAACCGGTCGCGGAACCACTGGCGGTCGGCGTCCACCTTCAGCTGGGGATCGTCCTCCCGGTAGGAGCTCGAAGTCGCTTCGGCGAGGCCGTAACCGTCGAGCCGCTCCTCTTCCATGTAACGTGCATAGGCGTAGCCGAACGTGTTCTTCGGCAGCCGGAGCAGGCGGGTCCGGTTCCCGGTGAGATATTCCAGCAGCGACGGTTTTTCCCTGAGAAGCTTCTGCCCGCGGGCGGTCCGGCGGAACCGCTGGAAGGCCCGTTCGAGGCCGTCGCCTTCCAGCGAAAAAACCATCTCCGCCACCTTGTCGGAGCGGCTCGTGTCTTTCACTACTTCCAGAAGAGCCTTCCCTGCCCGTCCCCACTGGTATTTGAATGCAGGCAGGCGGTCCGTCTCTCTGGCGCCCATAAGAAACCTCGCTCCCATAACCCCGGCAACCTCTTATTGAAGTTGCCGCTTGACAACCTACCTGCGCGCAGGCAGATTGTCAACGTGAATGCACGGGCGACACTGGGGACACGGGCCGAAAAAACTCACGCGGCCATTCTGGAAGCGGCTGAGGATATCTTCGCACTCAAGGGTTTTGCGGCGACGCGCCTTGAGGACATTGCCGAGAAAGTCGGCATCAAGCGGGCCTCCCTCGTTTATTACTATCCCGACAAGCAGGCCCTCTATGCCGAAGTACTGAAAGAAGTGTTTGGAGACCTGTACGAAAAAGTCTCGGCCGCATTCGGGGAAGAAGGCCCGCTGGCAGCCCGGATCGAGGCGATCTCTCTTGCCTGGGTGGACTACCTGGCTGCCCGGCCCTCGCTGCCCCGTCTCCTGCTCAGGGAGATCGCCGATGCCAGCCCCCGCCCCAGCGATGCGATTCTGAAAAGCGTGATGCCGTTCTTCCAGATGATCCAGAAGGGATACATGGAGGGAGTTCGCCAGGTGAAAAGGCCGGCAGATCCGGCAGCGGCCCTCGCGTTCTGCAGCGTGGTTTCGGGCGCGACAATCTTCCAGCTGGCCGCCATTCCGGCCCTCTCGCCGGCAGGTATCCAGATGCCCACCGGTCCGCAGATCGAACGGCTCCGCAGCGGAATATCGGAACTGGTCCGTGTCCTGCTTGCTCATGGCGGCCTGTCCGTCGAGCAGTCCGGCTGAACGCGCAGGCGGGGAAAAGGAAAAGACGATATGGAAATGGTCCCCGCCACCCAGCCGTTCCACTATGAATACGTACAGGCGAACGGACTCAGGTTTCGTGTCGCCACGGCCGGAAGCGGAGAGAAACTCGCGCTTCTGCTGCACGGGTTTCCGGAGTTTTCCCACTCATGGAGGTTCCAGATCCCGCTGCTCGCCAGACTCGGCTACCGGGTCTGGGCCCCCGATCTCCGCGGCTATGGCGGAAGCGATGCGCCCGATGGGGTCAAGAACTACCGGATCTCGGAAATACTGAAAGACATCGCCGGGCTCATTGATGCTGCCGGAGCGGAAAGTGTCACGCTCGTGGGGCACGACTGGGGGGCCTACATTGCCTGGAACTTTGCCATCCGGAAGGTCCGTCCGCTGGACCGGCTCGTCATCATGAACGTCCCCCATCCGGGCGTCATGGAACGGGCCATGGGAAAGCTCAACGATGGTTCGTTCAACTGGGCCCAGCTAAGGCGGTCCTGGTACATGTTTCTTTTCCAGATTCCCCGGCTGCCCGAGGCACTGAGCACCTGGGGTCATGCCAGGTGGCTCGCCTCGGCATTCCGCAAGCAGATCCCTGATTCCCGGCTGCTCACTGACGAGGATATCCAGGCCTACCGTGACAACGCCTGCCTGCCCGGACGGATGACGAAGATGATGAACTACTACCGGGCCATGCTGCAGGGAGATGCGCCCAAGCTGCGGAAGCATGGCTACCCGGTGATCGAAACGCCCACGCTGATGCTCTGGGGGGATGGGGATATCGCCCTTGGCAAGGAACTGACCTACGGCACGGACCGATTCGTCCGGAACCTCTCGATCCGCTATCTTCCCGGCATATCCCACCTCGTCCAGCAGCACGCGCCGGGGACCGTGAACGCCATGCTGAAGGCATGGCTCGCCGGGAGCGAGATCCCCGAAGCGCATGAACTTGGGCTGCAGCGGGCCTCCTGACTTCCCGCCCGGCAGCCCCCAGGAGATGATCCGATGAAAAGTTTCAAGAACCGGATTGCCGTCGTCACCGGTGCAGGCTCAGGCATCGGCCGGGCGACGGCCATCGCGCTGGCGAAGGAAGGCTGCGACGTGGCTGTCTCGGATATCAATGAGGCCTCCGCCGCCGAAACGGCCAAATTCATCGAAGCTCTCAGCCGGAAAGCGAGTGTGCACCGGATTGACGTCTCCAGCCGGCAGGAGATGGAAGCCTTTCCCACCGAGGTGCTGAAGACACATGGCAAGGTGAATATCATCGTCAACAACGCCGGGATCGGTATTGCCGGTTCGTTCCTGGACCAGTCAATCGAGGACTGGGAAAAGATCGTCGGGATCAACTTCTGGGGGGTCGTCTACGGCTGCAAGTTCTTCCTGCCGCACCTGCTCAAGGCAGAGGAAGGACATATCGTGAACATTTCCAGTCTTGCCGGTCTGGTGCCGGGACCGGGAATGTCATCCTATGGCGCGACCAAGTTCGCCGTGCGCGGGCTGTCGGAGGCGCTCTACAGCGAACTCAAGAAGACCCGTGTCGGAGTCACCAGCGTTCATCCCGGGATGATCAACACGAACATTCCCAAGGCGACGAAGTTCATCAACCCCAAGGATCCTGGTGCCCAGAGCCGCGGGGCGAAAGCCTTTGAGCGGTTCGGCCATCCGCCGGAGGCCGTCGCCAAGGCCATCGTAAAGGCAATCCGCAGCAACCGGCCGCGGACCATCGTCGGAGTCGAGGCCAAGGTATTCGACGCCATCCAGCGGGCCGCGCCGGAACAGTTGATCCGGTTTTCGAGCCGTCTGTCGGGACAGATCACGGGCCAGTAATCCAGTTTTCAGCACCGGAGGAAATCACCATGTCAGGACGAATGAAGTTCGGAATCTTTCTTGCCCCGTTTCATCCGGTGGATGAAAACCCCACGCTCGCGCTGGAGCGTGATCTTCAGCTCGTCCAGTGGCTGGACACCCTGGGCTACGACGAGGCCTGGATCGGCGAGCACCACTCGGCCGGGTACGAGATCATCGCGAGTCCCGAGGTGTTCATCGCCACGGCGGCCGAACGCACCCGGCACATTCGCCTCGGGACCGGCGTCTCGTCGCTCCCCTACCACCACCCCCTCATGCTGGCCGACCGGATCATGCTCCTCGACCACCTGACCCGCGGACGGGTGATGTTCGGCGTGGGCCCCGGCTCCCTCCCTTCGGACGCCACCATGATGGGTATCGAACCTGCCCAGCAGCGCGACATGATGGACGAGGCGATATCAGTGCTGGTACCGCTGCTCCGCGGAGAAACCGTCACCTGCAAGACCAGCTGGTTCGAGCTGAAAAATGCGCGGCTCCAGCTGAAGCCCTTTTCCCGCGACGGGATCGAGATCGCCGTGGCCTCGATGGTCTCCCCGGCTGGCGCACGGGCGGCCGGCAAGTACGGCCTGGCGCTGCTCTCCATCGGGGCTACGACACAGGGCGGTTTCAATGCGCTGGCGAGCAACTGGAAAATCGCCGAGGAAAAGGCCGCCGAATACGGCCAGACGGTTGACCGCAACGCCTGGAGGCTCGTGGGGCCGATGCATGTGGCCGAAACCCGGGAAAAGGCCCGCGATAACGTAAAGTTCGGCCTGGGAAAATGGCTGACCTACTTCACTGAAGTGGGCGCCCTGCCCCTCGTCCCCGGCGGCGACCCTGACAAGGCGGTCGATTCGCTCATCAAGACCGGCATGGCCGTCATCGGCAGCCCGGATGACTGCATCCAGCAGATCGAACGGCTCCAGAAGGAGTCAGGGGGCTTCGGCGGAATGCTCCAGATGGCGGTCAACTGGGCGGACTTCGAGCAGACAAAGAAGAGCTACGAACTCATCGCCCGGTATGTATTTCCGCATTTCCAGGGAACAAACACGGCCCGCGAGGTCTCCATGGAATCGGCCCGGCAGAACCGGCCGGAACTGATCGGCAAGGCGACCGGTGCCATCGCCGCCGAGATCAAAAAGCATTACGAGGAAAAGAAGGCCGCCGAGAAGAAGGCGGGATAGCCTGCCGGCCATCCGCCCCCGTTTGCAACAACCGGTTGACCGGCCTGGCCCTATGACCATCATCATGGTCCGGCAGGGTCCACTACAATAGACTGCGGCTTTACGGCTACCAGAATCCCGGTTTTGGGATTTTTCCGGCCGGTTGAGGGGAGCCGCCCTACGCCTTGAGCCACATCAGCCAGATCGTCCGGACCGTCTGTCCCTATTGCGGCGTCGGCTGCGGGATGGGACTCCGCGTGGAAGGCTCACGGGTCACCGGCGTCGAGCCGCTGGCCACACACCCCGTGAGCCGCGGGGAACTGTGCACCAAGGGCTGGAGTTCCGCCTTTGGTATCGGTGCCGAAGACCGCATCACCACGCCCCTGATCAAGGAACAGGGCAGGTTTCGCCGGGCAAGCTGGGACGAGGCAGCCGGATATGTCGCCGACGCCCTGCAGGAAGCCATCCGGACAAGCGGTCCGGATTCGACTGGAGTGGTGAGCTGCGCCCGTGCCACCAACGAGGACAACTACGCCGCCCAGAAGTTCGCCCGCCTTGTTCTCGGAACGAACAACGTCGATCACTGTGCCCGCATCTGCCACAGCCCGTCGGTGGCAGGACTGAGGCAAACGCTCGGTTCCGGCGCCATGACCAACTCCATCACCGACCTTCATGAGGCTGACCTGATTGTCGTCTGGGGCAGCGACACGACCGAAAACCACAGCATCATCGGCGGGCAGATAATCCGCGCGAAACTGGCTGGAGCGAAGCTGCTCGTCGTGGATCCGCGCAGGATACGCCTGGCGCATCTGGCTGACCTGCATCTCCAACCCCGGCTTGGAACGAATATCGCTCTTGCCAACGGCCTTTTGCATGTGATCTTCCGGAACGGGTGGGAGAACCGGGATTTCATCTCCAGCCGGTGCGAGGATACAGCCGGGCTCCGGAAGAAAGTGGAAGAGTACCCCCCTGACCGCGTCGCCAGCATCACAGGCGTTCCCGAAACCGATATCGTTGAGGCCGCCCGCCTGTACAGCCAGTCAAAGGCGGCATGGCTCTGCTACGGCATGGGGATCACCCAGCACGCCACCGGCACCAGCAACGTCATCGCCCTGTCGAACCTCGTGCTGGCGACCGGCCAGATCGGACGGCCCGGGGCAGGGATCAATCCCCTCCGCGGACAGAACAACGTGCAGGGGGCCTGCGACATGGGTGCCCTGCCCAATGTGTATCCGGGCTACCAGGACGTCCTTGATCCGGCCATGCAGGCAAAGTTCGAGAAGGCATGGAATGGGCCCGTGCCAAAGACTCCGGGCATGACCTCGCTCGGCATGACTTCGGCCGCACTGTCGGGATCATTCAAGTGTCTCATCATCATGGGTGAAGATCCGGTCGTTACCGATCCCGACCAGAATCATGTGCGGCGGGCGCTCCGGGCCCTGGACCTGCTGGTGGTGTCGGAGCTCACGCTCACCGAGACGGCCAAGGAGGCGGACGTCATCTTTCCAGCGGCGTCCTTCGCCGAAAAGGACGGAACCTTCACCAGCTGCGAACGGCGTGTCCAGCGGGTCCGGGCGGCCATTCCGCCGCCGGGCGAGGCCCGTCCCGACTGGCGGATGCTGGGTGAACTGGCGCGCCGGATGGGGAAAAGCGGACTCGACTGGGAGAGCGCCACCAATATCTTCGATGAAATGGCCGCATTGAGTCCCATCCACTCGGGCATGAGCTTTGCGAAGGTCAGCGCGGGCGACGGCATCCAGTGGCCATGCAACGCAGAACATCCCGGCGGCATGTCCGTGCTGCACGAAAAGTCATTTCCAGTCGGACGCGGCCGGCTGATTCCGATCTCGCATGCAGGACCTGCGGAACTGCCCGATGAGAACTATCCGTTCTGGTTCACAACGAACCGGCTCCACTTCCACTACGGATGCGGCTCGATGACCCGCAAGTCGCCGCTGCTGGAGCGGGAAATCCCGGATGGCCTGGTGTTCATGAATCCCGCGGACGCCGGGCAGCTGGGGCTCAGGGACCGGAGTCCGGTGAGGATCGTTTCCCGGCGCGGAGCGGTCGAAACCCGCGCCATCCTGACCGACGACCTGCCGCCTGGAACCCTCACCATGCCGTATCACTTCCGGGAAGCGCCCTCGAACCTCGTCACCAATACCGCGCAGGATCCGGTGACGAAGATGCCTGAGCTTAAGGTTTGTGCTGTTCGCGTGGAAGTCCTTCCCGCCGGTCATGTTCCCTCCAATCCCGTTGGACCGGAGACGCTCCCCCTGTGAACGTGTTTGAACTCCCCGCGCCGGAGCTGCTGAGGGCCCACCTCGCGAGGTCGCGGCGTGTATATGAACCTCGGTCCGATTCGACCGGCACAGTTCACTGGCTGGAGGCGGGAACGGGCTTCGAGGCCCGGTTCGATCCGGCGACGCCGCTTGCCCAGTATTCTCCCAAGCAGTTTTTCTTCGCTGAACGTGAAGCCCTGCACCGTTTTGACGGGCGCGAATATACGGAAACCCTGCCGGAGACAGGGCCGCAGGCGCTGTTCGGAGTCCGGGCCTGTGACCTCACCGCCATCGCCTATCAGGACCGGTTTTTCCGCGACGACCCGCACTACCAGGCCCGGCGGCGGACAATGCTGCTCGTCGGGATCGACTGCCTGAAGCCCTGCGAACGGGGATTCTGCCCCACTGTCGATGCGGGACCGTTCGTGCGTGAAGAGACCGCCGATCTGGTGCTCCACCAGTCCGGGCCCTCTGGCCGGTGGCTCATCTACGTCCAGTCGGAAGCGGGACAGAATGCCCTCGAAGGGCTGAGTCTCATACCGGCGACGGGCGACCCGGTGGCGGACCGATCGGCCGCCGAGCAGCCGGTCATCGCCGCCTTTCCCGATGCGTCCCATGTCTCCCAGGGAGTCCGGCTGCTGAACGAGGGGAAGATCAGGCCGGAGACCTGGGACCAGCTGGGTATCCAGTGTTTTGCCTGCTCCGGTTGCACGTCCCTGTGCCCCACCTGCTCCTGCTTTGCGACCTACGAGCGCCCGCTACCGGACGGTGGGCAGGAAACACAGCGATGCTGGGATTCCTGTCTGTACGAAGGCTTCCAGAAGGAGGCCAGCGGGCATCACCCCCAGCCCACGGCCGGGCAACGGGTGTTCCGGTACTGGTACCACAAGTTTTCAGACGACTACCTGCCGGAGTTCGGCCGCCATGGCTGCGTCGGCTGCGGCCGATGCGAGCAGACCTGCCTCGGTGTCATCGGGGTCCATTCCATCATGAAGCGGATTGTTCAGGAGAACGCCCGATGAAGGGGCTTATGACTCCGGCTCCTGTCCGGATCGCGAGCGTCTATGACGACGGTGAAGATACGCGTCATTTCACGCTGGAACCGGTCCATCAGGGAGCGGCTGTAACCGCCGAGCCCGGCCAGTTTTTCATGCTGGCTGTTCCGGGTTCCGGCGAGGCACCGTTCACCTACGTCAGGCTGCCCGATACGCATGGCAGATTCGACATGGTGGTCCGGCGGACGGGGAAGCTGACCCATGCCCTCTTCGACCGGAAGCAGGGGGATATCCTCGGCTACCGCGGCCCGTTCGGGCACGGATGGCCCCTCAACGAACTCCAGGGGCGGCGGGTGATGGTGATTTCCGGCGGATGCGGGCTTGCACCGCTGGCCGCCGTGATCGACTGGCTGATCGAGGGCCGGACCACAACGGCACTCATATACGGTGCAAGAAACCCTGCCGCGCAGGTACTGGCGAGGGAGCGGGCGCTCTGGGCGCCGAAGCTCCCCATCCTTGAGACATTTGACCAGACCGCACCGGGCGTGCAGCGGACCGGAACCCCGCTGACCGCCCTCGGAGCGGCAACGGAACGGCTGGGCGGCGCGCCGGAAATTGTCCTGACCTGCGGCCCGGAAGCGATGATGGAAGCAGTGGCCCGCCATTTCGTCGATTCCGGACTTCCGGCTGACCGTATCTGGCTTTCAATGGAAAGGCGGATGCATTGTGGAGTGGGGCTCTGCGGACACTGCTACATTGCGCATACCTACGCCTGCCGTCAGGGGCCTACCTACCGGTGGGATGAGATCTCCACCCTCCGGCAACGGGCGCCTTCATGGCCCGGCCACGTGCGAGAAGTGAGGCACTGCTAGATGGACGGACCCAGCCTCGACGCATACACACCCGCCCAGATGGCTGCCCGGGTCGAGCAGGCGGGCGTCGGGAAGGCGAACCTCGACGCGGCCAGCCTGTTCGCGCTCGCCGTGCTCGCCGGCGCATTCATCAGCCTGGGAGCTGCCTTTTCCACCGTCACGATCGCCGGAATCGACGCGGGATTCGGCATTACCCGGCTGCTCGGCGGCCTCACCTTCTGCCTGGGACTTATCCTCGTGGTTGTCGCGGGCGCGGAGCTGTTTACCGGAAACAACCTGATCGTCATGGCATGGGTGAGCGGAAAGGTCTCCACCGGCAAGCTGCTCCGGAACTGGGGGATCGTCTATGCCGGCAACCTCGCCGGAGCCCTGGCGACGGCCCTGGCGATGACCTGGGCCCGGTCATGGCTGCCTCCCGCCGATCCGGTGGGGCTTGCCGCGCTGAAGATCGCCCAGACGAAAGCCTCCCTTCCATTCATGCAGGCCTTTGTGGCCGGTGTGTTCTGCAACGCGCTGGTGTGTCTCGCCGTCTGGTTATGCTTCAGTGCGCGGACCACGACGGACAAGATCCTTTCCATCCTGTTTCCGATCACCGCCTTCGTCGCGCTCGGCTTTGAGCACAGCATCGCCAACATGTACTTCATTCCGCTCGGGATATTCCTCGCATCCAGACCGGCCCTCGCCGCCGCATCGGCCCAGGCCGGGATACAACTGGAAGCCGTCAACTGGTCCGGATTCCTGAGCAATCTGGTCCCCGTCACCGCGGGGAATATCCTGGGCGGCGCGCTCCTGGTCGGCGGGGTGTACTGGTTCATATATCTGCGAAAACCCGCCTGACGGCTGGTTTCCCCCGCAGCTACAGGGCTGCTCAGGGCATCCCCCAACGACATTGCCGGTTCAGAAATCACATTCCGGTTCCCGTAATTTCCATATCTTGCAGATATCCGGTGAGAGCTCCCCGGGTTTTTGGTAAAATAGGTGCGATGTTCGGAGGGGCAATCAAGGGGACCGCCGTGGCGGCCATTATCCTGCTGTCGCTGATGGTGGCAGGGGGATCGGCATGGTCGGCCTATTCCTTTCTGGAGCAGGAAACCACACGGCAGCTCCGCCAGCGGGCGATTACCGTCGGCCGGATGCTTGCATTCAACGTGCGCGCAGGAATCGAGTTCGAAGACATCGAGACAGTACAGGCGGTGCTGGATGCGATCAGGGACAACCCTGAAATCGCCCTGGTGCAGATACTGGACACCAGGGGGAACCCTGTTGCTACCTACCCTCCCCTTCCCGCCGACAGCGTTCCGGTGAGGACCGGCAGGGCATCCGGGTCCAACCTGATCGTTGAGGAGATCCCGATAGAAGGGGTCGTGTCAGCCGGCCGGATCGGGACCGTTCTCATTGGCGCCAGTGCCATGGAACTGAAGCAGTTCCGGCAGCGAAGCGTGTTCGTTCTTGGTGTTGCGACCCTGATCATGACACTGCTGTCGGCCTCATTTGCACTGTTCTTCGCCGGGCAGTTTTTCAAGCGAAAGCGGGCCGAACTGACACTGGGTGGACTCGCTAACGCCCTGCCGGGACAGGCCTTCGTGATCTCCAGGGATGGCCACTTCCTCAACACGTTCGGTTCCGGCGAAACCTCCATGCTCCAGGCGGCTGGCTTCAAGGGTGATCCGACCGGCCGCAACCTGACCGGACTGCTGGGCCCAGCGCAGGCCGGACCGCTGCTCGAAGCCATCGCCCGTTCAGTCGATCACCGGGAACCCAGCCGCCTGGAGTTCCGGATCGGGACGAACCACCAGGCCAAGTGGTTTGAAGGACGTCTTTCACCACTGGAATCGGACGGCGTATCGCCGGGCCGGGTCATTCTCCTCACTCATGATATTACCGGCCAGCGCAAGCTGGCCGACCAGATCGCCCAGGTGCAGAGACTGGACGCGATGGGACAACTGGTGGGTGGAATCGCCCACGATTTCAACAACATCCTGAATGTGATCGTCAGCCACGCCGAACTGCTCCGGATCGAGACCGGGGCCTCCGACAGCCGGATATCCGACGTGAACGGAATCCTGGCAGCCGCCCACCGGGGCGCCCAGGTTACTCACCGGTTGCTCGCTTTTGCGCGGAAGGAGGTCGTTCAGGTCCAGAATATAGACCTGGGCGAGATCGTCCGCAGGATGCAGCCGCTTCTGGAACGTGCGGTCAGTGAACGGATCACCCTGCGGATCTCCATTGGCGTGGGACTGGCTCCGGTAACGGCCGCCGTCAGTCAGATCGAGCAGGCCCTTCTGAACCTGGTCATGAATGCCAGGGACGCCATACCGGATTCCGGCGTTATCGTCGTCGAGGTTGCCAATGCCATCCGCCATATCCCCGACGCCAGCGCGACTGGAGAGCGGAAAACCGGTGGACGATCAAAGCCGAGCGTCATGCTGGCGGTGAGCGATACCGGCGCCGGTATTCCCCCCGAAATCCGGGACCGGATCTTCGAGCCGTTTTTCACCACGAAGGGGATCGGACAGGGCACGGGGCTCGGACTCTCCAGCGTTCACGGTATCGTCAAGCAGAACGGCGGGCACATCGAGGTCTATTCGGAGGCCGGATCAGGCACAACATTCAAGCTCTATTTCCCCGCCGCCCAGGGAATCATCGCCGAACCGCTGGGACCGGTGAACGACCAGTCCGCCCGGCTTCCCCGCGGACGGGAAACAGTCCTGCTGGTGGAAGACGACGCGCAGCTCCGGACCGCCAACACCCGCCTGCTGAAGAGCCTGGGATATACGGTGCTGGAGGCCGACGATGGAGAGGACGCGCTCTATCTGGCAAAACGGTTCAGCGGGCCGATTGATATCGTTATCACGGACGTGGTGATGCCCAAGGTCACAGGGCCGGAACTGGTCATCAAGCTGAAGGCCATGCGCCCCCAGACCCATGTGCTCTATATTTCCGGCTATACGGACAACGTGGTCCTTTACCACGGCGTCCAGCACGAGGGGGTCCACTTCCTGCACAAGCCATTTGCCGCCGAGGCGCTGGCCTCGAAAATACGGGTCATCCTCGACGAGCCGAAACTGGTTCTGGTAAAAAGCTGAAAAACACGGTCAATGCCCATTCAACTGGTTTTCTGGCCATAAATGAATTGCATTTTTCCGCCCCGATCAGGCAAGTATGGAGCGGGGCTGGATTGCCCGTGACAGAGATCACACGGCGTGATCTCGGGTCTTTCAGGAGGAACGATTCCAGATGAAGGTTCTTTGTTGCCATCCGAGCGGCCTGATGTACACCGAGATCTATCTGCGGCTCGAACCGCTCGGCGTCGAACTGGCGGCGGCCGCTGCCCGGCAGGCCGGTCACGACGTCCGGCTCATGGACCTGCAGGCCGAAACCCACAAGGACTATTTCAAGACGCTGGATGACTTCCGCCCCGATGCCGTCTGTTTCGGCGTCAACTACCTGGCGAACATTCCGGAAATCATCGATCTGGCCAAGGCCACACGGGAAAAGTTTCCGGAGATCTTCTTCTTCATTGGCGGGCATTCGGCGTCGTTCACCGCCGAGGAGATCCTTGAACATGCCGCCGGGGCAATCGACTGCGTGGTGAAGGGCGAAGGCGAGGAGATCATCCCCCTTCTGCTGCTCGCTGCCGCGAATGACCGGAAGAAGCTTCACACCCTGCCCGGCGTCGTGACCAGCGAAGGCGAGGGACCACCCCCGAGAATCATCGAGGATCTGGACAAGGTCGTCCCGGCGCACGACCTTCTTCAAAAGCGGCGCAAGTATTTCATCGGAGTGCTCGACCCGGCCGCTTCCATCGAGTTCACCCGTGGCTGCCCGTGGGACTGCTCGTTCTGCAGCGCCTGGACATTCTATGGCCGGACCTACCGCCGCCGGACCCCGGAGAGCATCGCCGACGAGCTGCAGCGCCTGAAGGAACCTGGCATCTTCATCGTGGACGATGTCGCTTTTATCCAGCCCGAACACGGCTATGCCATCGGCAAGGAAATCGAAAAGCGCGGTATCAAGAAGCAGTTCTATCTGGAAACCCGGGGCGACGTGCTGCTCCGCAACAAGGACGTGTTCCATTACTGGAAGACCCTGGGCCTCCAGTACATGTTCCTGGGGCTCGAGGCGATCGACGCCGACGGGCTCAAGCAGTTCCGGAAGCGGATCAACATCACGCGAAACTTCGAGGCGCTCGAATTCGCCCGCTCGCTCGGCATCATGGTCGCCGTGAACATCATCGCCGACCCGGACTGGGACGAAAAACGGTTCGAGGTCATCCGCGAGTGGGCCTTGTCGATCCCCGAAATCGTCAATGTCAGCGTCAATACGCCCTATCCCGGAACCGAGACATTCGTGACCGACTCCCGCCAGTTCGCCAGCCGCGACTACCGGCTGTTCGATATCCAGCACGCGGTGCTCCCGACCAAGATGCCGCTGGAGAAGTTCTATGGGGAACTGGTGAAAACCCAGCAGATACTGAACATGAAGCATCTGGGCTGGCGGGCCCTCAAGGATACGGCCATCATTGCCGCCAAGCACCTCGCAAGCGGGCAGACGAATTTCGTCAAGATGCTGTGGAAGTTTAACAGTGTCTACAATCCCGAGCGGCAGCTCTCCGACCACCGCAGGCCCGTCAAGTATGAAATGCGGCTGCCCAAGGTGCTGCCGGAAGGCCAGCGGCCGAGCCGGGACCAGCTCTACATCCTTCAGCCGGATGCCGCCAAGCAGATCGAAGTGCCGGCCTGAAGTTCAGGCAGTGCATGTGCACAGGGCCAGCCCTTGCGGCTGGCCCCTGCTTTTCATGCCACAACCGGGGTTTGGCTACCGGGAAGCCAGAATCGCGTCGATTTCCGCCTTGAAGGCGGAGAAAGGCTGCGCCCCGGACAGCTTCTTGCCATTCACGAGGAACCCCGGAGTGCCAGTGATGCCGAGGGCGCTTGCCTCCGCCATGTCCTGATCGAGCTGCTTCTGAGTCTCCCGGTTCTCAAAGCACTTCTTGAACTTCTGCTCGTTGATGCCGAGAGTCTTCACGAAATTGTAGGTCTTGTCCTTGAGATTTCCCTCACTGAGCGACTTCTGGTTGTCGAAGTAATAGTTGTACAGCTTCCAGAACTTTTCGTCGCCGGCGTCACGCTGCACGCACAGCGATGCAATCGAGGCTTCATCGGCCCACTTGTGAAACGGCAGGGGCAGGTGCTTGAAGTAGAATGTCACCTTGTCCTTGTAGGCAGGATAAACCTCCTGCCGCATGGTCTTGGCGGCACGGTCGCAGAACGGACACTGGAAGTCCGAGAACTCGACGATCACCACCTTCCCGTTTTTCGCGCCCTGCTTCGATGCACCCTCCAGAGTGACCATCTTCATCCGCTCGGCCCTGGGATCGGACTGTGTGTCGGTCCAGACTCCGAAGGTGGCGAACTGTCCGTCATCGGTCACCATCAGCTCGCGGCCGCCTTCTTCCTCGTCTTCATCCGGGGTCAGCGCCCGGAACGACAGGATCTTGAACCCCGGCATCTCCGACTTGCTCACCTGGTCCAGCTTGTACATTCCTCCGATGGTCACCCAGCGTCCGTCTTCCGAGGCGTAAACCGGCTTGGTGATCGTCTGCCCACGGGCGCCGAGCACCGCCTCGCCCACAAGAACACCTTTTGCCGACGACCTGCGGAAATTCTGGATCTGGATGGTGATTCCGGGCCGGGAGATCCGGTCCTCCAGGGCGGTTACCATCTTGCCGATCACTTCGGCCGGAACATTTACCGGCGCATTCTCTGTCCATGAAGAATCCTTGCCCGGCTCCTGGGCGTTGGCTGCTGCGGGACGAAGCACGCTGAATACGCCGCCTTCTCCCGGAGCCACCGCCTCCCGGGCCACCGGTTTCGCGGCCGCTGCAGACGGACGGGCCCGGCTGGCGGTATCTTCCTTCTTTTCGCTGGCAGACTGCGTACATCCGGCGGACGACAGGACGGCCGCAGATGCGAGACAACCGAGGACCCCTCGTAACTTCAACATGGTCGAAACATACCTCTCTGGCACCCACCGGTCCCCGGCAGGCGCATTTACAAGCCTATAACTGCCAACTGTTCAGGAAAGACAGGTATCCAGCCAGAACTGTCAGATTGTCGGTCACCAATAGCATACCCACCAGCAAAAGGATGCAGCCGGAGACTATCTCCACCTTGCGCATGTGAAGCTTGGCACGGCTCATCGCCTTGAGGGCCGGCCGGATCAGAAGCCCGGACATGAGAAACGGTATTCCCAAGCCGGCCGAGTAGATGACCAGCAGGCCCACACCCTGCGACAATGTCTCCTGCCGTTCCGCCATCAGCAGGATTGCCGCCAGCACCGGCCCAATGCAGGGCGTCCAGCCAAAGGCGAACGCCAGCCCCAGCAGATAGGCCCCGGCAAGGCTGGCCGGCCGGTGCGTCGTGTGAATACGCGCCTCCCGGTACAGCAGCGGAATCTTGATAACACCCATCATGTGCAGGGCAAAGACGATCACCACCACCCCGCCGGCTCGCCCCAGCCACGGCTGGTTCTGGAACAGCACAGAGCCGATGGCACTGGCGGTCGCCCCCAGCAGGACAAAAATTGTTGAAAACCCGAGTACAAAGAACAGGCTGGCCAGGGCCACCCGCTGCCCGGCTCCTTCGGCCAGGGCGTTCTCGTGCCCGGCTGTGCCTCGCAGATCGTCCATGGACACACCGGAAATAAACGACAGGTAGCCGGGAACGATCGGAAGCACACAAGGAGACAGAAAACTCACCACCCCCGCCAGAAAGGCGGCAAAGATGGTCACATGCTGGATGGCATCCACAACGCAGACAGCCTACCGGCCAGGATACGTCCGGACAATGGACGAGATAGCTAAACTCCCGATTCTCAACGTATTTTCATCTGTCTTGTCCAGCCGAAGCCGGGGAACCATACCAAACTGGCTTGCCCCGGAAGGTCGGCCGGGGATCCTTGCGCCACTTGCGCCGGATCAGGCGGTGGACCTCCTGGTAGGTTTCGAATGCCCGGTAGTGGTCGAGCGTCAGGTTGGACGTGAGACGGGGCAGGACATCCTCGAGAATAGCCACATCGTCCAGAGCAGCCGACAGCACGATCGTCTTCCGGTTTGCAGACAGGGTGAGCCCGTCCGACTCCTGAAGCTCACGAACCAGCTGCTGCCATGAAACGGGATCCAGAACCTGCCCGGTAAGCGCCGGGTAGACCTCCGGCCATTCGGCCAGCGTACTTTCCATGTCTTCCGTCAGAACCGAATCTATGAAATACGCGAAAGAAGGCCACTTGCGCTTTGCCTGAATGAGCAGCTCGCGGTAGCCCTTCGGCTTCAGCCGGAGCAGCCCCTTCACATAATCGGGCCGTACCAGCGCCGATTTCTCCTCCAGAAACCGTTCGGCAAGTATCTGGCCACTCTCAGGCATTTGCATGGCGTAGATCGAGGCCACGGCAGTGGAACGGATTTCCTGGTCGCTGTCACCAAGCGCCTTCGTAAGCGCAGACATAGCCAGCGGGTGTGCCATTTCACCCAGCACGAAGACGATTTCCCGGCGGACGGCACGGTCGGTTTCCTGGTCATACATCCGTGTCAGGAAGGGAACCGATCGCTCGTCATCCATTTTTCCGAGCGCCCAGACCGCCGTCCGCCGCCGGTCCCCCTTGAGCGAGGGGATGGTCTTTTCGAGTTCGCGGGCGACGGGAACCCAAGGATAGTGGTCCATGAGCGCCATGAGGCTGCGCCACCGGACGTCGTTCACCAGAGATGGTTTCCGGATGATCTCAAGAGTCCGTTTCAGGCCAGCCTCCCCCGCCGAAGCGAGCAAAAATGCCATCAGCGCAGGGCTGTGAACCTTGCCTTCCAGTTCGGCCAGTTCGATATCCATCGGAGGGATATCGAGCAGGCGGTTCATGATGGCAGCAGTGTCCTGCCCCTCCAGACGCAGACAGATATGCAGCCATCTGACAAACAGATCCGGGTGCAGGGTCGCCCCCACGGGTTCGAGGGCACGCCGGGAGAGTTCGACACCTGAGGGGCCTTCGGCCAGCACGAGCAGGGAGGCAATGACGATCAGGTATGCCGGGTTATGATGGCCCTGCTGGAGTGCCTCGCGCAGGAGCGATATGGCGTCCGGGCCTGCACGCTCGAAGCGTGCAACCGCCTCTTCCATCCGCCGCCTCTGGATTTCGGACTCGTCGTGTTCCTTGGACTGACCGACCGTTTCGAGCGTCTTCAGCGCATCCCTGAGATCAGCCTGCTGGCGCTCGCTCGGCGACCGGTAAATCTGGGCGGCTGCTGGAGATGCACCGAGAACCACCAGAAGTATGACTGCTGCCCATGAAACCGGATGAAGCATATGGACCTCGCTTGATGCGGCAAACGCATCAATTCAAAACCTTCGTGGCGTTCCAGGTCCACGACCCCTGCCAGTTCCCGTTTTCGCTTGCGTCCCTGCAAGCAGGTTTGGTATTTTAGTAGAAGGTTCAGGACTGGTTGCCAACTTGTAACGGTTTAAATCTGACCGGGGAAAAGTGCGAAAGCATTTCTTAACGGACCAAGCTTGTTGCCTCTGCCTGGCGGCGCGCCAGCGGGGGTTCTTCCTTCACAACCCAGACTCCAGTTTACCCAGACCAAGGGAGGTCATGTCATGCCTGCAGTTCGGCTGGAAATTCATCCGGTAAACCCGCAACGGCGCTTTCTGGAACGGGCCGTCGAGATCCTTCGAAACGACGGCGTCATCATCTACCCCACCGATACGGTGTACGGGCTTGGGTGCAACGTCCATTCACGAAAGGCCATCGAACGCATCCACCGGATCAAGAAGCTGAAACCGGGCAAACCGCTCTCATTCGTCTGCGCGGACCTGTCACATCTTTCCGAATACGCGACGGTTTCAAAGCCTACATTCCGCCTGCTCAAGCACTATCTCCCCGGACCCTATACGTTCATTCTGGAAGCGTCCCGGGAAGTCCCCAAGCTGCTCCTTTCCAGGCAGAAAACGGTCGGCATCCGGGTGCCGGACTGCAAGTGCTCAAGGGAACTGGTCAAGCTGTGCGATGCGCCGATCGTCTCGTCGTCAGTTGATGACCGCACCGAAGGGCTCGCCAACGGGCAGCGGCGAATGCTGGCCGATCCGGACGAAATCGAAGCCCAGTACGGCAATGATGTGGACCTGATCCTGGACATGGGACCGCTGGGCGGCGAGGCGTCCACGGTTGTCTCCCTGATCGGCGACGAGCCGACCCTGCTGCGTGCAGGCAAGGGGAAAAGCTACTGGTCGGATTCCGGTGGCTGGATCGAAAACGGCGCCGGCGACATTTCGCTGCGCGCACTGGCCTGACGCCGCGTCCAGCCTAACACCGGATATTTCCGGCAATCCCGGTCCTGCGGTTTCCTGCTACCCGTTCAGGGACTTCAGATAGTCTTCCCGGTCATCGTCGTCGTAAAGCGTCTCGTACGCCTTGGTGATCTGGAGGTAAATCGCCGCCACCTTGGCCCGCTCCGCCTGGTCAATATCATGGCTGAGTTTGGCCGGGTGGAATATCCGCGCCAGTTCCACGTACGCCGTCCGCACTTCTTCCCGGCCTGCATTCCGGGTGACTCCAAGCACCTGGAAATAGTCGTCCGAGTCCAGCGTCTTGAACTTCTCGGCGATCCGCTCGAAGAACGGCAGCTCGGACAGCTTGCCAGGAACCCGCTGTGCGGCCGGGACATCCAGCGTATCCGACGGAACAGCGGGCGGCGGGACCGAATGGCTGGCGACAATCACACCGGGAATGTCGGGCGCCATCCCCCGGTCGTCTGCAGGACGGACCGGCAGCATTTCACTGCTTACGCGTTCGCTCAGCCGTTCGGAGTCCGGGTCCGGAAGCGCCTTGAACTCCATATACCCCAGGACCATGAACCCGTATGCAAGACGCAGCATCTGTTCCGGCCGGGGGGCCACTTCCAGAACATTCCGGAGCGTCCTGCGCCCATCCACCAGCCGGAGCAGTTCTGCTTCGTCATACTCCAGCACAAAGCCGGCGAGATCGCTGTCAAAATCCGCCCAGCTCACCACCTGGTTTGCGTAAGGCACCATCCGTTTCTTGATCGAGTCGAACGCCATGCGCCGGACAACAGCCTCCTTGAACGAATGCTGTAGCGGTGTGCTGCCCGCAGGCGCAGGTCCCTTCGGCTTCTCCGGAACGAAACTGTATTCGCCGGCCGCCCATGAAAAGCAGTTCTCGAACTTCTCCGCATGCTGCCGGTTCAGGGCCGCCTGGAGCTCATCGGCGGTCAGAAGCCCCAGTTCCACCAGCACGTCGCCGTGGCGCTTCTTCCGCTGCTTGGAAATGAGCCGCGTGTCGTCGCACTGGGTCTGGGTGATCTTTCCCTCGGCGACCAGCAGCCGTCCCAGCACCTCACTGAGCAGGTTCGACTGGATACCGGTCAGGGCACCATGGACGAAACCAAATGTTTTCCTGACCTTCGCCTTGATGGCTGTCAGCGTTCCGGTGCGCTTTTCGGTAACAATCGAACCGATCACTTCGGCGAACGGTGTTTCGGCGAAGGTTCCCTGATACCCACCCCCCGCAGCCTCTGACTGTAATCCCGCGCCTCCGGCCTCTTCCCCTTCATCATCCACCCCGGAGTCAACCTCTCCTGCGTGGAAAAGGATACGGTCCCGCAGCAGCCCCAGGTTGAGCGGCTTGGTCAGAAAATCATTGGCGCCGTATTTCTGCCGGGCCTCGTTCTGGACCTGGGAGGATTTGTACACCGCGCTCATCAGGATGATCGGCAGCTTCAAACCATCGGCCTGCTTGCGGATCGCCTGGCAAAGCTCGAAGCCCGTCATTTTCGGCAGCAGCACATCCGACAGGATCAGGTCCGGCCGGTCCGTCTCAAAAAACTTGAGCCCTTCCAGTCCGTTTGTGGCAAAAACGATCCTGAGCGGCAGGTCCTGCAGCCCTTCCGATATGAAACTTCGCACCAGCTTGTCATCCTCGACGACAAGCAATTTTTTCGTGGAGTCGCCCACCCTGGCCCGGTTCCCTCGCACCCACGCGCCCGCAAGGCACGCAGCATTCAGTTCGGTTGCGAACAGTATACGGGTGCACTGAAAATCGAGTCAAACTTCGGCGGTGCCCGCCGCAACAAAACAGGATCCGCCAACTTTTGCAGCGCCCCGGTTGTGCCGGCAATCCGATTCAGAGCGGTACGGGCCGGAAAGAATCAGTTGGAAATCTCGAACTCTCCGCCATCCTCTTCGCACTGGTCCGTTTCCGAGGAGAAGCTGTCAGCTGATTCGTAGGACCCCAGAAACAGCAGGACACGGGTCAGCGCGAAATCAACGCCACCGAATCTCCGGTCCTCCGGGATAATGCAGGCGGCCTGGGCCTCTGCCCGGCCGGTACACAGCTCATCCATCAAATAGGTCCCGCCAAAGGTGGCGCACTCTGCTTCCAAACGGTCATGGGCGGCCGTCCGCTGGCCGTCCTGCAGGGCCGGAAGCACCCGGTACTCAATACAGCGGCCAGTGACACTGTCCAGGCAGCTTCCTGCCAGTGCAAAACTGGTGTCGGCCCGGTTGCAGCCGGTCGCCGCCATCAGAGCCATCGCTACCGGAACCCATTGAATACACCTGTTCATGCCGGATCCGCTACCCCACTCTCCGATGCATTCAGTGAAACTCCAATACGCCGTCACGGCCGTTACAATCGCTGATTATTTCCGGGTCGCCGGCCGAATCCCATTGACCGGACATCCAGACGCGCATTCCCGCCAGCCCTGCACTGTCCGGCGGTTCGACGCAGGTGGCATAACGGTCTTCACCGGGGCACCCGAACAGGGGATTGAAAAGCCCACCAGCCGCAGTGCATTCCGGACCGACTACCGCCATGCAGGCCTGCGTAAGCTCCTTGCGAAGTCCCACAGCCGAATCAATACCGTCACAAAGCCCTTCCGACTGCTGGATGCAACTGCACCCGATAAGCCCGACGGGGGGCACCGACCTGCCACACCCGGCCAGTGGCAGGAATCCCACGGCAAAACAGACTGCCAGCAGGTCCATCGCCCGTTTTTTCCCTGTCAGTTGCCTCAAGCGTGACTCCCCGCCGGTGTCCGTATCCGGTCAGGGGTCACAGGACAAATCCGAAGGACCATCGAATGAACCATCCTTGGATTCGCAATCCGCCTGAATGTCACAAATCTGTTCGTCTGTAAGTCCGGGGTCCGAGTAGAAGCGGGTTTCGGTGATGCCATCGCCGGACTGCTCGCAGGAGGCAATAACCCCTTCATCAGGGCAGCTTTCCAGGGCCGTACCGCCGCCGTCACGGCAGGCGTCGTCAACCGACTCGATCTCCAGTCCCAGGTTGAACCCCGGCGGAAGATCCAAGCCTCGCAGATCATATTCCCACTGTTCGCAAATGAAGCCGTTCTCGCAGGCCGTCGTCGCCGACAGGGAGGCCCCGCCTCCGCATCCCGCCAGAACCGCACACAAGACCAGTCCTGTCACCACGTATTGCATTCAGCCATCCCCGTATCCGGACCGAACATATGGCCCGGTCAAGCGTTCCACTAACCTGGCGTGGCACTGCCGCCCGAATGATGGAAGTCTAGGCGAGCATCAAAGCCGAGGGAAACCCCCGCCGGAACCATTCTCATGGTGTTTCCGCTGACCACATGCCCTTGAGAGGCGCCGCCTGGCATATGCTTCGGGCACCATCCTGGGCGTCTTCCAGGGTTCCCGTGCCGTCCCAGTACACCGACACCGAAGCCACGAAGTCGAAATGGATGCCCTGCCCTTCATAAATGAATGTCTGGTCCCGCCGCTCGGGAACCTGGCACCGGCCGATCCGGCCATTTGCCGCCAGAAGTTCCGGACAGTCCAACAGTTCCACCGACAGGGAACCGGTTTCGGAATCGTAAGCCTCGCCGGTTTCCACACATACTTCTCCCGCCGCCGCCTGCCGGAGCGCTTCTGTCCCCGCAACGGTTTCCACGGCATCGACTGCCACATCCACTTCAACGCAGATGGGAACTGTTGCCAGCGGCGCCGAACAGGTTCCGGCCCGCTGCAAGCCGCGCCCGTCACCGCCACAGGCGGTGGCCAGCATCAGGAAAACCGGCGCTACCTTCCAGAATCTGCCCAACAGTTCAGTCCTTCAGCAGGGACTTGGCGATAATATGACGCTGGATCTCGCTGGTCCCTTCATAGATGCGAAGACCGCGGGCTTCGCGGAAAATGTGCTCGATCTCGCATTCCTTCATGTAGCCCATGCCACCATGAATCTGGACGCACCGGTCCACGACGCGCCAGAGCGCCTCCGTGCCGTAAAGCTTGCACATCGAGGCTTCCGTATCGACGTTCTGGCCCTGATCCTTCCGCCAGGCCGTGGCGTAGAGGAACTCCCGGAGCGTGGCGATATCCACCTCGTTGTCAGCCAGCATGAACTGGACGGCCTGCTTCGTGGCGATCGGCTCGCCGAACTGGATGCGCTGTTTCGCGTAGGCCACGGTCAGTTCCTGCGCCCGCTGCATGGCCCCAAGCGACCTGGCCGCGATGGAGAGGCGGCCGGCAGCCAGCACCCTGAGGCCGAGCCGGAAACCGCCGCCCACCTGGCCGATGACGTTTTCCTCAGGCACCCGGCAGTTCTCGAACACGATCTCGCACTGGCGCACCACATCCGAACCCATGCTCGCCATGTGGCGCGTGATGCTCATTCCCGGCGTGTCGCGTTCGATGGCGAAGGCCGTAATGCCGCCCTTGGCGCGCTTGTTACGGTCAGTCAGCGCGATGATGGTGAAAAATCCGGCGATATCGGCACGGGTGATGAAGTGCTTGCGGCCATTCAGAACCCAGTGCTTGCCGTCCTTAACCGCAAGTGTCTCGATGGCGGCGGCGTCGCTTCCCGCCGCTGGCTCGGTGATGGCAAAGGCCGCGATCACCTCGCCACTCGCCAGCCGTGGCAGGTACTTCTTCTTCAGGTAGTCCGATCCTTCATAGACCACCCCCATTCCGCCTATCCCGTTGCTGCCGGAAATCAGCAGGTTGAAACAGTTATGGGCGAAGGCGAACTGCTCCTGGATCAGCATGTAGGCGAGTGTTCCCAGATTCTGTCCGCCGAACTCCTCGGGAACCATAATACCGAAATATCCCAGTTCGCGAAGCCGCTGGATCAGTTCCGGGGGAATACTCCTGGTTTCCTCGATCCGCATCGTGTGCGGCATGAGCTCCTTCTGAACAAACTTTCGGGTCGTGTCGCGGAGCATCTGCATGTCGTCGGACAGTTCGTAGTGCATGAAAATTCCTCGCGGCCGGTTAATTGACCGGTACAACGGCCAAATCAAGAGGAGAACCGGAGCGATTCCGGCCGGCAGGAAACAGCCTACTTGCCCTTGAATCCGGGAGGACGCTTTTCGTTGATGGCGCGGATCCCCTCACGGGCGTCCTCGCCGTAGGTGGCGATTGTCTGGTGGGCGGCTTCCAGTTCCAGAACGGCCCGCATGGAGCTTTCCAGCGCGAGGTAGACCTGCCGCTTCACCATCGACAGGGAACCGGTTGGACCCGAAGCGAGCTTTTCTACAAAAGAGGCCGCTTCCTCGTCGAGCTTCTCATCGGGGACAAGGCGGTTCACAAGACCAATCGCCTTCGCCTCCTCTGCCATGACCAGCTCGCCGGTATAGTACATCTCCAGCGCCTTCGCATGGCCGACAAGTTTCGGAAGAAGAAACGAAAGACCCAGGTCCGATGCAAGGCCGATCTTCGTAAACACCGCCCCGAATTTTGCGGTCGTGCTGGCAAGCCGGATGTCGCAGGCGGCGGCGATGCTGAGGCCGGCTCCGACGCATGCTCCCCGGATCACCGCGACCACGGGCTTCGGGCAGGCAGTGAGGCTGGAGGCGACCCCGCTGATCTCCGTGAGGTAGTTCCATCGTCCGGGGACAGGCTGCGAAAGCCGCGCCTCCATGGTCTTGACGTCGCCGCCCGCTGAAAACGCTTTTCCCGCGCCAGTCACCACGAGCACCCGGATGGCCGGGTCATCCGTGGCCTTGCGGATACCTTCCAGGATCGGCGGGAACTGCGCCGGTCCGAGCGGGTTCAGCTGCGCGGGCCGGTTCAGCCGGATTGTAGCCACCGGCCCGTCTGTCTCGTAAACCACCGCATCATCGGCTGCCTGTGCAAGGGGAGGCATAAGTTCTGAACATCCTTCCAAAGTCTTCAGTTACATCGGAACGTAGTACCGGTCCACGCCCTTGACCATCCTGCAGTCGATGGCGGCTTCGCGGAGCAGAAGGTCAACATAGCAGAACGCCACTGCCAGGGAGGAAATCAGCCGGTCCGGTCCCGGTTTCCCCGCGATTTCCCACGGGGTCAGTTCCTCGTCGATCAGCCGGGACATGAGGCGCTGGGCACTGCCGCGAAAATGATGGATTTCCTCGTCCAGTGCCCCGTCCGGGTTCGATATGGTCCCACCATGGCCGGGGAATACCACCTTTGGACCGAACTCCTTGAGCCGCTCCAGACCGTCCACCAGTTGCGGGCCGGCGGCCACATGGGAGCCGTTCGCACTTGCAGCCAGCAGCGGAGCCGGGAATACGTCCACGCCTACATTGTCTCCGGCGAATACCTCGCCACCATCGTCGTGAACGAGCACGATCGCACCGGGATGGTGTCCCGGCGCCTCTTCCACACGGAACGGAACACCCGCAAGGTCCAGCACGTCACCGCCATTGACCGCGTGAACTGCCGGTCCGGGCAGATCAGCCATCGTACGGCGGCGACGGTAGTCATCCAGTGCTTCGTCGACTCCTCCCTTGCCACCGCCGGGGACTCCCCACCTGAGCAGTTGCGACCGGAGCTGGCGAATCTCGCTATCCACCGCCTTCTGCACGGAAGGCAGCCATTTCGCATCGTACCGGCTTGTATAAACGGCAAGTTCCGGGAACCGGGCCTTCAGCACGCCAATGCCCCCCGCATGCTGCGGATGTCCATGCGTGATCACCAGCTTATGCAGGGCTTCCGGCGCCACAGAGGCCGCCTTGAGCAGCGCCAGTATTGCGGCGGCCGTCTCATCCCCTTCAGGCCCGGCGTCCACGAGCGCGCCTTCGCCGTCCTTCCCGCGGACAAGATGGACATTGGTATCCGGGCCAATGCGGAGCCTCCAGACCTCGAATGGCCCCGCATTCCCCTCCCCATGATGGATACACTGGATATCCGCCGGCATCGGCTCCCCGAATACCCCAACTGGACTTTCCCGCCAAGACCTTTTTTGCATGCCACTGGCAAGATACGCTTTTCCGCATGGAACTTGGGATTAGCCGAAAAGTGGCGATTGTGACCGGCGCCAGCAAGGGGCTCGGCCGGGCCTGCGCCGAAGCCCTTGCCAGGGAAGGTGCGAGGCTCGTCATCAGCGCCCGCACGGCGCCGGATCTGGACCGCGTGGCCGGGGAGATCCACGG
The DNA here is from genome assembly GCA_026129095.1 of Deltaproteobacteria bacterium. Taxonomy (NCBI): domain Bacteria; kingdom Pseudomonadati; phylum Myxococcota; class Myxococcia; species Deltaproteobacteria bacterium. The sequence goes on from JAHCIT010000004.1 coordinate 277,077, forward strand.
ACGCACGGGGGCCGACATCGCCTATTTCGCGGGCGACATGGGCGATCCTGCTACTGCAGACCGTCTGGTCAGGTTCACAGCCGAAAAATTCGGAGCAGTCGATATCCTTATCAACAATGCGGGCGGACCTTCGGCCCTTCCATTCAGCGAAACCGATGATGACGGGTACCGGGTTGCCCTGCAGCGGAACCTGCTTGGCAATATCCGGCTGATCCACGCGGCCATCGGCCCCATGCGGAAACGGAAATGGGGGCGGGTGCTCTCCATCACCTCATTCGGCGGCCGGCAGCCGATCCCGAGCATGTACTATTCGAATACCGCCCGCGCTGCGATGCATGGCTTTTCCAAGACCCTCGCCCACGAAACCGCCGCTGACGGCATTACCGTCAACTGTGTCTGCCCCGGGTACATCCTCACCGACCGTCTCCGGGGGTTCATATCCATGATGGCCGGGCAAACCGGCATGACGCGGGAGGCCTACGAAGCCCAGACCCTCCGCGACGTGCCCGCCGGGCGCTTCGGTACTCCTGAGGAATTCGCCAACGTCGTGGCTTTCCTCGCCTCCGAGCGGGCGGGCTACCTGACGGGCAGCCTCATCACCATTGACGGGGGGCTGGTAAAGGGGTTGTGACGGCCAGACCGCTCATTTCTGCCCAACCTGTCGGTTGTCATAAAACTCCTGCTAGGCAGACCCTATTATCCAGAATGCGTGCGTGTATGCTTTCCTGAGGTGTTTTTATGACCGAACTCCCTTTGCATCCTGCCATTGTCCACATTCCCATCGGCATCGCCCTTGCGCTCCCGGTCGTCGCCGGCGCAGCACTGGCGGGCATCTGGCTCAAGAAGTTCGAACCGAGGACCTGGTACCTGATTTTGCTCCTCCAGCTCATCCTGCTGGCTGGAGGTGGGCTCTCCATGAATACCGGCGAGGACGAGGAGCACAAGGTGGAGGCGATCGTCGCGGAAGAACTTATCGAATCCCATGAAGAGACAGCCAAGCTGTTCATGCTGATATCGGCACTGGGGACTATCGGCAGCCTGGGAGCCATCGTGGCGATGCGGTCGAATGAAAAGACCGGGCGGTACATCATGGCGGGAACCACCGCCGTGCTGGTTGCGGCTGCTGGCATGGCTCTGGCCACCGGCCACGAGGGCGGCGAGCTGGTATACCGGCACGGTGCGGCAGGAGCCTACACGGCACCGGCCAGCGCGCCCGCCGGCCAGCCGCGTGGAGAACGGGACGACTAGAACCGGACCCAGTTCACCTTCGGCGGATTCCTGGCGATCTGCCTGAAAAAGTTCCGGGCGATCACCATCCGGTGCACTTCCGAGGGGCCGTCATAGATGCGGAAGGCCCTGCCCTCGCGGAAGAACCGCTCCACCGGCGTATCTCCGGAATAGCCGAGCCCTCCCATCACCTGGACGGCGCGATCAAAAACGCGGTTGACCGCCTCGGACGCGTACAGCTTCGCCATCGACGTCTCTTCGCGGGCCTCGCTCCCCTGGTCCAGCAGCCAGGCGGCATGCAGCGTAACAAGTTTCGCCGTGTGGAGATCCATCACCGAATCGGCCACCGACCACTGGGTATTCTGGTGGTCCGCGAGCTTCACCTTGAACGCCTCGCGTTCGAGAGCACGGTGAGCCATCAGGTCGAGGGCCCGTTCCGCGGCACCGATCCAGCGCATGCAGTGGGTAAGCCGTGCCGGCCCCAGCCGCACCTGCATCAGCTTGAAGCCCTCTCCCTCCTTGCCCAGCATCGCCGACTGCGGCACGCGGACATTCTCGATCACCATCTCGCAGTGCCCGCCCGGCCCGTGGGTACCGAGTACCGGCACCATGCGCTTGACGGTAAAGCCGGGCGTGTTCATCGGCACCAGGAAAAGCGAAACCCCCTCATGTGCCTTCACCTTCGGATTGGTCACCGCCGCAAAGATGCAGAAACCCGCGCCCATGGCGCCCGTCGTGAACCACTTGTGGCCGTTCAGTACCCATTCGTCGCCGTCCCGGACGGCGGTGGACTTCACCATGCTGGCATCGGCACCGACACCCTGTGCCGGTTCGGTCATGCCGAAACAGGAACGGAACTTCCCCTCGACCAGCGGCCGGAGATACCTGCCCTTCTGCTCGTCATTCGCCGTCTTCCAGAGCAGATGCATGTTGCCCTCGTCCGGCGCCGCGCAGTTCAGGGCCACGGGTCCGAGGAGCGAGCGTCCTGCCGCCATGAACACGGCGGCCGTTTCCACATGTGACAATCCCTGCCCGCCCAGTTCCACTGGCAGGTGCGGCGTGTAGATGCCCCAGTCGCGGGCCTTCTGCCGCATCTCGGAAATCAGCTCGTCGGGCAGATGGTCCGAATCCTCCCGCCCTTCATACGGGATCACCACCTCGTCAATGAACCTTCGGACCGTGGCGGAGAGATCCTCAGCGCGCTTGGACATGGTGAAATCCATCTGTTTTGCCTCCCTGCCGCAGCAGGCCCGGTATCGCCAGGCCGCCGGCGGCGCCAGTTTGAATGGATACAGCCGGAAAAGGGAAGGGAAACCGGAATGATCCGGCCACGAAGATCAGTCCGCAATCGGAATCCGGATAGTAGCTATGGTCCCCTCGCCCGCCGTGCTCCTGATATCAATGCTGCCGCCGATACGCGACAGCATGACGTGGGTGATGTACAGGCCGAGCCCCACGCTGTGCCCCTCACCTGATTTTTCTCCGGTTGTAAACGGCTTGAACACATGTGGAAGCAGGTCGGCAGATATGCCCCTGCCACGGTCGGAAACCGTGCAGATGAGATCGCCACCAATCCGTTCGAGGCGGAGTGACGGCGGGATGGAACTCCCTGACCGTGCCGCATTGTCCACAACGGCAAGGAGGATTTTCGTCAGGTACCGCTGTGGCACCAGAAGCCCCGACAGCGGCTTCAACCCTTCGATCTGGAGCTGCGGGAAGGCTCCCTGCACTACACCCATAACCGTCGCCAAAGCGGCCCGGTCCTCGACAGCCGCCAGTTCATCTGACAGTTCGTACATCCGGTTCACGATGAGCGATGCACGCTCCTGCCCCCGGAACGACATGGACAGTGCCTGCAAGGCGGCCGACTTTTCGGCCGCTGCCAGCGAGGGCGACTGCCCGATGTCTTCCTTCAACATCTGGAGGATAGAGAAGCTGGACCCCAGCGGATTCCGGAGTTCATGGGCGGCGCCGTGAACCAGCGAGCCGAGGGACGCGAGAGCTTCGGACCGGACGAGCTGGTCCTGTGTGGACTTCAGTTCGGCATGAGCCTTGGAAAGGTCGTCATAGGCCGATGCGAGCGCCCGTTCACTGGACCGGAGACGTGCGAACAGTGCCGAGGTCAACCCTACGATGAGCATCGCCAGGAAAAGCCCCAGGGCGAGCCGCTGCTGTTCCCATAAAGCCGACAGGCGTCCGTCCACTACAGGCGGGCTTTCCATCAGGGGTGCGTAAGGCATCCAACCCGCGGTCATGGAAACCGTTGCAGCCGTAATCATCAGGAGCCCCGCACCGGTCCCCGCAATTACAGGCCTCGGCTCGAAGTAGAGGAAGGCGAGAATCACCCCGCCGATCAGCTGGACCCAGGCGAGATTGTCGTCCGGGCCGAAGAACCACGCCCCCACCGTGTTGGCCAGCGCGTAGTAGATGACTGTCACATAGACGAGCAGGAACAGTTCCGGCCGCGTCTTGCGTACGGCCAGCGCGATAGCGGCAATGACGGCCCACCCTGCGATGAGTCCCTTCACCGTGCGGATGAAAACCGGCAGAACATCCCGGTTCACGAACGGCAACAGTCCGGGGTCAGCCTCGACCTGGTAAAGATAGTTCAGATTACCGGCCGTGATGACGCCGCAGATACCAGCGGCGAAGAGACACTTGTCCGCATTGCTCCAGTGGATGGAGCGTGCGAAAAAATCGCGTATCCGGCGAAGCACAGACATGGAACGGAAACCCTATCCCGGCGTCTCGACAATTACCCGTTGCATCGCATAAAACTGCCGGGCAAGAAAAGAACCCGGCCCTGGTTCATGATGAACCAGAGCCGGGTCGGGGAAGGGGAGGGAACTAGGTGATACCAAGATGACAGATTCACCTGAACCCCCTCTTAAGGCCGTGTTAATTGAACTTCATTTCCCCAATAAAATCCGTGATTTCTGATACGTTTGATTCCGCGAGGCCGGCTGGAAGGCCGCTTTTGGGAGCGAAAACCCCGTGAAATCCAACGTCAGAATAGGCACCCGGGGATCGAAGCTAGCGCTGTGGCAGGCGAACCATCTGGCTGACCTTTTGCGTCAAAAGCATCCTGGAATCGAAATTGAACTGGAAACGATCAAAACCACCGGAGACCGGGTTCTGGATCGTCCACTGGCGGAGATCGGTGGAAAAGGCCTGTTCGTGAAAGAGATCGAGGATGCCCTGCTCTCCGGCCGCATTGATCTCGCCATCCATTCGCTCAAGGACGTGCCAGCCGAACTTCCGCCGGGGCTGGGTCTGGTCACGTTTCTCCCGCGCGAGGATCCACGCGATGCCCTTTGCGTCCGGGGCCGGAAAAATCTCGCGGAACTTCCTGAAGGGGCACATGTGGGGACATCGAGCCTCCGGCGGCAGGTTCAGCTCAAGCGGGCGCGCCCTGACCTCAGGATTTCCCCGCTTCGGGGAAATGTTGATACCCGGCTTCGCAAGCTGGACGATGGCGAATACGACGCGATCATACTGGCAGCGGCCGGGCTGAAGCGGCTCGGCCTCGACGGCCAGATCGGCGAGCTCGTCAGTACGGAAACCATGATTCCGGCCGTCGGTCAGGGAATTCTTGCCATCGAAGCCCGCCTCGAAGACATGGAGACGCGCCATCTGCTCGGTCCGCTGAACGACAGCGAGGCCTCCAAGGCCGCCCGTTGTGAACGGGCCCTGCTTGCCGGGATGGGAGGCTCCTGCTGGCTGCCGATGGGAGCCCATGCCCGGCAGGCCGCCGGTGGTCTTTTGCTCACGGCGTTCGTCTCGTCTATCGACGGAAGCTGCTTCCTCCGGCATGATGCGACCGGAACAGACCCTGTCCATCTCGGTACCGAAACAGCCGAATGGCTGATCGGGAACGGCGGCAGGCAGCTCTTGAAGGATATCCAGGACCGGCATGGGAACTGACGGCATAACCGGAATCGTATATCTCGTCGGCGCGGGGCCGGGGGATCCGGAACTCCTGACGCTCAAGGGCAGAAGGCTGCTCGGCGAGGCCGATATCGTCTTTTATGACTATCTCGCCAATCCCGAACTGCTCACGCATGTCCGGCCCGGAGTCCGGACCGTTTTCGTCGGGAAAAAAGGCGGCACCGACTATATCCAGCAGGACGAGATCAACCGGCTGATCGTCGAGGCGGCCAGGGCCGGCCAGAAGGTCGTGCGGCTCAAGGGCGGCGACCCGCTGGTCTTCGGACGCGGCGGCGAGGAGGCGGAAGAACTTGCCGCCGCCGGGATTCCGTTCGAGTTCGTTCCGGGCATCACCAGCGCCATCGCCGCTCCGACCTATGCCGGGATTCCCCTCACTCACCGGGATTTCACGGCCACGGTCACTTTCGCCACCGGAAACGAAAAGGAAGGCAAGGAAGGCTCCCTGCTGCCGTGGGAAAAACTCGCCGCACCGGATTCCACGCTCGTCATCCTGATGGGCGTCAAGCAGCTTGCCAGCAACGTCGAACAGCTCATCCGTCACGGCCGTGCGCCACATACCCCGGCGGCACTTGTGCAGTGGGGCACCTGGAACCGCCAGCGAAGCGTCACCGGCACGCTGAACGACATCGAACTGAAGGCAAGGGAGGCGGGCATCGAGGCCCCCGCCGTATTCATCGTCGGCGAAGTGGTCGCCCTCCGCGACAAGCTGAACTGGTTTGAAACCCGCCCCCTGTTCGGCAAGCGCGTGCTCGTCACCCGTGCCCGCAAGCAGGCCAGCGAATTCGCCCGCGGCCTCAGGGAACTGGGCGCCGACGTGCGCGAGACCCCGGCCATCGAAATCGCCGATCCCGAAAGCTGGGGGCCCTTCGATAATGCCGTGAAATCCATCGAGCGCGACACCTGGCTGGTGTTCACCAGCGCCAACGGTGCCGAGAAAACCGTCGAACGGCTCCGGGCAACCGGTCATGACATCCGTGCGCTCAAGGGCCCCCGTGTGGTGGCCATTGGGCCAGCGACGGCCGCCGCCTGCGAAGCCGCCGGACTCAAGGTGGACGCCGTGCCGGGCGAATTCGTCGCCGAGGGCGTGGTGAAGTTCTTCGAGACCCAGGATGTCAAAGGCCGGCGCATCTCGGTCTTTCGCGCAGCCGAGGCCCGCGAGGTGCTTCCCGATGCGTTGAGGCAGATGGGCGCGGACGTGAACGTCGTACCGGTATACCGCACGGTTCAGCCGGCTGCCGGCGGCGAGGAACTGGCCGCCGAACTCCTGTCCGGCGCCATCGACCTGGTGACATTCACCAGCTCTTCCACGGTGACAAACTTCATCAGGCTCATTGGCGAACCCGCGGCCCGAAAGCTGCCGCCACCGGTGAAAATTGCCACCATCGGCCCGATCACCGCCGAGACCGCCCGCAAGGCGGGATTCCGTGTCGATATCGAGCCGCCGGACTTTCACATCCCGTCATTTCTCAAGGCTATCGGGCAATACTACGCTCGCCGCTGATGCCCTCCATCTGGTATTTCGGAACACCCGGTTTCGCTGTCCCGCCGCTCCAGGCGCTGCTGGAACACGGCGAAAAGGTGTCACTGGTCGTCACGCAACCAGACCGTCCGGCGGGCCGCAGGGAAGAACTGAAGGCCCCGGAAGTGAAGCAGTTCGCGCTCGCCCATGCCCTGCCCGTATTCCAGCCGGAACGGGTCCGGGCACCCGAGGCAATCTCCAGGTTCCAGGCCGAGGCGGAAAAGGACTGGCCGGAACTGGCGGTCGTCACCGCCTTCGGACAGATCATCCCCAAGACGCTTCTTGCTATACCCCGGCGTGGTTTCTGGAATATTCACGCCTCTCTGCTCCCCAGGCTCCGTGGTGCATCGCCGATACAGGGAGCGATTCTGGAGGGCATGGGCGAAACCGGTGTCACCATCATGCAGATGGATGAGGGACTGGATACGGGAGATATCCTGCTCACCCGGACCTGCCCCATTGGGCCGGACGAGACAGCCGGTGAACTCCACGACAGGCTGGCCCCACTGGGAGCGGAGGCCCTCATCGCCGCGCTTGATCTTGCCCGGCAAGGCAGGTTGACGCCCCGGAAGCAGGACGATTCCCTCTCCACCCATGCGCCCAAGCTGGACCGGGCCTCGGGGCAGATCGACTGGTCCCATCCGGCCAGACGCATCGTGGACCAGATCCGGGCGCTGAACCCGTGGCCCTCGGCACAAACCACGCTGGAACAGGAACGGATCAAGATTCACCGGGCGCAGGCGGTGCCGGGATCCGGAGCCGCCGGCACGATCATCAGCTACGAACCTCTTGTCGTGGCCAGTGGCGAGGGAGCCGTGGAAATCCTCGAACTCCAGCGGGAAGGGAAAAAACCGCTGGGCGCACACGATTTCGTCCGGGGGCTGCGCCTCAAACCCGGCGCCCGGTTCGGCAGATGAAACCACCGGCGCGCCCCCGGGGGCAGCATTCAACGAACCTGAAGCCGTCACGCCTGTCTCCCCGGCAAGCCGCGCTCGAAACCCTGCTTGAGGTGGGACGCGGCGCTCATCTGGATGCTGCCCTGGATGCCCGCCTCCGGCAGATCGAACGGCCCGAGGACCGGGGGCTCGCCACCACCATCGCCTATGGAACGCTCCGGTGGCGGGGGCAGATTGATCCAGTGCTGGCCGGGCTTTCTTCCCGGCCGATTGACACTCTGGACAGGCGGCTACTGGAAGCGGCGCGCATCGGACTGTTCCAGCTCATGTACCTCAGCCGGGTTCCCCACCACGCCGCCGTGGCCGAAACGGTCGCGCTGATTCCCGAACAGCATCTTCGCAACTTCGCCAACGGCGTCCTGCGGGAAGCCGCCCGCCGGGTCGAAAAGGGCGATCTCCGGTATTCGGACACCAGTTCGCCGGAAACACTGGCCCGCACGGCGAGCCTGCCCCTCTGGTATGTGCGTCGGTTATGGCACCGGCTGGGTCCAGAGGCTGCCGTGCGGGCAGCAGAGGCCCTGAACCAGACGCCACCGGTATTTCTCCGGATCAATACCCTGAAAATCACCCGTGAGGGCCTGCTCGACCGTCTTCGCGTGGTAGGAACCGAACCTGCTGCGTGTGCATTTTCACCAGCCGGGATCGAGCTCAACGGGGCGCGCGCCATCACCGACCAGATCACTGGCGGCGGCTTTGCCTTCATTCAGGACGAGGCGAGCCAGATGGTCCCCCTTCTGGTGGACCCCAAACCGGGAGAGAAAATCCTGGATCTGTGCGCCGCGCCCGGCGGCAAGACGCTGGGCCTTGCGCTCCTTTCCGGAGGCAAGGCGGAGATTACCGCCGTGGACCGTTCGGCACCCCGGCTGAAACGGATCGACACACTGGCCCGGTCGCTCGCCATACCCGGCATCAGGACCATGCAGGCAGATGTCTCAGCACCGGTGCCCGGACTCGCCCCGCAGTCATTCGACCGGGTACTCGTGGACCCGCCCTGCTCGGCTATGGGCACGCTGCACAGAAACCCCGATGCCCGCTGGACCCGGCGCGAGGAAGACCTGCCGCTCTATGCCGCCACGCAACGGAAAATCCTTGAACAGGGATGGAACCTCCTGAAGCCGGGCGGGCGGCTTGTCTACTCGGTCTGCACGGTCGAACCGGAAGAAACGACCGGCGTTACCGGCGCATTTCTCGCTGCACATGCGGATGCACGCCCTGTTCCGGTCACGCGTGCGGCTGCCGGGCTTGCGGCCGAAACCGCCGCCAGAATCTCCACACGGGAGGGCCACTTCCGGATGACCCCGTGGGACCACCGTACCGACGGTTTCTTTGCGGCAGTCCTGGGAAAGGACTAGCGTTGGCCATGGCTGAAAATGACCTGACACCGAGCATCCCCTTGCGCCCCACCCTGACGCACACGGCGATCCGGGTGCGCGATCTCAAGGCCACGATCCGGTTCTACGAGGAGTTCACTCCACTGCGTTCGGTCCATACGCGTGTGGACCAGGACACCGGCACCGCCGTGACCTGGCTGCGGCAGGAACAGCCGCACTTCACCATCGTCGCCATCCAGCCGGAGAAGTTCGAGGGGCCCGATTTCCGTCTGGAAGGACTTGAGCATCTGGGGTTCGAGCTCACCTCGCGGGCGGCCGTGGACGAAATGGCCAAACGTCTGCGCGATGCGGGCCATGACGTGTTCTATGGTCCCCGTTACTACGACCGGATCGTCGGCTACATCTGCCTCGTCCGCGATCCGGATGGCCGGATCGTCGAGTATTCGGCCGAGCAGGTGATGGAATAGGCTGGCAGGGCCCCGGCATTATCCTTTTGAGTTTTTCCCGCAGGACCGGCTATGTGAGCCCCGCAATCCTCTCCTGCAAGGAGCACATCCAGCACCATGCCACAGATCGAAACCACCCCTGAAATGGTCGAAAACACCTACCGGAAGATGACCGAGCGGCTTGCCATCATACGCAAGCGGCTGGGCCGCCCACTGACCCTGATGGAAAAGGTGCTGCTCACTCATCTGCGTGATCCGGAAAAGCAGGACCTGAATCCCGGCAAGAGCTACCTGCTTGTCCAGCCGGACCGGGTGGCCATGCAGGACGCCACAGCGCAGATGGCCCTGCTCCAGTTCGCGCAGGCCGGGATCCCGCAGGTGGCCGTGCCCTCCACGGTCCACTGTGACCATCTCATTCAGGCATACGTCGGGGCGGACGCCGACCTCAATACGGCCCTCGACAAGAACCGCGAGGTCTACGACTTTCTCGCTTCCATGTCGAACAAGTACGGCATCGGCTTCTGGAAACCCGGCGCGGGAATCATCCACCAGGTCGTTCTGGAGAACTACGCCTTTCCGGGCGGCCTGATGATCGGCACCGACTCCCATACCCCGAACGCCGGTGGACTTGGAATGTTCGCGTCGGGCGTGGGCGGAGCCGACGCCAGCGACGTGATGGCGGGACTGCCGTGGGAAGTCCTCTATCCAAAGAAGGTCGGGGTCGTGCTCAAGGGCAAGCTGAACGGCTGGGCCGCGCCCAAGGATGTCATCACGCAACTGTGCGGCATCCTGACCGTCAAGGGCGGCACCAACCGGGTCGTCGAGTATCTCGGTCCGGGTGTCAGGTCGATCAGTTGCACGGGCAAGGGGACGATCACGAACATGGGCGCCGAACTGGGCGCCACGACGTCGATCTTCCCTTACGACGAACGCATGGGCGCGTATCTCAAGGCGACCCGCCGGGCAGCCATCGCGGCCATCGCCGACAAGTATTTGGATCTCCTCCGGGCCGACCCGGAAGTGGAAACCGATCCGAAAAAGTATTTCGATGAGGTGGTCGAAATCGACCTGGACAGGCTGGAACCGGTTGTCGTGGGGCCGCACACGCCGGATCTTGCCCGGCCGGTCTCCCAGCTTCCCGCCGACGTAAAGAAAAACAGCTACCCGGCCGAACTCACATCGGCACTGATCGGGAGCTGCACGAACTCCTCCTACGAGGATATCTCCCGCGCCGCCGACGTGGCCCGGCAGGCCAAAGCCGCCGGAATCAAGGCAAGGATACCGCTACTGGTGACGCCGGGCTCGGAACAGGTGTTCGAGACCATCAAGCGCGACGGCCTGATGGCCGATCTTGAGGCGATCGGCGCGACGGTGCTCGCCAACGCCTGCGGACCCTGCATCGGACAGTGGCGGCGCGACGACTTCCAGAAAGGTGTGAAGAACTCGATCATCAACTCTTTCAACCGGAACTTCCCGGCCCGTAACGACGGGAACCCCGACACCCTGTCGTTTATCGGAAGCCCCGAAGTGGTGGTCGCCTATGCGCTGGCCGGACGGCTGGACGTGAATCCGCTGACGGACGAGGTGGGGAAAAACGGCAGGCCGGGTGTACGGCTCAAGGCTCCCGCCGCCGCGCCGGAAGTCCCGCCCAAGGGGTTCACCAGCAAGGATGCCGGTTACATCGCTCCCGCATCCGATGGCTCGAAAGTGCAGGTCAAGGTCGCTCCAGACAGCGAACGGCTGCAGCTTCTGGAGCCGTTCAAGCCATGGGACGGCAGGGATTTCGAGAAGCTCCCGGTACTACTCAAGGCGGCCGGCAAGTGCACGACCGACCACATCTCTCCCGCCGGGGTATGGCTCCGCTACCGGGGCCACCTGGACAAGATCAGCGACAACATGTTCCTGGGCGCAATCAATGCCTACACGAAGGAAGCCGGACGGGCGAAGAACTTGCTCACCGGGACGTCTGACACCGTTCCCGCAGTGGCCCGTCACTACAAGGCACAGGGCCACCGCTGGGTCGTGTTCGGCGACGAGAACTACGGCGAAGGCAGTTCCCGCGAGCACGCCGCCATGTCGCCCCGCTACCTGGGAGCGGCGGCGATCATCGTCCGCAGTTTTGCCCGCATTCACGAGACGAATCTGAAGAAGCAGGGCGTGCTGCCGCTCACGTTCGTAAATCCCGCCGATTACGAGAAGGTGCGCGAGACAGACCGGGTAACTGTTTCCGGACTTTCCAGCCTGGCGCCGGGATCGAAAGTGAAGGTGACGCTCCATCATGAGGATGGCGGCACCGACAGCTTCGACGCCGCACACAGCCTGAATGCCGAGCAGATCGAATGGTTCAAGGCCGGATCGGCCCTGAATCTGCTCGCCCGGCAGGCCAAGCGGGGCTAGACTACCGGGAGCGTGCTTTCCCGCCTGTCAAAATTGCGTGGTCTAATGCCACATCTGGGTCACTGCCAGAACGTGGTGCTGCTCGTTCTGACGCTGACCGCGATGACTGCGGCCGCCTATCTCCTCCCGCCGGAGAAGGTGATCCAGTACTCCCGTGATCCGTGGAAAGGCTCCGAGCCGTTCCGGGTTAACGCCAGGCATACCCTCATCCGGCAGGGACAGCAGCCGCTCCAGACCACGGCAGAGATCGACTTCGGCACCGGGGGCAACTTCCGGATCGCCGACAGGGACCAAGACGGGATTCTCCTCCATGTCACGCCCGCCGGGGCAGCCGAATACTCAGCCGGGCAACCGGTGGATCCCGTGGTTGACCTGTTCGGATTCCGGTGGCTGTTCATGCCGGTCGTGGCCCCGCCAGCCAAGCGGCTTCAGGAGCTGCGGGACCAGGGGTTCCTGCTCCCTGACAATGCGGTAATGATGGTCGTGGACCGGATGCTGAGACGGGGGCTCAAGGCGGACAGGCGGCGTCTGACCGCCTGCGAGGACCGGAAGGATCCCTGCTACGTCATCGGATCAGAACTCCCGTCGCGGCCGGGCGATCCTCCCCGGAGCGAGCTGTGGGCCAACTCGGTCACATTCAGGCCGGTTCGATGGGTCGAGGTACGTGGCTCCGTGGTGATCGATACGCGGCTGGAATATGCCGGGAAGGATTTTGCCGGCCTGCCCTATCCTGCCGTTGTCACGATTCGTGCGCCCGGTATCGAACACCGGTTCGAGACGGTTGACCTGGCACGCAACCCGAAATTTGCCCCCGACCATTTCGAACCCCGCCCACCTGCCAAGGGTGAAAAACCGGGTAACGGCAAGAAGTCCGGAGACTCCAGCTCCGCAAATGACAAGGCGCCGATATGCAACGAGAAAAGCGCGGAAACTGGCCCTACTGACAGCTGCCCGCTCCCCTGACTCCCTGGATAGTCCATGAACCGGACTTCATTTTCATTGACAGGCAGATAAGTCAGAACACCGCAAAAGGTGATGCTGCGTGTTCTGCCGGCAATAGCCGGTATGTGCCGCATGAACCCACGGTAGTTGTTCTTTCCCCAATGCCGGTTACGCTTCCCGCCTGATGAGCTGGGTGCCCCTCACCGAAAACGACTGGTACTATGCGGCCGGTATGTTCGCGTTTATCCAGATATACATGTCGTGGATGTTCGCCCGCCAGATGAGAAAGCACGGCGACCTGAAGCCCAACGTCTCCCAGAACGACGCCCGGCTGCCGCTCCTCCGGCGCCGCCTGAAAAAAAACAAGCCTGCGGCGGACTGACGCATGGCCTTCTACGCTCTTGTCGTGGTCCAGGAGCCGCGCTGGAGCGCACTCACCTATGCGCTCCCGCCGGAACTGACCCGCCAGCTGACTGCCGGGTGGCGGGTCCGGGTTCCGTGGGGACGGGCGGAAAAGCGAGGGATCATCGTCTCCCTTCACCGGGAGCCGCCCGCGAATCTCGACCCCGGCTCCATCCGCATGGTGCTCGGAACCGACGGCGGCGCGCCGCTCATCGATCCTGCTTCCATTGAACTGGCCCGCTGGATCGCCCGCTACTACCGGTGCTCCATTGGGCAGGCTGTCCGGCTTTTCATTCCACCCGAGGGCCGGGACCGTCAGGAGATGACGGTCCGGCTTAACCTCTGGGACACGCCTGTGATCGACCTCTCCGAACTCGATGGCCCGGCATCCCGCTTGTACGAATACCTGCTGGAACGCGAGGCCCGGACACCGGGCAGGCCGCTGAAACTCTCCGGGCGTGCGATTTCCGGGCTGTCGTCAGGCGAAATGAATACGGCCGTCCGCGATCTGGCGCAGATGGGAATCATCAGTGCCAGTGCCGGTCATTCCAGGGGGCGAATACGGGAACGGACCGTACCGGTTTATTCCCGTTCCGGCACCCCGGTCCCCAGCAACATCAAGCTTGCTCCCGTGGCGCTGAATATTCTCACCGCGCTGGAACATGCCCCCCGTCAACTGGCGCTGGCGGATCTGCCCGGCAGTCCCGCATCCCGGAAAAAAGCACTGGCGGAGCTGGAGAGGCTGGGCCTTGTGGTACCGGGCCAGCAACTCCTGCCGCGGGTGCAACCGGGAACCAGTGCCGAGGCAGAAAAACCCCCAAAGCCAAGCCCCGAACAGGAACAAGCCATCGGCCTGATCCAGAACGATATATCCAGAAACGGTTTCCAGGTAACCCTGCTCCGGGGCGTCACGGGCAGCGGAAAAACCGAGGTGTACCTCCGGGCCATCGAGACAGCCCTCTCGCTCGGCAGGGGAGCACTGGTGATCGTGCCGGAAATCGCCCTGACGCCTCAGACCGCTTCACGCTTTACCGCCCGGTTCCCCGGACAGGTGGCCGTACTCCACAGCGGACTCGGTGCCGGCGAGCGGCATGACGAATGGTGGCGTCTCCGCAGGGGCGAGGCCCGGGTCATTGTGGGAACCCGTTCTGCACTGTTCGCGCCGCTTCAGGATACCGGCCTCATCGTGGTGGACGAGGAGCACGACTCCTCGTTCAAGCAGGACACGGTTCCCCGGTATCACGCCCGCGATACGGCGGTGAAAAAGGCCCAGATCCTGAAAATCCCGGTCGTGCTCGGTTCAGCAACCCCTTCACTCGAAACCCTCGATAATGCCTGGCGTGGCCGTTACCGGATCGTGGAACTGACCGGGAGAGTTGCCGCCCAGCAGATGCCCTCCATCCAGGTCGTTTCACTCCGGAAGGAAGACCGCACGGATTACGACCGCGATCGGCCATGGTTCCTCTCCGGGCCGGCGGAAAAAGCCATCGAGCAAACGCTTGCAGCGGGCGAGCAGGCCATGATCTTCCTGAACCGGCGGGGTTATTCACCGGTGTTCCCATGCCTGTCCTGCGGACATGTGCCGGAATGTCCGCACTGCTCGATCCCGATGACCTACCATCATGGGGCCGGAACGCTCGCCTGCCACTACTGCGGGCACGAAACCTCACTACCCCGTACCTGTACTGCCTGTGGCGGCGCGGAGTTCGACGCCAAAGGGCTCGGTACCGAGCAGGTCGAGATGGCCCTCCAGAGCCGGTTTCCGGGAGCCCGGATTGCCCGGCTCGACCGCGATTCGATCCGGCGCAAGGGCACGCTCCATTCGATTCTCGACAGGTTTCGCAGCAGGGAGATCGACCTGCTGGTTGGGACGCAGATACTCGCCAAGGGCCATGACTTTCCGGGTGTCACGCTGGTGGTTGTGGTCAGTGCCGACCAGGCACTGCGAATCCCCGATTTCCGGGCCGAGGAAAAGGCCGCCCAGTTACTGGCACAGGTATCGGGCCGTGCCGGACGCGCTGACCGGCCCGGCCGGGTGATCGTTCAGACCCATGAACCTGAACATCCGGTCATCCAGTGGCTCCAGAAACCCGGCGATGAACTCTGGAAACGGATCCGGGAGGAACGCGAACCGCTGCTCTATCCGCCTTCGGGACGCCTTGCCACAGTGGAAATCTCCGCCCGCAACGAAACGGCGGCCGACCGGGTAGCCCGCTCCCTCGCCGGCCAGTGGGCAGTTCCAGCCGGAGTCGTGCGTCTGGGGCCGGCAACGCCACCTGTCGGCAAGCTGGCGGGCCGCTACCGTCGCCGGTTCCTTCTGAAAGGAAATTCATCAGGCGTGCTGAATAATGCACTGACGGGACTGGAACAGTTGCTCGCCAGTATTCGGGAGCGCGACGCGTCATCCCTGGCCATGGCACGGATCACTGTGGATATCGACCCCCAATCCCTGCTGTAAACCGCTGTAAACCACTCTAGATTGGAGGCACTGGCGTTGCGCCGGGAAGCTTCGGGCCGCTACACTTGTCACGGTGGGCCAATGGTTCACGCGGCTACTGTATTCCCCTATATGCGGGCGGCCTTCCGCCGTGCAGCAGGGGCTGCTCTTTAGCCCTCTGTATCATGGGATAAGCCACTGGAAGGCATAACGGATTTGTCAGTCCGCCTGAAATTTCTTCTTCGCTCGGCCGCACTCGCAACGATTGCCTTCATCGTCGTTGCCTCGGGCACACGGGCGGCGCCAACCGCGGCGCCGTCTTACGACCTCAGCAGGGCGGCAGTGGTCGAGACAGTACTCAAGTTCGTCGCCGAGGCCTACATTGATCCGGCCCGGTTCGATCCTGAGCGGGCATTCGAAAACACGATGAAGGATCTCGAGGCATTCATCCCCGAGTTCCGGTGCGATTTCATCAAGGGCTCACGCCGCTACCGTATGCAGATGAACACGCAGGCCAAGGAAGTCGAGCAGGTCCGGCTGCTCACGTTCGACGATTACCTCCGGAATGTCCGCGGCGTGCTCGCGTTTATCCAGCAGACCCTGAAAAGCGACATCCCGCTCGCCAAGATCGAGTATGAGGCGGTCAACGGGTTCCTGGGTATCCTGGATCCGCACTCGCGGCTCATGGATCCCGACGGCTACGAGGAGTTCGTCGTTGCCACACAGGGCGAGTTCGGCGGGCTCGGCATCCAGATCCAGATGCGGGACAACCAGCTGACGGTTATCTCGCCTCTTGATGACACTCCTGCCTCGAAGGCCGGTATCCGGCCGGGCGACCGGATCGTCAAGATAGAGGACGAGGCGACCGACAACATGACGCTGGACGAGGCGGTCAAGCGGCTGCGCGGTCCGGCCAACACCCAGGTAAAACTCACCCTGCTTCGCGGCAAGCTGGACCCGTTCGACCTCACCCTGACCCGGGCCCGCATCAAGCTGAAGGCCATTGAATCAGCCCTGCTCGAAGACAATGTGGGCTATGTCCAGGTAAAGAGCTTTCAGGAAAATACCGCCGTCAACATGGAACAGGCTCTGGACAACCTCCAGCGGCAGTCCCCTGACAAGGCGCCCCTCAAGGGCGTCGTGCTGGATCTCCGGAACAACCCCGGCGGCCTGCTTGATGAGGCCACGGCCCTGGCGAACCGGTTTCTGAAGCAGGGAGTCATCGTCACGACGGTTGACGGGCGCAACACGAAGTCCACACGCGCGAAGTCGGGGCTTGCCCGCAAATACGGCGAAATCCCGGTCGTGGTGCTGGTCAATGAGGGGTCGGCCTCGGCCAGTGAAATCATCGCCGGCGCCATCAAGAACCAGAACCGGGGCATCATCCTCGGACAGCGGACCTTCGGCAAAGGATCAGTGCAGAATGTTTTCCCGCTGAGCGACCGCTCGGCACTGAAACTGACCGTGCAGCAGTACCTGACGCCCGGCGACATCTCGATCCAGAACGTCGGCGTCATGCCCACCATCCAGCTGAACCCCGTCGTCGTCACCGCCGAGGAGATCAGGCTCCGCGCCCACCAGCGCCCGTACCGCGAGGTTGATCTGGACAACCACCTGATCGCCCACGGGTCCGATGAAAAGGCACAACAGCCGGTGGATCCTCCGCTGGCCGACCTGGATTTCCTGATGGAGCCGGAGCCAAAGGCGGGAGACACCCCGGTCGGCGAAGACGATCCGAGCAAGCCCTTCTCCAACGCCGAGCAGATGCGCGCCGCGCTCCCCAAGGACTTCTCCGTGCAGCTCGCACGGCAGATGATTTCCGAAGGCGGCGCCGCGCAGATGCCCCAGTTCCTGGAACAGGCTCGTCCGGTCCTCCGCCGCGTGGCCAAGCAGCAGTCGGCGCTGATTGACAAGGCGCTGGCCAAGGCCGGTATCGACTGGAGCCCCGGCCCCGCCCTTCGCGCCGGCATCAATCTCGAAGTTTCACTGACCGTGCAGGACGAACGCGGCAATCCCATCCGGGCGGCCGTGTCTGGCCGGAAGAACTACCTCAGTCTCAAGGTCGTGAACCGCTCCCAGGCGATGCTCTACCGGCTTCACGGCTACACGACGGCCAAGAACGGTTTCCTCAACAACCAGGAGTTCCTTTTGGGCAGGGTGGCCCCTGGCGCGACGGTCGAAAAGAAGGTTCCCGTACAGCTCGGACACGGCCTGTCCGGATGGACTGAATTCGTAAAGGTGACGTTTGAAGCCGGCGAGAAGGAAAAGATTTTCGAGACCAGCCTGCCGGTTTCCATCGACCGGGCACCAAGTCCCCGTTTTGACGTCACCTATACGCTCTCGGACAACACCAGCATCAGTCCGCTGGTGAAAGGGGACGGCGACGGGCTCATCGAGCCCGGCGAAACCATCGGCATCAGTTTCCGGGTCCGCAACAGCGGCAAAGGGGATTCCGAGCGGGCGTTCCTCCAGCTCCGCACCCGGAACGGCCAGCTGATCGAGATCGGCACCGCGGGATCGCGATACCAGATACAGGGGCTCAAGGCCGGGACCACCCAGAACATCCTCGTTCCGGTGCAGATCAGCAAGGATTTCATGGAACCCCGGCTGACCCTGCCCATGCGGATAACGGACGCGAACTTCCCGTCCGAACTGAGCGCCGATATCGTGATCCCGGTTTCGATCGGTCCGGCCGCCCATGCGAGGGATCCGATCGTCACCAACACGCCGGTCACACTGTCTGCGCCGGCCGTACAGATCGAGCAGGCCGTCTCCGCCGGAGCGACCGTCAACGAGCGCTCCTTCAAGCTGAGCGGCGAGGTTATCGATGACGGTCCTGTCCGCGACCTGTTCGTGATGGTGAACGGGCGCAAGAGCTTCTACTACTCGTTCGAGCAGGCAGCCGCGGCCAAGCTCGACAAGTACCCTTTCAACGTCCGGTTGCCGATCCAGACCGGGCTGAACCGGGTGATACTGGTCGCACGGGATACGGCCAACCTGACCTCCGTGCAGAGTTTCACCGTCTGGCAGACGGACGGGCCCCTGCCCGCTTCCACGGCCCAGCGGGATGCGCCGCCTCCTGCGACACCCTGACCGGACCGCATGATTCCCTGGCGTGACGAAAACCCCCGCCGCCGCTTTCCGGTGGTGTCTGTTCTGCTGATTGCGGGCAACACGCTGGTCTTCGTCTGGACGAGATTCCTGTCCGGCCAGTTCGAAACCCTCATCAACCAGTGGGGTTTCATTTCATCCGAGTGGCGGGGACTGGACATCCTGGAGACAGCGGCCAGTCCATCCAGTGCCTCCACCCTGGCGACGCCACTGACGTCGCTTTTTCTCCATGCCGGAGTGCTGCATGCCCTGAGCAACCTGTGGTTCCTGAAGGTGTTCGGCGACAACGTGGAAGACGCCCAGGGGCGGCCCCGGTTTCTCGTGTTCTACATCCTGTGCGGCCTGTTCGCCGTCTTCGTCCACTACGCGGTGGATCCGGCTGCCTCGCTTCCGCTGGTAGGCGCAAGCGGAGCCGTGAGCGGCGTGCTGGCGGCCTATGTCTTCTACTACCCGACCGTCATGATCCAGTCGTTCGTGCCGGTCATCATCATTCTGGTGCCGGTCCGGATTCCGGCCTTCATGTTCATCGGGATATGGGCGCTGATCCAGGTGGCCGGAAGCATGGTCTACACGGGAGGCCCCGGCATCGCCTACGGCGCCCATATCGGCGGGTTCCTGGCCGGGCTCGCACTCGCCCCGGTGTTCCGCCGCAAGCGGTCATCACGGCGCGGGTGAGGCGGGAAGCGGCGGCGCATCCTTGCAGCAGCGGGTTCCCCGCATTTGCGGAAGCAGGCCGGGGCCGGCCGTGCGGCCGCGATTGCAGCTGATTCCCGAACCCGCGGCGGAACCGTAGCTCCCGCCCACGATCACACCGCCCCGTCCATCCTCGACCCACTCGGCCAGATTTCCGATCGCGTCCGAGAGCCCGCGCCGCGTCACGCAGCCGTACATCTCGCCCGACTTCCGGAGCTGCATGGGCCGGTCCGGATCCGGAGAGGCGATATTGCAGGCCCGCTCCACCCGGTAGAGCGAATGATCGCCCGTCGGTCCGCCGCCCGAACATCCGTCCCGGAACTCTTCAAGCGTGCAAAGCCGTTTGCCCGCCGACAGGCACGCCGTCCTCGCACTATCGGCTGTCTCCAGAACCTTGGGCGGAGATTTCCGCCGGTTCGGATACTCGTACCGGTCCATGCACACATCCCCCACGCGAACCATTTCTTCCGGGCAACCCCTCCTCAGGTCCGCCTCCGGATCATACCGCTCGTCGAGCCGGAAGGCGTAGCGGCCCGGGAACAGCACCGGTCCCAGCCGGTTCAGGAGAAACACGCCGCCCCAGATCACCGCGTTTGCCACCATGATCCACGCGAACCGCCGCCACATCTGGCGGCGGTCGTCATCGGGCTGGCGTTTTCCGGGTGCCGGGAATTCGGGCAGCGGCTGGCCGGGATTGTCTGTCAAGCTGGAGACTCCAGTTCCGGAGGACAGGCGGGAACTTCAGTGAACGGTTGGCGAGCCATCCGTGCCGTCCCCGCCGTCACCCTCGCCGGCGAGACCCTCTTCCTCATCATCCAGCACCGGGCCGCCCGGCACCCGGAACCCGCCGCTCATCCATGTGCCGAAATCGACCATCTGGCACCGCTTCGAGCAGAACGGGAAGTAGCGGCTTTCCTCCCGCACGAACTCCTGACGGCACTGGGGACAGCTCATTTTCGCCATGGGCGTATCCTCTGAAATCCGGAAGACCGGACACAAACAGTCTAGCTCACCCGGCGCACCACCGGCGAAGATTGCCGGACCGGATATTTCAGGGGCCTTGACAGCGGCACGGGGGGCCGATATCTGGATATTGACTGACGGGTCAATCACCAACCCGCCAGCAAAAGCATAGAGGTCCGCGTGCCGTCCAGAACCCCCCGCCTCCGAAAAGCCGCCACCCAGCCCGATGCCCAGAGCTCGCGGGCCGGTGCGCTCGAAAAGCGGAAGGCCATCCTCGACGCCGCCGTCAAGGTGTTCGCCAAGAAGGGCTACTACGGCTGCCGCGTGTCGGACATCGCCGAGGAGGCGGGCGTCGCCTACGGCCTTGTCTACCACTACTTCAAGAGCAAGGAGCAGGTGCTCAACTCCATCTTCCAGGAGCGGTGGAGCGTGTTTATCGCCCTCCTGAAACGGGTGGACGAGACGCCCGACCCGCTCGAAAAGAAGCTCCGCACCATCGTCAGCTACATGGTGGACGGCTACCGGCTGAACCCGGCCATGATGGAGGTGGTGATCCTCGAGATCTCGCGCAGTTCCAAGTTCTTCAGCGCCGCCCACACGGAGATATTCACCGACGCCATGACGCTTCTCGACCGGATGCTCACACGCGGCGTGGAAAACCGAGAGGTCCGCGCCGGACTCGACACCCGCACGGCCGCCTATCTGTTTTTCGGCATGATCGAGACCGTGCTCACCGGTTTCGTGCTGGGAGCCCTCAAGACCGCCTCCACCGCCGACTTCGACCGGATCAAGACCGAGGTCGTCGAAACGTTCCTGAACGGCATCCGCGCCCGCTGAGAGCGGGGATAGATTGTCATAATCAATCCTGTGTTGCTGCCACTGGGGTAGGGAAGTCACACAATTCCGGCCGCAGGGGTGATGGTGCCGAGGGGCGGACTCGAACCGCCGACACGTGGATTTTCAGTCCACTGCTCTACCAACTGAGCTACCACGGCATGATGCGGACGCGGGAAGGCCGCCGGGTGCGGCCGGAGCGGTGTCGCCGCTCCACGGGCTTTTAGGTAGCCACTTTTCCGGCCCAAGTAAATCCCCGAACGGGGCGGTTTTTCATCTTCCCAGGCTGCCGCTTCAACCGGCCTCGGCCATCGGCTCGGCCGCCCGGCGAACCTCCACCCGGATGCCGTTCAGGTGCGCCATCCCGGCGAACTTCTCCAGCGCGCCCGGCCCGTCGGCAGCAAGGAGGTTCGCGTTCGCGCCGGAGGTCCGGCTGGCGATGCTGAGGCCGTCGGCCTTCCTGTGCCCCCATCCATGCGGAAGCGCGACCACCCTGGGCATCATCTCGTCGGTGATTTTCACCGGCGCCGTGACCGTGGCCGTGGCCGAGCTGATCTCGGCCAGATCGCCGTCCTCCAGTTCCGCCCGGCGGGCGTCCTCCGGGTGCATGTAGAGGTAGTTCGTCCGGCGCTCGCCCTTCACGAACTCCTCGATATTGTGCATCCAGGAGTTGTGCGTGAACCGCTCGCGCTTGCTGATCAGCTTGAGCTGCTCCCGGCACTGGAGTTCCTCGGCGTAGTCGCGCACGAGGTCGCGGGCGGCGTCCACCAGGTCCGGCGGCGCAAGATCGATCTTTCCGTCACCGGTCAATACCCGCTTGCCGAGGAAATCCCCTGCCGGGTTCGGCTTCAGCAGAACCCCGTGCGGCTTCTTCCTGAGCGCCCAGGGGGTGATCTGGCGCGAGGCGAGCACCAGCATCTCCATCATCCGTTCCGGCCTGAAGCCGACACGGCCGCCGATCAGCGGCAGTTTCGATAACAGGCGGTTCAGGTTGAAATAGGCCTGCACCGGTTTTGCCCCGAAAATGCTGATGCCGCAGGCACGGGCCAGCTCGGTGTAGATCCACCACTCGTCGCGCTGCTCGGCGTCGGGCTGGACCATCGCATCGGTCCACTGGAGGTATGGTACCGGCTGGAAGCCATTGGCCGGCATGGGCAGGTCCGGCCGCTCGAAAAACGACAGCGACGGCAGGATATAGTGGGCGAGATTGCCGGTCTCGTTGCGGAACATGTCCACCGAGACGATCAGTTCCAGCTTCTTCAGGGCCTCCTCCATCCGCGACCCGTTCGGGCAGGAAAGCAGCGGATTTCCGGCCGAGACGAACAGCGCACGGATCTGCCCGTCCCCCGGCGTGAGGATTTCATCCGGCAGCACGCCGGCCGGGAAGCTGTCCATGACGCTTTCGAAGTTCCCGATCCGCGACCGGGCCTTGCGGGCTCCGACCCCGGCCATCTTCCCCAGCCGCGGAAGATCAACCAGGCCTCGCGAGACGATCATCCCGCCCCGGCGGTCCAGGTTCCCCGACACGCAGTTGATGACGTTCAGGACCCAATAGGCGAGCGTGCTGTTTTTGGCCATGTTGAGGCCGGTCGAGCAGTACAGGGCCGAGCCCTTCGAGTTTCGGTACCGGGCCACCATCTCGCGCAGCTTTTCCGCCGGGATCCCGGTCACCTTCTCGGCCTGCTCCGGCGTCCACTGGCGGGCCAGCTTCTCGGCAGCGTCCCAGTTCTTCATGTATTTCCCGATCAGGTCGTTCCGGACTCCGCCCGTGGCGATCAGCTCGTTCAGGAACGCCAGCAGGAAATAGACATCCGTGTCGGGCCGGACGAAAACCTGCTCGCCCAGTCCGCGGGCCGATTCGGTCTTCCGCGGGTTGACGAAATAGACCTTGCCGCCGCGCTGCTCGATCGCCTTCAGCCGCTCGATCGGCCGTGGCGCGCTCACGAAGCTCATCTGCGAGATGGCGGGATTGGACCCCACGATAATGAAGCAATCCACGTGGTCGAAATCCGGTATGGGCTGGATGGCCGGTGAGCCATACATGCGGATGGTCGCGGCGAACTTGTTGTTACAGTCCTGCGAACCGGCCGAATAGAAGTTCTTGCTCCCGAGGCCGGACAGGAAGGCCTGCGAGAACACCGGATGGGTGCCGCTGAAGGCCGCCGGATTCCCCATGTACATCGCGATGGAGCTGGGGCCGTGCTGGCGGCGGAGTTCCTTCACTTTCCGGCCGATCTCGCTGAAGGCCCGGTCCCAGGTGATCCGGACCCACTTGTCGCCCACCCGTTTCATCGGGTGCTTGATCCGGTCGGGCGAGTTGTGGACATCGAGAAACCTGATCCCCTTGATGCACACGTAGCCCTGGGTCACCACATGCTCGCGGTCGGGTTCGACCTTGACGATGCGGTTTCCCTCCGTCGTCACTTCCAGGCCGCAGGCGGCCTCGCAGATGCGGCAAAAAGTCGTCTTGGTCTCCGTCACCGGTCCGGACATGATCGGTCCCCCTGTTGTTTCGTCCCGCCAGCATATCACTGGCCGGGCTCCCTGGTACCGGCAAAACCCTAGAGGCTCAGGGCCGGACTGACAAGCATGTCATTTTTGAGTGCCCCGATGGTTTTCCCCTTGCCCCGACCGGCTGGCCGGGGTATCCCGTCCGGCTGGGGGACGCCCGGAACCGGTACCGGTTCCGGGCAGCAACAGAGGCGATGACGCTCGGACAATATCTCGTCAAAAATGGCTTCGCCACACCGGCGCAGATCGATGATGCGCTGAACCTCCAGGTCGTATATGGCGGCCGGCTGGGCACGAACCTGCTGGAAGTGGGCGCCCTGGACGAGCGCACCCTCGCCAAGGCGCTCTCGAAATACCACAAGGTAAAGGCCCTGGACCCCACAGCCCCGCTGACCGTGCGGCCCGATGCCTTCGAACTCATCAGCCGCCATTTCGCCCGGAAATACAACTGCATTCCCATGTGGACCGAGGGGCAAAAACTCTACGTGGCCACATCGGACCCCCGTAACCAGTTCAGCCTGGAGGCGATCGCACGGGTGACGGGCCGCCAGATCGTCCCGCTGGTGATGCCAGAACTGAAGTTCCACGCGGCCCTGGAGAAGTTCTACAACATCAAGCGCGAACTCAGGTTCGTGACGCTCTCGATGAAGCTGATCGAGCGCGAGCGGCGGAAGAAGGCCCAGAAGGTCAAGCCCAAGGAGGAAGCCCCCAAGGCCGCCCCGCCGACCGAAGACCTGATGCCGGAAGAAGTCTTCGAAGGCCAGATCGCGTCGCTCCAGGAACGGCAGGGGATGACGACCGCCCCGCTCTCCGGGGACCATCCGTTCGGCGACACCGAAGCCCCCGCCGCTGCGGCAAAGGCCCGCGCTCCGGCGGCCAGCGCGCCGCCAAGCATGCCTCCCGGCGACCCGAACGCGCAGACGCACACTCCATTCGCCGGCAAGGGTGTGCAGGTGATCGACCGCGAGGCCCTCGCCCGCGCCGAGGCCGAAAGCGCCGACGAGATACTTGAAATCGACGATGCCGACATCATTGAAATCGATGATGCCGATATCATCGAGGAAGTCGTCTACTCGCAGTCGGCGGATGCCGCGCCCGAGGAGATACTCGAAGCCGACGAAGCGGAACTGGAAGCGCCGAAGTTCACCGCCATCGACCTCAAGACGGCCCAGCAGATGATCGCCGACGCCAGGAACCGAGACGATATCGCACGCGCGGCCCTCTCGCTGGCGCTGAATACCATGAGCCGGGCGCTGATCTTCATCGTGAAGGGCAACCTCGTGATGGGCTGGGACGGCGCCGGAGAACAGGTGGACCGGGGCACCATCCAGAGCCTGGTGCTGCCGCTGAACGTCCCCAGCGCGTTCAAGTTCGTCTTCGACACGCGGGCGCCATTCGTGGGCCCGCTGCCGGCCAACGAAACCAACGACCAGTTCCTGAAGCTGCTCGGCGGGGCGCGGCCCAAATCGTCCGTGATCTTCCCGATCCTCTTCCGTGGACGGGTTGTGAATGTTATTTATGCCGATTCAGGACCGGGCAAGCTGGCCTCGACGGACATTTCGGACCTGCAAATCCTGTCCCCGAAGATCCCGGCGACCTTCGACCGCATCCTGAACGAACGCAAGCGCAAAGTGTCCGGGTAACCGGCTTCCGGCCCCGGCATAAGGGCTGCCAGACCGGCAGGCCATCACGGCTCCAGGGAGGAACCGGTGCAGAAACTGTTGCAAGGCATACTGAACTTCCGCAGGAACGTCGCCCCCGGCTATGCGGAGACGTTCGCCAAGCTCGCCCTCGGCCAGTCACCCGACACCCTGCTTATTGCCTGTTCCGACAGCCGCGTTGTTCCCAACCTGTTCGCCTCGACCGAACCCGGCGACATGTTCGTCCTCCGGAACGTGGCCAACCTGGTCCCTCCCTATGACGATTCCCGTCCCGATACCGGCACCGAATCGGAAGGGGCCGCCATCGAATTCTCCGTCCGGACACTGGGGATTTCCGACATCATCGTCTGCGGCCATTCGGAATGCGGCGGCATGCAGGCCCTGATGCGCGGCCGGGAGCAGATTCCCGCCCGGAACCTCCGTGCCTGGCTCGCCAACGGCGACCGGTCCCTGTTCCGGTACCGGGCGGGTGAACGGGCAAGTCCGGAACCGGACGCCGTCAACCAGCTTTCCCAGCTCAACGTGCTCCAGCAGATGGATCACCTCGCCACCTATCCGGTAATCCGGGAAAAAATGGACGCCGGGAAGCTCCGCCTGCACGGCTGGTGGTTCGAGATATCCACGACCATCGTGCACGCCTGGGATCCGCTGGAAAACCGGTTCGTGCCGATTGACGAGATGGAAGCCGAGCGGATCATGCAGCGCCTCCATGCCGAGTCCAGCGGCGGCCCGCAGGCCTCCGGTTCCCGCTGAGCTGCCAGCCCTCCGTTTGCCACCTTCCGGGCGTCAAGTTACACCAACGCATCCCAGCTGGTACCCCAAGAACAGGAAGAACAATCCCCCGTGCGCCAGAGCCACTACCACCTGCCAACGCTCCGTGAAGACCCCGCCGATGCCGAGCTGATTTCACACAAGCTGCTGTTGCGGGCCGGCCTGATCCGCAAGATTGCCGCCGGCATATATGACTACCTGCCAGTGGGCCTGCGTGCGCTCAGGAAGGTGGAACGAATCGTCCGCGAGGAGATGGACCGGTCCGGCGGCCTGGAGGTCCAGCTCCCCGGCGTCGTCCCGTCGGAACTGTGGGTCGAGTCGGGACGCTGGTCCAAATACGGGAAAGAACTCCTTCGCCTCAAGGACCGGCACAGTCACGAGTTCTGCATCGGCCCTACTCACGAAGAAGCCATCGTCGATCTTGTCCGCCAGGATTTGCGGAGCTACCGCGAGCTTCCCCGGAACTTCTACCAGATCGGCAACAAGTTCCGTGACGAGGTGCGCCCCCGGTTCGGCCTGATGCGCGGACGTGAGTTCCTGATGAAGGACGGCTACAGCTTCCATCCGTCCTACGATGATCTGGACCGCGAATACGAGAACATGCGGCAGGCCTACAGCCGGGTTTTCGAACGCTGCGGCCTCAGGTTCCGCGTCGTCGAGGCCGACACCGGAGCCATCGGCGGGTCGTCCTCCCACGAGTTCACCGTGCTGGCCGATGCGGGCGAGGATGCCATCGCCTCATGCAACAGCTGCAGCTACACGGCCAATGTTGAAAAGGCCGAGGCTCGCGCCACGGATCCGGCCCCTGGGAAGCCCCAGAAGCCGAAGCCGGAGGAAGTGCACACCCCGAACCTCAAGACCGTCGAGGAGGTGGCCGCGTTTCTCGGCATGACGCCACACCAGAAGATCAAGACCATGATCTACGACACCGACCTCGGTCCGGTTGTGGCACTGGTCCGCGGCGACGATACGGTCAACGAGATCAAGCTCAAGAACGCCTGCAAGGCCGAGTGGGTTCTGCTTGCCAGCGATGAGACTGTCCGGAAGGTCACCGGCGCTCCGCCGGGCTTTGCGGGCCCCGTCGGCCTCAAAATAGCGGCCCCGATCTATGCCGACCACACCATCCAGACGCTCGTGGATGCGGGCTGCGGGGCCAATCGTGAGGACTATCACCTGATTGGCGTCAATCCCGGCCGGGATTTCCAGCCAAAGGCCTATGTCGAGCTCCGGACGGTCAGGGCCGGTGATGCCTGTCCACGCTGCCCAAACGGGAAGCTGGACCTTTTGCGGGGAATCGAGGTCGGCCACATCTTCAAGCTGGGAACCCGCTATTCGGAGCCGATGGGACTCAGTTTCCTGGCCGAGAACGGCGAAAAGCAGACGGTCATCATGGGTACTTATGGCATCGGTGTGAGCCGGACGCTTCAGGCGGCTGTCGAACAGAATCATGACGCGGACGGCATCATATTCCCGCATGGAATCGCACCCTTCGATGTTCATCTGGTCTGCGTGAATGCGAATCAGCCCGAGGTCATCGAGGTCGCCGACCGGATGTACGACCTGCTCCGGCGGTCCGGCGTGGAAGTCCTTTATGACGACCGGGATGAGCGCCCCGGCATCAAGTTCAAGGATGCCGATCTTCTGGGACTCCCCGTCCGGATGTCGGTCGGCGCCAAGGGACTCAAGGACGGAGTTGTCGAGTTCCGCCGGCGCAAGGATGGCGAGACCAGCCGGGTTGCCCTTGCAGAGGTGGAAACCTTCGTGAAAACTCACCTCCTGCGGCAGGACTGATGGGCTCCAGCGATATCACCATTGACGAGCAGGGCGCACTCCAGCTTTCTCCCGAAACACTGGAGCGGCTCAATCTTGAGCCGGGCCAGACCGTACGGATCCTGTTCGAGGGCGAGAATACCCTCGGACTGCTGACGGCAAGAGGCGAAGTGCGGGACATGCCCGATGGCACCCCCCTGTTCATGGGGTCGCTGGCCAATATGCCGATTGCCGACGTGTTCAGTTTCCTGACCATGATCGCCCGCAGCGGTGTGCTGCGGATTTTCACCGAAGGATACGAGAGGGCCATTTACTTCCGGACCGGCGAGATCATCTTCGCGATCAGCACGCATCCGGAGTACAAGCTGGGTGTTTTCCTGCTGAACCGCGGCGTGATCGACAAGCGGCAACTGAGAGAAGTGGAGCGGGACTACACATCGGACCGGCGGTTCGGAAAGCTGCTCGTCGAGAAGGGATTCCTCACCACGCAGCAGCTCTGGGATTCTGTCCGTGCCCAGATCGAGGAAATCGTCTATTCCCTGTTCACGCTCCAGGCGGGAGATTTCATCTTCGTTGAGGGGGAGAATTTCCTCTCCGAAGACCTCGCCGGGTTTTCCCTGTCATCCCAGAATCTCCTGATGGAAGGCATCCGTCGCACAGACGAGTGGGCTCTCATCAATGAGGAGCTTCCGGACGATGGCGCCATCCCCCTCCTGCCGGACAGCCCGCCAGCCAAGCTGCCTGATACCGAGAATGCACGGAAGGTGCTGACGCTTGTTGACGGGCGGCGATCGATCAAGCTGGTCGTCAAGCTCTCCCGGCTGGGGGAGTTCGAGGGCAAACGGGCCCTGTATGACCTGCTGAAGTCGAAGCACGTCAAGATTCCGCGGGAAGACTCCGGGAAAAAGGCCGCACGGGACTATGCCGCCGAGGCCCGGGCACTCGTTGACCGGCACAACACCCTGCTCCGCCAGCTTTATGCCGATCTCAAGTCCAAAAACATCGAGGTGAATTTGCAGGGGACGCTTCGCACGTTCCTGAAGGAACTGGCAACCACGCGGTTTGCCGACATCTTCCAGAACGTCGAACTCAACGCCGCCGGCGAGATGGATCCCGATGCGGTCATCCGGAACCAGAAGCCGGGTGCCAGCACCTCCCAAAAGGCCCTCGCCATTGAGGGCCTGGGAGAACTGCTCAACTTCGAACTCCTTCAGGACGCCCTCCGCGAAATGGCCAACTACGCCATTTTCACGGTCCGGAACTCCTGCCCTGATGACGTGGCAGAACATATCGTCGGCCGTGTGCGGCAGCTTCAGGCAGGGAAGACCGAGTGACTGAAGCCATGATGGCCGGATTGCCCCGCCTGTTCGTGGCTGCGGATCTCTCCAGCCGGCGGGAACTGGACACGCTGCTGGCGCAGATTGCGCCCACAGGTGCCGGGATCAAGATCGGACTGGAGGCCTATACCGCACTCGGCGGAGAACTGGTTCAGGCAGCAGCGGAACAGGGATGTTCCGTCTTTCTGGACCTCAAGTTCCACGATATTCCGACCACCGTGGCCCGTGCCTGTACCAATGTGGCCGCACTCGGGGCCTCCCTCACCAATGTGCATGCGCTGGGTGGCCCCCGGATGATCTCCGCCGCCCGCGAGGCGCTGGAAAAGCACGGTGGCCCAGGCCGCACGAAACTTCTCGCCGTCACCATCCTGACGAGCCACAGCGAAGCCGATGTCCGCGAACTCGGATTCACGGAAAACTCCGCCGTGCTGGTCCCGAGGCTGGCCCGGATGGCCAGGGATGCGGGAGCCGACGGCGTGGTTTGCTCGCCACACGAAGCCTCCGGCGTCCGTGAGGCCGCCGGGCCCGGCTTTCTTATCGTCACACCCGGAGTCCGCCCGTCCGGATCGGCCTCGAACGACCAGCAGCGGATTGCAACACCGGTGGACGCCATCCGTTCCGGGGCCACCCATCTCGTCGTGGGACGTCCCATCACGGGCGCACCCGATCCGGCCGCCGCGGCGCAGGCGATTATCGGGGAAATCCGGGCCACACTGGCCGGTAACTGATCATGCCACCAGTTACCGGCCTTGGGATGATGAGCGGCACATCGGCCGACGGAATCGATGCCGTTCCGGTGGAGTTTCCGCCGGGCAAACGCCCCAGACCAGGGAAACGGGTGACGGCGCCCTACCCGGCTCCACTCCGGACCGAACTCCTGAAGCTGGCCGAAGCGCGCTCGTTTCCGGTAGACCGGATCGCCGAACTGTCGGTCGAACTCGGACGGCTCCATCTGGAACTGGCACTGAAAGTCTCGAAGTCACTCAAGCGAAATCCGGATTTCATCGCACTGCATGGGCAGACCATCCGTCACCGGCCCGAGGCCGGGTACACCTGGCAGCTTGTGGACCCGGCTCCGGTGGCCGCCGGAACCGGAGCAACAGTGATCTCCGATTTCCGCACCGCCGATGTGGCCGAGGGCGGGGAGGGAGCGCCGCTGGTCCCGTTTGCCCACCAGATCCTGTTTGCTGACGCGAAAAAATGGACCGCTGCCGTCAATATCGGCGGTATCGCCAATGTGACGCTGCTCCCCCCTGCCGGATCGAACCACTCCATCACCGGATTCGACACCGGCCCCGGTAACATGCTGATCGACGCCTGGGTCCAGGAACATGCGGGACAGCCGTTCGACCGTGACGGCCGGATCGCCCGGAAAGGGACGCCGCAGCCGGCAGGCCGGAGGTGGCTTGAGCGTGAGCCGTATTTTGCCGAACCCCCTCCCAAATCCACGGGGCGCGAGCAGTTCGGCAAGGTGTTTCTCGGCAAGATCCGCCGGAACCTCGTCCGCATGGGGCTGCACGATGCCGTGGCGACGCTTACGCTTTTTACCAGCGCCTCCATCGCTGACCAGGTTCTCAGGTGGTCGCCCGTTCAGCCCGAACGCGTCGTCGTCTGCGGCGGCGGGGCCTTTAATCCAGCCATCCTCTGGGGTCTCCGGCAGATGCTTCCGGGATCGGAGGTCATTCCGAGCACCCGGATGGGGATAGAGCCGCTGGCCGTGGAAGCCGCTGCCTTTGCCCTGCTGGGCATGGAGACGCTGAAGGGGCTGCCGTCGAATATCACATCCGTTACCGGGGCCACCCGGCCCGCGATCCTCGGGCGCATATCCCCCGGAAGATTATTTTTTAAGACGGTATCAGCTGTCCACGCCCTGCCCGCAATCGGGTACACTGGCTGACGGGTATGGATGCGCTCATTCTCGCTGCCGGCCTCGGAACCCGGCTCCGTCCGCTGACGGAGTACCTTCCCAAGCCGCTGGTACCGGTGCTGAACACGCCGCTCATTGACCTTGCCATCGACTGGCTGCGGGTTCAGGGGATGAGCCGTTTTACGGTCAATTCGCACTACAAGGCCGATCTGCTCCGCTCCCACCTGAATCAGCGGGCTCTCCATGACCGGATCGATATAACGGAGAGCCACGAACCCGCCATCCTCGGGACAGGTGGGGCCATCCTCAAGGTGATTGATACCTTCAAGGGCGACTGCTTCGTGCTCTGGAACTCCGATATCCTGTTTGCACCGGAACTGGGACCGGTCATCGAGGGGCATCGCTCGTCAGGTGCGCTGGCAACTCTGGTTCTCCGGCGGCGTGATGTGCAGAAATTCGGCGGCTTTACACGCGAACCCGATGGGCTCATCACCTCCTATGTCCCCCCCAGCCCCGGCCGGCCGCCCCTTCATGCGGGCATCTATACCGGAGTCATGGTGCTCAGCCCGGAGATTCGCATCCACTTTCCGCCGGGGAAAGACATCTTCTGCATTATCGCCGACGTGATCCGGCCGCTGATCGAAAAGGGCGAAAGGGTCCGCGGGGTGTTCAGCGATGAATCTTGGAGCGATCTCGGGAACCCTGAAGCCTATTTCCGGGCGAATTTCGAGGAACTGGCCCTGCTGGAAAGCGGCCCCAATCCTCTCACCCGGTTTCTCAGGAGCCTGCTGGAGCGCAAGGGCTACGAAAACCGGGGCAACGGATTCTGGGCCATGCCGCACCAGAAACAGGTGCCGGCCCAGGGGCCGTCGCTGGTGGGCCCGGATGTCGTCTGCGGACGGGACGTGGCTCTCGGCGAGCGGGTCATCATTGGCAGCGGGGCGCGAATCTACGGCGCCGGCCTGCTGGAGGACTCGATTGTCTGGCCCGGCGTCGAGGCCGTCCTGCGCTCGCCATCCGGGAACCGGAAGATCCAGGACCGCATCTTTTCCGGTAGCGGCTACTATGCCGTGCCGACGAACCGCGAGGAAATCCCCCAGCTTCCGCCGGTCTAATCGAGGGCCCGGTCCCGGCCGGTCAGGCAAGCCCCCACTGGCGGCGCAGGAACCATTCGACCGACAGCAGTGCCGCCAGAACCAGCAGCACGAATCCGTTGTCCCAGAGTTCGACTTCACGGGCCCCCAGGACCCGGAACGCATCCACGGGCTTTACCGACGGCACACCGTCTGTCCGGCCCTTCTCGATCCGGAGCGACCGTCCTCCAAGACGGTTCGCCAGTGCATCCATCAGCTCCGTTTCGACACGGGTTCGCTCATATTCGGCCACCGGGCTCAGCACCTCGACAAAAGCGGTGTCGGAACCGAGCTCCAGACCGGAAGAGGACTTCGCCCCGCTCCAGATGGACAGGAACCCCTTTCCCTCGGCAATGCAGGTGGTTTCAAAGACGCCCGGCCCCGACTGGACCACCGGTTGCGGACAGATATTGCCGGTCATCGAACTGATTCCCCGCGCCTTCAGGTCAACAATCGCCTGCTCGGCCGGGCGGTACTGCTCGTCCAGGACGGATACACGCACACGCATTTCCTCGCCGGGACGGTACTGGCGGCGCGGCGTCGTCACCTGTACCCGCTGGCTGGAAGGATCCTTGGTGAGCCACCGGAGGGCTTCACGCCAGAATGTCGCATAGTGCCGGGCTGTCCCCTCCTGTGCGGCTGCAGGGAAGGCCCAGAACCATGACGAATCACCTGCCACGGAGAGCACCCGCCCCTTGCTGTACTGCCGCCCGGCGACCAGTGACATAGGCCTCCCATCCGGATACTTCAGTCTGGGATGGTTCATGAGCGAGAACGCATCCGGCTTGAGCGGTCCCGTCAGGTTCATGCCTTCTACTGGCGGAAGCCGTTTCCAGAGTTTTTCATTCTCGTCCGGATCGGAAACCAGCCGGGTCATGGGGTGGATACGCCCTGTCTGGGATAACTCGGGAGCGAAAGGAGCCGTCTCGTAGACCCGGCCCATGTCCAGCAGGCCAGCCCCCTGGAACCGCTCGAACGGCATCAGGTCACGGATGGCAGCCCAGTTGAAGTTGGTGTCGGAAAAACCCTGGTCGCCTCCGATTAATACCAGTCCACCACCCTGCTCGGCCACGAACTTCCGCATGTTCTCCAGATGACCCAGGTTGATCCCGTAATGATCCTGGTACTGGAAGTTCTGCATGATCACGACATCAAAGGAAGGAAGCTGACGGTCAAAAATCTCGTCTGTCGGAAACGGAATCAGGGACAGGTCCCGCTCGGGAAAGTTCTGCATTCTCACCTGCGCCAGATCCCGCAGGATCATGAACGAGATCAGGTCGATATTGGGGTCACGCTTGAACAGCTGCCTCAGGAACCGGACGTCCCAGCTCGGATGCCCGACCACCTGAAGCACCCGGATCCGGTCGCGGATCACGTTGAGAATAAAGGCCTTCTTGTTATTGTCGCGGATCCGTTCCACTTCGACAGGCGGAACCTGAACCTCGTAAATGAACTCACCTACCTCCTGCGGCGAAAAAGACAGGGTGGCTTTCAGTGTGTGCGCGCCAGAATCAGGAACCTGGACCTGGGTCTGCGCGATCACTCCTCCCCCGAACCGGAGCTGGACTGGCAGACGCTGGGCGGAAATGCCGCTGGTGCGAACGTGTATGGTGATTTCCGCCTGGTTCCTGATGAACGCATAGTCGTCCACCTCTAGCGAGGAGATCGCCACGTCCGGTATGGGCTCCTCGCCACCGACCAGAACCGTCGAGACGGGGGCATTCACCCCGGCAAGCCCGGCCTGCCGGAGCCGGTCGGCGAACACGTTTTCCCGGCGAGTGGCCTCGGAAAGCCCGGACAGGTCCGCGCCGTCGGAAACAATGACCACTCCGCTGGTCGGCTGATCCTTGATACGCCGGGCCATATCCACGAGGAGCGAGGAGAAATCGGTCGAGAATCCCGCCACCGGCAGGCTCGCCCCCTCGCCCGCCATTCCGGGGAGCGGCGCGATCCGGAAATCATCGCCGCTGCCTGAAAAGCCGAGCATCCTTATGTCGTAGTTCTCGCGCCACTGATCCAGCGGGAGTCCACCTGCCGCCAGCCACCTTGTCACCGCTTCCCGGCGTTCGGCACCCCCGTTCGCGTCCGGAATCTCCATGCTTGGGCTCTGGTCAAAATACACGACCAGCTGGTTGCGGATCGGCTGTGTTTTCTGGAGCTGCACACGCGGGCCGGCAGCCGCCACGGCAATCGCCCCAACGGCGGCCAGACGCAGCAGCACCAGCAGCACTCCCCTGGCACCCCCGGCACGGATATCGGAAACGGCGCTGGCGAGCAGGGCTGCCACGAGTGCCACCAGGACATATAGAAACAGGCCTTCCAGCCGCTCCGAATAGACGATCTCCCAGCGATCGAAATCCCCGCCCGAAGCGGCCAGCCTGTCCATCAGTCCGTTCACAGCCGCCGCCTCTTCAGGATGAACGGGATATGGACCTGATCGCTCTTGTAGTCCACGTTCAGCGCATACATGAAGATATTCAGGCCCATGCGGAACGCCCGTTCCCGGCCGGCCTCGCCAGCCGAAATCTGGTCATGAACAAACCCGCCATCCGACCGCCGGGCCCATGCACCTCCAAGATCATTCCGGGAATACAGAATTGCCGTCCGGCCGCCCACCTGAACGCCTTCGATCTCCTTCGCGACGGAAAGCCGTCCCGGGGCGCCCTCCAGCAGGAAGAATGACTTGTAGATGTCATGATTGTGCGGAACCGGCATCATCGGATTCCGCGGAAACAGGCGCTCAGCGGTCAGCCGCACGCTCCGGTCGAAACCGCCGCCAGAAAGCCCCGTGCAATCGTCAAATACGATCGTGCCGCCAAAGGCGACATATTTTCGCAGATTGAAGATGGCGTTGTCCGGAAACGCATCGAACGCCTCGCAGCCAGTGATCCACAGCAGCGGCTGGTAGAACAGCTCCGGCGAATCCCACGCCAGATCGAGCCGCTCCGGGGAAACGACGATACTCGTATGACGGGACAGGTAGATCATCAGCGAGCGGGCAGCCGTCGGATTCGGGTTCCAGATGCCACCGGGATACTGGAGCTGGGCAAAACGGACGCGCTGGCGATCGGACTGCGCGGCTGCCGGATACGGCAACGCCGCCAGAGCGGCCATCACCAGCAGCACGGCGACGGGCAGCAGCCGCTTCATGGTTTCCGTGCCCTCACTGTCAGTACGGACTCGGCCAGCAGCGCCAGTGCTAGCGCGAGAATGAACGTGCGGTAGAATTCTTCCCGCCGGCTGAGCGAGAAACTGGCACCCGTGATGATTTCTCCCGACGGACCACCAACCGCGGACAGGGGGTACCGACGCGAAAGCTGCTCCAGCTGGGTTTCATCCAGGGGCTTAAGATCGGCCTCCACCGGATCAATGTTGACTGCGAACCGGATGCGCTCTCCGGCCCTCGCTCCTCCGCCCCAGGCAACGGTATAGATTCCGCGCTCCCATGTGTCAGTAATCCGCAGGGGACGGTCACCGTCCGAATCGGCGATTTCCACCGGCAACTGCCGTCCGTCGGGAGTCTCGACCGTAGCGGTTTTTGCGCCCGGCGGAGCCATCAGTTCCACCGGGCGGGAGGCCGGGACATCAAGGGGGAGCGTGTCGCCCAGGGCCCCGCACAAATACTCGGTAATCCGGTGGATCAGCGGCAGGAAGACGGGCTTGAACACGAGGTCCGACCAGTCCCGGTCCAGCGAGGACATCCAGACGAGCGACCGCCCCTGGCCCAGCTGCCGTTCCACCAGCATGGGCGCGCCGGAGCCAAGCCACATGAGTGCAGCGGCATCACCGCCGCCCGGCTCTCCGAGTCCATAGGCCGTGAACCTGACCGAACTGAACCCCCCGCCTTCCAGCGCCGTAAAGGGCCGGAACACGGGATGCCCGGTGGCAAACCGGGACAGCCGCTCCCGGCGGTCGTCGCTGCCCTGTGCGAATACCGCATCCTCGCCGATGGCCCGGATTCCCCGCAGCCTGATGGGCAGGACCCTGCCCATCTGCTCGTTGTACCGGTCCGGGTCGATCTGGTCCCCAAGGGAAATGAAGAGTGAGCCGCCTTCTTCAATCCACCGGGCCAGCCTCGACACCGAATCGGATGGCAGTTCCCGCACGTTCATCAGCATCACGGCATCAATATCGTTATCCAGCGGGGGCAGTTCGCCTGCGGGTATCACCCGGTACTGGAACCGTGTCTCCGCGGCGGGATTCGGGTGCAGCGCCTGGCGCACGTAGTAGCTCTCCGCACGCGAATCGAGCGCCTGCTGGTCGCCATCGACGATCAGGAGCTTCAGCTTGCGAAGGGGGTTCAGCACCAGATAGCGGCGGTTATCGGCCGGCAGGCGGTCGGCCTCCAGTTCAAGCCAGGAAACCTCCCCGCTTGTGAGTTCTGAAGCATCGTAGCTGATCCGTGCAGTGGCGACGGCCCCCGCCGGAGCCTGGACGGCGCCTCGCAGGATGCTCCGCCGGGCGGTGCGGAGTTCGAACTCGATATCGCCGCTGCCGCTTTCCATCAGGTTCGCCACGCGGGCTTCGGCTGTCGCCACGCTCGACTGGCCGGAGGCCTCGCTCACTGCCTGTGCGGAAACGATAGCCCTGTTATCCGTGGACCCGCTGGCCCGCACATCGATCAGCTTGAGCGCGGGTGCACCCGGTGGCGGGCTCCCCTGCCCTGGAGCCAGCTGCCAGGCGGCGGATTGCATGTCAGTAAAAAAATAAACCGACTTCAGTTCCAGCGGCGATTTTTCCAGAAGCACGGCCGCCTTCTCGACACGCGCAAGAGGATCGGGGGCGGCCCATTCGATCCGGATCCGGTCCAGCGACTGCAGCAGTTCCTTCTGCGACTGAATCAGGTTTTCCGGGTCTTCGTCCCGGCTGACCAGGGGGATCACGACCGCCTGGTCCTCGGGCTTCAGACTTGTCACCAGTGCACGAGCCAGCGAGAGGGCATGGTCGAACCTCGGCCCCGAACTTTCCCGGTAGTCCATGCTCGCGGAGTTGTCGACGATGATGGCGACCGCCTCCGGCTCCATGCCGCGCCCTACGCTCGTGTCCTTGATTGTCCGGTAGGGGCGTGCGATCCAGAATGTCAGCAGGATAATGGCCAGCATCCGGAGCAGCATGAGAAGCACGTCCTCAAGACGCCGCCGCCGCTGGGTGGGCGGCGGGCTCTCATCCACCAGGCGGATGGCCGGGAAACGGACGCGCTGTCCCCGGACCCGGTTGAACAGGTGAATGAGCAGCGGCACGGCTGCGAGAAGCAACCCGCCCAGCAGCGATATGTGGAGGAGCGACATCCTGCCCTACCGCCGCCCCCGTCTTTCGAGCAGCCGGCGGCTGAGGAATGGCACCAGGGCCTCGTCCAGCGGGCGATCGGTGAACACCCGCTCCATGCTGCCTCCGAGACTCCGGAGGCCGCGTTCGATATCCGTTTCCAGTTTCCGGATACGCTCCAGATAGGCTGCGCGTGCCGCCTGTGAATCAGCCGGCCGGGCACCCTCGCCCTCGGTGCCCTCCATCTCCAGAAGTCCGGTAAACGGAAAGTCCCGTTCCACCGGATCCAGCACATGAAAAAGCACAATCTCCTGCCGCCGGGCAGCAAGTTTCTCCAGTGGTCCCAGCAGTTCCATTGCACCATCGAGCGCATCGGTAAAAAGGACCGTGAGCCCCTGCGCCAGCGGCCGCTCCGAGAGTTGCGCTATCACGGCCGGAAATACCGGAGCTTTTGGCGATGGCCTGCTCGCCGCCAGGGCGCGCCCAATACGCTCCAGATGGGAGCTGCCCGATCTGGGCTGGAGCCAGTGAGCCGGCTCTGCACCGGACCCAAACAGGCCAACCCGGTCATGCTGCCCGATGAGCAGGTAAGCAAGCGCACCGGCCAGATGGCGGGCATATTCGAACTTGGTCCATACCCCGCCAAGCCTTGCCCCCGGCGGCACACCGGGCATCTCCCTGCTGGTGAAATCCATCGAACCCGAACAGTCGAGGCCGATCCAGCAGCGGATGGAGGTTTCGTGCTCGAACTGCCGGATATAAAGCCGGTCAGTCTTGGCGACCACACGCCAGTCGAGATGCCGCAAATCATCGCCCGGGTGGTACGAACGGTACTCCGAGAACTCGATGCTGTTCCCCTTTTGCGGAGAACGGTGGATACCGGCCCACACGCCCCGCGCGATCTTTTCCGTGCGAAGCGTGAACGGACTGATACTGGCCATGAGGGCGGGGTCGAGGACCTCGCGCATCCGGTTCGGTCTCCCTTGGGTCGGCTGACGTCAGGCAGCGCGCGCCGCGCGGTCCTCATCCAGCAGGCGTTCGATGACTGTATCCGGAGAAATCCCTTCCGCTTCGGCGCGGAAATTCCTGATCACCCGGTGGCGGAGGATCGGACAGGCGAGCGCACGGATATCCTCCACCGACGGGGCCATCCGGTTCTCCAGAAGCGCCCGGGCCTTTGCCCCGAGTATCAGGAACTGGCTGGCCCTGGGCCCGGCGCCCCATGACACCCATTCGCGGACGAAAGACGGCGAAGATGGGTCCTGCGGCCTTGTGCGGCGGGCAAGCTGGACCGCGTATTCCACGACTCCATCCGCCACCGGCACCCGGCGCACCAGGTCCTGGATATTCAGCAGTTCCTCGCGGCTCACCACCTCGGCAATTTTCTGGGCCACATGCCCGGTCGTGCGGCGGACGATTTCCAGTTCCTCGTCCTGGCTCGGATAGTCCACCAGAACCGAGAACATGAACCGGTCGAGCTGGGCTTCCGGCAGGGGATAGGTGCCTTCCTGTTCCAGCGGATTCTGGGTGGCAAAAACCAGGAACGGCGGCTCAAGGCCATAGGTCTTGCCCGAGGCTGTCACCTTCTGTTCCTGCATTGCCTGAAGAAGGGCCGCCTGCGTCTTGGGCGAGGTCCGGTTGATCTCGTCGGCCAGCAGTATGTTTGTAAAGACCGGCCCGCGGATGAAGCGGAACTGCCGCATGCCGGTGGCGCGGTCTTCTTCCAGGACTTCCGTTCCCGTCACATCGCCCGGCATGAGGTCTGGCGTGAACTGGATGCGGTTGAAATCGAGCGACAGCGCCTCGGCGAGCGACTGTATCAGCAGCGTCTTGGCGAGGCCCGGCACTCCTACGAACAGTCCATGCCCCCGCGCGAGCAGCGCCGTGAGCAGGATATCGATCGTCTGGTCCTGGCCAATGATCACCTTGTGGACTTCCTGAAGCACCTTCGCCTTCAGGGAGGTCACACTGCGGGCTGTCTCGACATCGCCCGGGACATTTTCTCTCAATTCATCGGACATACTGGCACTCTCTCTCCGGGACTCCGTGCGCAAACCGGTCAGGAGCTTTCAATCAGCCTGAGCGCCTGCACATGGCGGTCCCGTTCATCGGTTTTCTTGAGCCGGTCATATATCTGCACAAGGCGAATCCTGACCGGCATGTGAAACGGGTTGAAATCGAGGGCGCGGAGATAGGCGCTCTCGGCCTCACCCCACTCCTCCCTGGAAAAATGATAGTCTCCGAGCCTCTGGTACAACGTGACGTACTCGGGGTAGATTTCCAGCGCCTTGCTCAGCCGGTCATGCACGCCATCCGTCACGCCGGCTGCCACCGAGGCGGCCGCGAACTTGCTGATAAAAACCGGTGAATGCGGGGCGCGGGAGAGTGCCTTGGAATATTCGATCCGTGCCGCCAGGAAATGCTGGCGGGCGCGCAGCAAATCACCCAGACGGACGAAATTCTTTGCCTCCCTGGGCACATCCACGCCCGGCTCCTCGTCTTCTTCCTCGGCGTCGATCTTCTGGCCCGGATCGACCAGCCGGACCTGGGCCACATGGGCCGAACTGACAATCCGCAGCGGACGGCGCCGCGCATATTCGAGCCAGTCATCGAAAAAGGCGGCGAACGGTTTGCTGACACCGTACTCGATGGCCTGTTCGTAGGGTGCCCCTTTCGCCATCGAATCGTATATCCGGTTCAGGACGTCATACCCGCCCTTCCCCAGATCCTCGACGATGTATTCGAGAATCAGCGCCACCTGCATGAATGCGAGGGCACTGTCCCGGTTGGAATCCAGATAGGCGAAGGACGGATGCATCCGGGCAATGGGGATGAGCTTGTTCTTCTTCAGAGCAGCCGCGAAGAGGGTTTCCTGTGAAGCCGACATCCCCCCGCGTGTTCCGCGCCAGAGATTTTCGAGATACTTGGCACTGCCTTCCTGGAACCAGACTGGCGCGCCATTGTTGGTCCGCCGGAAGACAAACATGTGGGTGAGTTCATGGGCGGCAGTGTCACGCCAGTCGTATCCGCGGGCGGTCGCGCCCGGCGAGGTAAACAGCAGCTTGTTGTACTTGCACAAGGCGATGGTGTTGGTCGTTTCGATGGCGTTCCTGGGTATTCCGCTTGCATCCACGAACGCCGAACCGGTCGGCAGGATCTCCACCCGTATCTTGTTTTCGAAGGATGTACCGATCGCCTTGTTCAGTGCGTCGTACTGCGACTCCAGCGTCCGGATCGTCTCATCGACAATCAGTTCGTCCCGGCCCGGCGCGTACCCGACGATGAACCGGCCGGACTCGCGGAACCGGAAGCCCTGGGTAGCCCGGATTGTCGCTTCCACGAACTGTTCATGCGCCTTCATCTGCTCGGGATCGACGCCCGGAGACTGGGCTCCGCCACTCGCGGCAACGATCTGTCCACCCGTCTCCAGCGCCTTTTTCACCAGCTCAAGGGCCCGCGGGTAGTTGCCCTCATAGAACGCCACGCGGCTGT
Source organism: Deltaproteobacteria bacterium (assembly GCA_026129095.1). Taxonomy (NCBI): domain Bacteria; kingdom Pseudomonadati; phylum Myxococcota; class Myxococcia; species Deltaproteobacteria bacterium. Next base: position 318,090 of record JAHCIT010000004.1, read on the forward strand.
CGTAATAGTCATACTGGACAGGGTTGAAGGCCGCACGGCCGATGGTTTCGAGCAGCTTCCGGGCGCTGATCGGATCCCAGCGGTCATTCAGTTCGCGGTCAATGGAACGTGCGACCTGGGCAGGGGTGAACAGTTCCTGCCCGGCAGCGCCGGCGCTGCTGGAGGAAGCGGACCCGGCGCCCCACGTCAGCAGCCCCGCAAGCAGAGCGGCTGTGAGGATTGCAAACCTGCTACGCCGACTAGCTCCGGCGGGCCGCATGGGGTTCCACCTCGGTCTCGATGAAGCGGATGATCTCTTCAGTAGATGCCCCGGGAAGGAATACGGCCCGGACACCGGCTTCGCGCAGCGCCGGAATGTCCTCGGGAGGAATGATTCCGCCGCCGAAAAGGATCACGTCCTTCATCCCCTTCTCGTCCAGCAGGCGCCGGATGAGCGGGAACTGGTGCTTGTGCGCCCCCGAAAGGACCGAGAGCCCCACTGCATCCACATCCTCCTGCAGGGCGGCGCTGACGATCATTTCCGGCGTCTGGTGCAGGCCGGTGTAAATCACCTCGAAACCATGATCGCGGAGCAGCCGGGCGATGATCTTGGCGCCACGGTCATGCCCATCCAGACCGGGCTTGCCGATCAGAATGCGTGCGCGCCGCTGGTTTGGCATGCGTGCCGTTTCGGCCATCGCAGGGTCACCTCAGGATGTACAGGCTGCCGGGCTGATCGTTGTAGCCGATGGAGTAGTCGATATGGTCGGCATCGCCATCGAACAGGACGCTGAATTCCGCCGTCTCGCCAGGAGAAAGCGTTTCGCCATCCTTGACCATCGCCGTCACCGACTGCTGCGCTCCATTCCGGTTGCGCATGACGAAGGTGACCGTCACGACCGTTGCCGGAACCGGGCCGTCGTTGACGACCGTTCCGGACAGCACCGTCGGGCCGCTGCTCACGCGGGCTTCCATGATCGGTCCCGCAAGCTGGGGCCCAGCCTCGCTGCCAACGCAGGCCACCAGCAGCAGACAGGCGGCGGCAAGCCATGCACTATGAATCTTTTTTACGTTTCGCATCCGAAATAGACAGTACCTTTCCCTCGGAATCGGCCGCCCTCGAAGCCTCGCCGGGGTCCGGGGTCCCCGCATCTGAACGGTAAAAACGCTCATGGTCGTCGATGATACCGTCTAGTATCTGGCGCTGGAGCTTGAGCGCTCCCAGCGCGCGCTCACGTAGATAGCCCTTTTCAAACACAATGTCATCGCCGGCACGCGGCGAGCGCAGGACGAGAAACGCCAGCAGCACCTGTGCAAGATAAAGGAACCCCACCGACAGGTACAGCGCGAGGTTGCGCTGGATGACGTCCACATACACCGCCCGCCGCGACATCGGCACCACCACTGCGCCGTAGTCAACCGGAGAACCTTCGAGCTGGAACAGCTGGGTCACGGCGATGGCATCTCCCCGAAGGCTCACCGTCCAACTCCTGCCCTCCTCGACGGCTCGGAGGATATCGGCCTTGACCGGGCCACGCTGCTCATCGGCAATCCGGTGGATGGAATACTGCGGGGCCAGCCGCGAATCGGCCACCAGCTTGCGGAAGCCCAGCTCGCTGTCCAGCCGCCGCTTCAGCTCGGACGGACTGTATTCGGCTCCCACGCGCTCGATTTCGGAAAAATACCGGGAGACGACGCGCGCGATCAGTTCGGCCGACGCCCGGTTGGCACGGACCAGCGTGTCGATCTCGCCCTTCATCTGGTAGGCAAGCCCCAGCAGGAGCCCAGCCAGCAGGAAGGCCTCCATGCAGATCACGGCGGAAGTACGGGCGCTCAGGAAGAACCGCTTGCCGGAGATCACGTGCCGGTTTCCCCCAGATAGTTCCGCAAGTGCTCGCGGATTTCCACGTCCTCGACGAACCGCAGCAGCATGAATACGGTGTCGTTGAAATGGCGCCGGGTCTGCGCGTCCATCCGGCGGATCAGCTCGATCAGGGACCGCTCCTGGGCCGTCAGGCCGGAAGCGTCCTCGCTCTCGTCACCGTCGGACGCCTCGCCCGTCACTTCGTCCGGGTCTATCCCTTCGCGCCGGACGAACCGGATCAGCCGCTCCCGCCGGGCCACTTCCCATATCTCGTCGCCCATCACGCCCAGCACCTGGGCCAGCTGCCGGCACCGCTCTTCCGTCGGCGCGTCAATCTTGCCGGTTTCAAGCTGATGTATGTACGCGTTCGAGACCCCGAGCGCCCGCGCCAGGTCTTCCTGGGTCAATCCCTCGCGCTTTCGCAAGGTTCTGAGATATGCGGAGAATTTCATGGCCACCCTCAACCTGTTCGCCGGAAACCACTCCGGCCTCACCACCTAGGCTGGCACCGATGTGCAAACCCCAACCCGAATGGCGGTCAGCAAGACACAAAAGGAACTTCACAACTTTACTTGCCACCTGTTGTAATGGTCAAGGCGGAAACGCGGGGCAAAAGCGTACAGGGGGGCGAAATGATTAGAGGTTTTTAATTGCCCCTCCTTTTGAAACTGCTTGACATCCAAAGTGGGTTTCTTTCATCTTGGGAGCAAAAGTGAAGTAATCTACTTTAGTCAATTTAAACCGTTCCGGAATACGCCGGACGGGGTGCCGCAGATACCGGAAAACAGGCAGACGCTAAGGAACCCAATTCCCGATGGACTTCTTCCTAGAACGAACTCGCCTGATCCTGCTGCGGTTCCACTGGGTTCTGAACCTGCTGATGATCACCATGCTCTCCTGGCAGACGGCCGGCATACTCAGTACGATCATCGACTGGCAGCTACCGCTGCCAGCCCTCCCGTCAGCGGCCACAGCCGGCCGCTCTGGCAGCACCACCCGTCCCAGCAGCAGTACCGGCGCCCGGAGCGCCTACGATGTCATTGTCGAGCGTAATATCTTCAACTCCGCACCCAAGACTATGGCGGCCGCCGAGACTCCGGCCGCCACCACCAGCGACCTCCACAACAAGCTCCGGCTGACGGGCACGGTCGTCTCGAAGAAACGGGCTCTGGCCACCTTCTTCATCGTGCCGAAGAACGAGTCGGAGGTGTTCCGCATTGGCGACGAGGTTTATGAGGGATGGATCGTCGATTCGGTCGAACGGGCGGTCGTCCGGCTCCGCACGGGAAACGACATGTACGAAGAAATCTACCTGCACGATGCCGAGCAGTCTGAACGGCGGCCCGGACTCCAGGCCCGTGCACCGTCGGCTCCGGGCACCGATGACCCGGCACTCCCCGGCGGCCCCTCGGAAGGGTTCGTCAAGGAAGAAAATGACGGCAAGTTCATCGTCGACAAGATGGAACTTGAATCCCAGCTCCAGAATCTCGACAACCTGATTACCCAGGCCCGTGTCATCCCGAACTTTTCTGCCGGAAAAGTGGACGGGTTCAAGATTTTTGCTATCAAGCCGAACAGCGTTTTCCAGCGGCTGGGATTCCGGAATGGCGATGTGATCGAATCGATCAACGGGACTCCGCTGGACAATGCCCAGCGGGGACTCCAGATGTTCCAGGAACTCCGGAACCTCCCGCGCTTTGAAATCAACCTGCGCCGCCAGAACAACAAGCGGCAGCACTCGTACGAGGTCAGGTAACCCGCATGCTGAAAGTCCGCCGCCGCAAACTCACCGGGCCGATACGGCCTTCCATCCGGAAGGGCGTGCGCGCCGTTGCGGCAGTGCTGCTGATGAGCCTTGTGCACTGGGGGCAGCCGGTCAGGCCCGTCATGGCCGCACCGGTCGATGAGGATACGATCGATTTCAATTTCAGCGGCGAGGTCGAGCTTAAGGCCCTCATCAAGAACTTCGCCAAGCTGACGAACCGGAACTTCCTCCTGCCGGAAAACTTCAAGGACTCGAAGGTCACGGTTATCTCGCCACGCAAGCTGACGCTGGATGAAGGCTGGCGGGTCTTTGAGACAATTCTCTCGCAGGCCGGCTACACGATCGTCCCAGGCAAGTCGATCAACCGGATTGTCACGAAAAAGGACTCCATCTCCCTCCCGATTCCGACCTACCGGACGGACCGGCTCACCCCGGGCTCCACCAGCGAATCATTTGTGACCCGGCTGTTCCCCCTCCAGCACACGAATGTGGAGGAGATGAAAAACATCATCCGCCCGTTCGTGACCAAGGACGGCGATCTGGTTTCCTACGCGCCGACGAACCTGCTGATCATCACCGAGACATCCAACAACATCAACCATGTGCTCCGCCTGCTGGAAGAACTGGACACGCCATCCACCGAGGAAGTGGTCGAGATCATCCGGGTGAAAAATGCGGGCGCCGACGAACTGGCCGGCCAACTCACCCAGATCTTCAGCGGGACCGGCAAGTCCGCCGGGAAGGCGCCCGCAGGTGGCGGGGCGGCTGGCCAGACCGCGCCCAGCGCGATCTCCACGACCGATTACAAGATCATTCCCGACATGCGGACCAACTCGCTCATCGTCGTTGCCAGCAAGAAGGTGATCGGCGAGATCAAGAAGCTCCTGGCGCGGCTCGATGTCCCGGCGACCGAGGAAACGGCATCTGGCGCCCTGTCGATCTTCGTTCACAAGCTCAAGCATGCCGATGCCTCCGAGCTGGCCGGGACTCTGACAGGACTCATCACCGGGAACTATTCAGGAACGGGAAGCTCGCTCAGCCGTTCAGCGGCCTCTGCTGCCGCCATGCCTGCCACGACAGGTACCCGTGGCGGTTCCACCCGGACCCGTGGCGGCGGGAGCAGCCTGGCGCGGAACAGCCAGCAGGCGGCCCAGCAGCAGTTGAGCCAGTTGCAGCGGGGGGCCGCGGGCACGCAACCCGGAGCCATGCCGGGAACGCCGGGCGCAGCCGGACAAAATCCGTTGCAGTTCGAAGACCAGATACGCATCGTCGCGGACGTGCCAACAAACTCGCTGCTCATAACGTCCACGCGGCGCGACTATGAAACGATCCGCAAGGTCATAGACCGGCTGGATGTGGCAAGGCCCCAGGTTTATGTGGAAGCCGCCATTTTCGAAGTGAACGCCACCGATTCCAGCATCTTCGGCATCGGCTGGGCCGGCGGCGGCGATGGTCCCCGGGATGGCACGATCTTCCTGCAGCAGTCCACGGCCGTGCCGTCAGGGGTGGGCATCATCAATGCCACGACAGGCGGCGGAGCCGGCACGGGTTCCAACCCGCTGACGGCGCTGTCTGGTCCCGGACTGACGGCAGCCGCCATCGGCAAGCTGATCGATATCAAGGGCCCCGCGCCTTCCGATGGCAGCGAGGCCCCCACCCTGTTCACCATCCCGCAATACAGCGCCATCCTGAATGCCGCCAAGAGCGACCGGGAGGTGAACGTCCTGTCCACGCCGAGTGTGCTCACGTCCGACAACGAGCAGGCTCAGATCGTGGTGGCAACCAACGTTCCGATACCGACAGGGCAGACGATCGGTGTCGGGGGAACCACAACCCAGACCATCAACCGCGAGGACGTGGGCATCACGCTCCGTATCACCCCGCAGATCAACGATGCGTCGTCGCTGAGGCTGAACATCTACGTTGAAGTGTCCAACGTCTCGCAGGGCAGCTTCGGCGTCGATACGGCGAACCTCGGCATCGTGACCGCCGTCCGGTCGGCCGAGAGCGTCGTCGTCGTCCGCGACCGCCAGCCGGTCATCATAGGCGGCCTGATGCAGACCAACGATAACGTGAATGAGACCAAGATGCCGATACTGGGCGACATCCCGATCCTGGGTTTCCTTTTCCGTTCACGGGCGACCGTCGTGGACAAGACGAACCTCCTCATCGTCATCACGCCCCGCGTGGTCCGCGACCAGCTCGATACGTCACGAATCATCGCGTTCGAGGCAGATCGCCGCAAGCAGTTTATCGACAACGAGCTGCTGGACACCTGGCTGATGGACAAGAGCAACGAGGCCAAACGCGAGGCATTTGCCATCCCACCGCAGGACTACCAGCTTCCCGATCAGCTACAGCCTGGTGAAGTGCTGATTACTCCGGAAGGTGCTTTCGGTTCGGAGGAATACAACCGCCGGATGCCGCCAAAGGGCGAAGTCGATGAACTGGTGCCGGGCGGCCGGAAACCGGGCGAAAGCGACGTGATGGGGGTGCCTTTCGACAGTCTCCGGCGGACGCAGCCTGAAACAGGGGCCGACAACCTGGCCCTGCCCCCTGCACCGCCACAGGAAGCTCCGCCGCCACCGCCGGCAGAAGCCGCGCCGACGGCACCCGCGCCGCCCCCGGCCGAGTAGGAACAGGTCACTCATGAGCGCCATTGCCGACCGGTTGATCCCCATCCTCGCCAGGACGGCTTCGCTGCCCGAGGCCGAGATCCGGAGTGCGGTGCGGGTTGATCCGGCCTGGCGGCCGGATTTGGTCCCCGAATACGAGGAAAACGACAAGAACTTCCACTTTGGCGCCCTGCTTATCAGCAAGAAGCAGCTGTCCGAGGACGTCTTTTACCAGGCCCTTGCCGGTTACTTCGATTACGAGTTCACGCCGAAGATCGTGGAAGCGGACGTGGACCTCGAGCTGGTGAAGCGCGTTCCGATCCAGTACGCGCGCGAGCATGCCGTTCTCCCGATACGCCGCGACGGCGACTCCCTGAAAGTCGCGACCGCCATGCCCCAGGACCAGTCGGTCATGGAGGATCTGGAAAAGATTTTTGGTGCGCTGGTGGAGCCGGTCGTCACCACCCCTTCGGCCGTCGAGCACATGATCAATCGCGTCTATGACCGGGCAACCGCCACGGCCGGAGCGGCGCTCGACAACCTCAATGAGGACGAAACCGACCTCGACGAGTTCGCTGGCGGACTTGAAGAGCCAAAAGACCTGCTGGAAGGAGGCGACGACGAGGCGCCGGTCATCCGGCTCATCAACACCCTGCTCTACCAGGCCGTCAAGGAGCGGGCATCGGATATCCACGTCGAGCCGCAGGAACGCGACATCATCGTGCGCTACCGGATCGACGGCGTTCTCCACGAGGTGCTCCATATTCCCAAGCGGTTCCAGTCGTCAGTGCTGACCCGCATCAAGATCATGGCGGGGCTGAACATCGCCGAGAAACGCCTCACCCAGGACGGCCGCATCAAGATCAAGCTCGCAGGCCGGGATATCGACATCCGTGTAGCCACCGCGCCCACGGTCTACGGCGAAGACGTGGTGATGCGGCTTCTGGACAAGACCAACGTCGTGTTCGGCCTCGACCAGATCGGAATCACCGGCAGGACACGGGAACAACTGGAAAAGATCATCAACCAGGATCACGGCATCCTGCTGGTCACGGGGCCGACCGGTTCCGGCAAGTCAACGACCCTTTACGCGTCGTTGATGAAGATCAACAACCAGGAACTCAAGATCGTCACGATCGAGGACCCGGTCGAATACCAGATTACCGGCATCTCCCAGACCCAGGTGAACCCGAAAATCGACCTCACCTTCGCCTCCGGGCTCCGTTCCATGCTCCGCCGCGATCCTGACGTCATCATGGTCGGCGAAATCCGCGACCGCGAAACAGCGGAAATCGCCATCCATGCCTCGCTGACCGGCCACCTTGTCTTCTCGACCCTGCATACCAACGATTCGGCCTCGTCCATTGCACGGCTCGTGGACATGGGCATCGAGCCCTTTCTGGTCGCCTCGTCGGTACTCGGCATCATGGCGCAGCGCCTGGCCCGGCGGCTCTGCCCGGACTGCAAGGAAGCCTATTCACCACCCGACGCGGAACTGGCCGAACTGGGTATCAAGCGGAGCCAGCTGGTTGACGGGAAACTCTACCGTGCCAAGGGTTGCGACAAGTGCCAGCACACCGGCTACAGGGGCCGGACCGGTATCTATGAACTGCTGGTCATCAGCGACACCATCCGTGAGCACGTCATGAAGGGTTCCCATGCGGCACTCATCAAGAAAACGGCCCAGGCCGAAGGACTCACGACGCTTCGCGAGGACGGCATCCGCAAGATCATTGACGGCGTGACCACCACGGCGGAGATCATGCGCGTTACGCAGGAAGAACTCGCCTGAGGCCGCCGGCCCTGCGGGAACCACCATGGCTGTCTACGAATATGTCGCGCTGGACAAGAAAGGCCGTAGCGCCAAGGGCGTGATCGAGGCCGACAGCCAGAAACAGGCCAAACAGAAACTGAAGCTACAGGGGGTCTTTGTCACCCGGATCAGCGAGTCCCGTAAGGGCCGCGTCTCGGCAAAGGCGAAGAAGGACCGGGAAAGCAAGGCGATTGCCGCCGGCGGTGAAGGCGCCACGGCGCTGGAAAAGCTCCAGGAGCTTTCCCAGCAGAACCTTCTCCAACGGTTCACCGAGCGCATCGGCCTTCAGGACGTTGTCATCTTCTCCCGCCAGCTCGCCACGCTGCTTTCGGCCCACCTGCCGCTTGTGCAGTCACTGACAGCACTTTCCGAACAGACCGAGAACATGGCCCTCCGCCGGGTCATCACCGAGGTCAAGGACCAGGTAAACGAGGGTTCCCAGCTCGCCAATGCGATGCGCAAGCACCCCAAGGTGTTTCCGGCCCTCTACACGAACATGATCCAGTCCGGGGAAAGCTCGGGAAGCCTGGATGTGGTCTGCCGGCGGCTCGCAGATTTTCTGGAAAGCCAGCTCGCCCTGAACCGCAAGGTGTCGGGCGCCATGATCTACCCGCTCATCCTCATGCTGCTGGCGATCGGCGTCGTTGTCTTCATGCTGACGACGGTGATGCCGAAAATCCTCACGATTTTTGAATCCCAGCGGACGCAACTCCCGTTGCCCACCCGGATCCTTCAGGGGCTGGCCAACGGGCTCCTCGACTGGTGGTGGCTGCTGCTCGCGATTGTCACCGGAGCATTCGTGATGTTCCGGCGCTGGAGCGCCACGCCAAAGGGCCGGGAAACCATCGACGCCTTCCTGCTCCGCGTTCCGGTATTCGGGACGCTGATCCGGAAGGTCGCCATCGCCCGGTTCACCCGGACACTTTCCACCCTGCTGACCAGCGGCATACCGATCCTGCAGGCCCTGGACATCACCAAGAACGTGCTGAACAACGTCGTGCTTGAGGATGCCATCGCCAAGGCGCGGGAAAGCATCTCCGAAGGATCGAGCATCGCCGGCCCGCTCAAGGCGAGCGGCGTCTTCCCGCCGATCGTCACCCATATGGTCCTCGTAGGCGAGCAGTCGGGCGAACTGGAACAGATGCTTCTCAAGGTGGCTGACACCTACGACGACGAGGTATCGCAAACAATCTCGGTCCTGACTACCCTGCTGGAGCCCGTAATTATCGTGATCATGGCAGGTGTTGTGCTGCTGATCGTGATAGCCGTGCTGCTGCCGATCATCGAGATGACCAGCGCCATCAAGAACTGAACCCCATGAGACCCAAGGAGACATTTTCATCATGAAACGCACCCTCCCCAACCGCCGCCTCCGGCGCCGCCGCCAGGCCGGTTTTACCCTGATCGAAATCATCGTCGTGGTGATCATCGTGGGGCTTCTGGCGAGCCTCGTCGGTGTCGCCGTGTTCGGCCGGCTGGCCGACGCCCGCCGGGATGCAGCCCGTACGCAGATCAAGTCGCTTCAGGCGGCCCTGGATCTCTACCGGCTCGACTGCTTCGTCTACCCGGATTCCAACACCGGACTGCGGGCACTGACCGGCGACGCGCCCGGAAACTGCAAGAACTACAAGAAGGGCGGGTATCTCGCCGCACGCTCCATTCCCAAGGATCCCTGGCAGAACGATTACGTCTACCAGTCCCCCGGTCCGGGCGGCGAGCCCTATGTCATCATCTCCTACGGCAGCGATGGCCAGGCCGGAGGCGAAGGCGAAGCGGCCGACATTTCCAGCGCCGACGGCGACCGGAACTAGGCCGCGGCGGGAGCCGCCATGCTACAGCGCGGCACGATGACATCCGCTACTGCCGGCCGTCCGCCCAAGGGCGGACGGCGCAGGAATACCGGCACCACCGGCTTTACACTGGTCGAACTGGCGATCGTCCTGTTCATGCTGACGCTCGTGTTCGGCATCGTCGTGCCGTATGTGGGCGAGCGCACCGAAATAAACCTGCTCTCGCAGTCCCGGTCCCTCAGCGGCGCCATGCGGTTCGCCAGCGGCGAGGCAGTGTTCCGCCGGCGCCCGACGAGACTCTACGTGGATTTCGCGCAGGGCCGCTACTGGGTCGCCATCTGGGGAGAGGACGGCTTTGCCCCCATGACCACGCCGCTGGGCAAGGCCCGGCCGCTGCTGGACAGCGTGTATTTCCAGTCCCTGTGGGTTGAGGGCTCCAACTACAACAAGGGCACGGCCTTCTTCCAGTTTGACCCGGATGGCGGCATCGAAGAGGCAGTTCTCACCATCGCCAACGACACCGGCGATGAGATCGCCATCGTGCCCGATCCCAACACCGGTTCGGCCGAAGTGTACCGCGGGGGCGCCGACCCCAGGGTTCTGTTTCCCGCGCACGCCCAGGTACGGGCCGCGGCACCCCGGAGATCCCGATGACTGCCCGGCGGCGCGGCCTGCCCTCAGAGCAGGGTTTCACACTCATCGAGGTCGTCGTCTCCATGACGATCATGATGATGGCCCTCGTTTCGCTGCTCGGTGTCGTCCAGATGGGCGTGCGCGCCGCCATGCAGCGCCGGAACATGGAACTGTCCCAGATGCTCATCAACCGGGTCATCGCCCAGGTGGATGCCCGGTACGAAAAGCCGCTGGACAACGAGTTCGAGCGGGGCAATTTCGGCAACGAGTTCCCCGATTTCCAGTGGGAATACCGCATGACGGCCAATCAGAACCTGGAAAACTTCAAGGCCCTGCTTCCCGAGATTCCCATCACCATCTTCGCCGTCGAGGCGAAGGTCATCTGGTTCGAGGATGGCGAGCAGCGGGACTACACGGTGAAGACGGTCAAGGGCTGGGTGGAGGCCTCCAAGCAGTGATCCAGGCAGCCAGACGGCACCCCACCGGCGCATTCACCCTGCTGGAGGTCATGGTGGCGATCGCCATCCTGGCGCTCATGACGAGTGCCACCTATGCCGCTCTCGTCCCGGCCCTTGAGGGCAAGGCACGCGCCGAACAGATCCAGCTCGCCTACAACCGGATCAACCGTTTCGTGAACCGGCTGGACCGGGAGCTCAGGGGGGCCTATTTCGGCATCAATCCGGCATCGACCCGCCGCAACTGCATGGACCGGGCGGACACCTGCCCCTATGTCTTCATCGGGAAGAACTCCGGCGAGCTGGATGAGGTCCGGTTCGTGACCACCGCCCTCAGCGTGTCCGTCCACCGGCCATCCAGCGACGAGGCGCTCATTGCCTATTTTACGGGCCGCCCGGCGGATACCACCATCACGGGCCCGGCCCTGTTCCGCCAGCAGGCGCTTGTCCATGACCGGAACAGCTACACCAAATACGCCGTCCAGGAACGCGAAGTCCTGCCCAACATCACCCGGTTCGACCTTCGCTACCTGAACCGCGGAACAGAGGACGAGTGGATCGATGACTGGGACTCGACCGACGAAATGAGCGAGGACAAGTTCGGGCATCTGCCGCGCGCCGTGGAAATCCTGATCGAGTACGACGATCCGGATGCCGGCAACCAGAGCCTCTACACGGTCACCTACATACCTGCCTCCAAGCCCTGCAAGAACCCGGGAGGGGGGCAGCGGCCCTCCAATGAAGCGCCCGGCAAGCGCGTGGGGAACTCCTGCCCATGAGGTTTTCCGCTTTCTTCCGGGTCGGGCGGCCACGTATCCGGCGTGCCAGGAGCCGTGAACGCGGGGTGGCCCTGGTCGTGGCGCTGCTCATGATGGTTCTTGCCGTGGCCGCTGCAGCCGAGTTCCTTTACAACACCCAGGTCGACCTGCAGGGAGCGGCCAACGCCCGCCAGCGGCAGCAGGCGAGGTTTGCGGCCAAGGCCGGCGTCGAGGCCGGGGCCACGTTCCTAAGGATTGACCGGTTCAACGACTGGGCAGCCATGATGATGGATCTGGGGATGCCGGGATTCGGGATCGGGGGGTTTGTCAGGCTCGCCAACGAATCGGTCGATGACGCCGAGCAGAGGCGCAGGGACCGCGAGCAGGCCATTGCCCATGGCGACAAGGCACCGTCGATGGGCACGGCGGCGAGTCCCTACGATCCGCCCAATGGATACCTTTCGTTCATCTCCAGCACGACCGGGTTCAACTTCTTTGAGGACGACAACGTGGACGTGGAAATCCGGTTCCATGACGAAGCCGGAAAGTTCAACATCAACGCGCTGGTCTACTGGATGCCGTACGGCGGCGGAAAACCGTCGTTCAATGTCCGCCTGTACCGCCAGATCGCCCAGCTCATCATCGACCAGACCGTTCCTTACGGTGACCAGCAGGGCGGGACCGTGGCCCGGCTCCGCCGCAAGTTCCAGCAGAAGGGCGCGCACCGTTTCCAGGGCGACCGCGACTCCAGGGACGAGGATGCCCTGGAGGACGCCCCCACCGTCGAGGAGGTCGGCAAGATCATGTGCGCGATCCTCGACTGGCTCGATCCCGACGATCACGAAGGGGGCGGATCGGCGGGCTCCTACAACTGTGACGGAGGAGCGGAGCGGAACTACTACACCGGGCTGGACGAGCCGTACGAGCCCCGGAATGGCCCGATGGAGTCGATCGGTGAGCTGAGGCTCATCCGCGGCATGACGCCGGGGATGTACCGGAAGATCGCGCCCTTCCTGACGGTATACACACGCACCGACTACAACGACCCTCCGCAGGGCAACAACAACTGCCTGTCGACGCTCTACGCACCGGATACGCCGCCGAACAAGGCGCCCGGCATGCCGTGTTTTTCGCCGGACGTGAACCTCCACACGGCCCCCGACCCGGTGATCGAGGCGTTCTTCATCGGCGGATGCCAGGGCAACAACCCCCAGTTCGGCGACTGCATACAGGATTATCCGCGCCTGAACACGCTGGAAAACCGTGAAAACCTGCTCACGGCCATCAACTGCTTCCGGGGGCCGGGCCTGAGGAGCGACCGGGTAATCAACACCCAGTCGGCCATCGGACAGGCGGCCATCGGGGAGAAATCCGACGCCGTGCAGCTTGGGCGGGGCGCCAAGGGCGAACTGGACGGGCCGGACCCCAACAAGTTCCTCTGTCCCAAGCAGGCCAGCCAGGGAGGCCCCATGCCCTACCTGTTCATACCGGAGACGCTGAAGGCCGTCCTGAACAACGCCAACCTGCCCTATACCGGCGACGAGCTCCTGAACATCTCCAACCGGTTCATCCTCGGGCTCAGCATGCAGAAGCCCCCCTCGCCCCAGAAGTTCGACACCATCACCTCCCGCTGGATCACAATTGAGGCGGTCGGACAGGTCGGAGTCGCCACCGATTTTGAACCGGTCGAGTCCCGGGTTGCAGCGACGGTCTATATCCCGCCCATGGCAAGCCCCAGCGAACCGCCCGTGGCCGAAATCCTACGGTGGGACCAGGACTGATCCCCAGCTAGCCCGAAACCCTGACCGTGGCTGCCTTGGTCCGGCAGGATTTCCCGGCGAGGCACCACGTCTTGCCGGCGCTCTGGTCCATCATGTTGTCACGGTCCTTCACCTCGATCCGGTACAGCTGCCGCCCCTTGACCCGGAAACTGCACTTGTAGGAATCCTCGCAGGCGTGGTCACGGTAGCTCTGCCCGTCAACGACGATGAATGGGTCGGGCGGACCGCCCAGGATGTCCCAGGTAGAGCCATCAGGCCGGAGCGGGTCCATCTGGACCGAAATGATCCGCTCAACCGGCGAACTGCACCCCGCGAGCGCGGCCAGTGCGAGAGCTGCGGCCATCTGACGGATCAAGGGAGTCACCGGCGGGCTCCCCGGCCGGAACGGCGCCGGGGTGCTCCCGGACGGGGCCTTAAGCGCGCAGGACGGCATTTCGGGGCCGAGGCCGCCGCGACCGAAGCATCGAGGGCTAGCCGTGCCCATGCAGCGAGTTCCTTGCTGTCCTCGATGATGTCTGCCGGAACCTCGTAGTAGTTCCTGAGCGCCACCTTCCCGCCGGGGGAAAAGGGTTCCATGCCGGCCGATTCGTACCGGGGGCGGGTTTCCGGTCCGGTCCGGAAATAAAGCCGCTCTTTCCAGATCAGCCCGAAAAACAGGCCATCGTGATAAAGGCCGTAGCCACCGAACATCGCGCGCGCCGTGGCGCCGCCCAGCAAGCCAAGCTGATCCAGCACGAAATCCCGGTATGATTCCCCTGCCGCCATGTTGAGGGAGTTTACCGGAGCGGCTGGCTGGAAACAGGGGTCTGAAGGCCCCTGGGCCGTCACCCGACGAAAGGCGCCTACCGGTCTTGACAGAGGGGGGCATTAGCCCCTAAAGCAACGCGCCACCGGGGGTTTTTCACAAAAAAGTCCCCCCCCGGCAGGCCCCGGAAAGGACTCGTCTTTTCCGGCCTGTGGAGCGAGGCAGCCATTTCATCCCAACTGATCCAGAACCTGCTCAACCTGGCCCGTTTTGATGACGAGATCACAAGTCTCGAACGAACCGTCAAGGAGAGCCCGGTCAAGCTCGAAGCCTTCGAAGGGCAGATCCGCTCGCAAGGCCAGGGGGCGGACGTACTGCGCCGCCGCCGGGATGCCCTCCAGAAGAGCCGTGACCAGAAGGTCGTCTTCCTCGCCACCGAGAAGGAGAACCTCAAGCGCATCGAGGCCCGGCAGCTCCAGATCAAGACCGAGCGCGAGCAGACGGCGGTCATGAAAGAGCTCGAAAACTCCAAACGGATGATCGAGACGGTATCCGACGAGATCAAGAAGCTCGAAGTGGACATCGGCATCCAGGTCACCGACCTTACCAGGCTCGAAGAACAGATGAACGCCGAACGCGCCCGGCTGCAGCCGGAAATCGACGCCGTGAACACGGCCGCCACCGGGGCCAAGCAGAAGCTGGATTCCATGCTGGCCGACCGGAACAAGCTGATCGAAAAGGTCGACCAGCGGTGGTACCGCGTCTACGAGCGGGTCCGCTCGGTCAAGGGCCGCGGCATCGTCCCGATCGACTACACCCCCGGTTCCAAGAAGGCCGCCCGCTGCTCCGGCTGCAACATGACCGTGCAGATGCAGAAGGTGAACCAGGTGCTCCGCGTTTCGGAGCTCCAGACCTGCGACTACTGCGGCCGCATCCTTTACCACGCCGGTGAGGCCGCCGAAGACGGCGAAAAGGCCGCCAGCAAGTAACGCTTCCACCCCGTGCCCCCAGCATCACCCCGCGCCGGCCTGCTCATCAACCGCAACGCCCGCGGCAACCGGAAGACGCCCGGCTTCGAGCGCCGCGCCCGGTACCTGCTCGATGACGATTTCGCCATTGTCCGGGCCACGTCCAGCGTGGACGAGGTGGACGGCGTGCTGCGGGAGTTCGCCTCCGCAAACGTGAACGAGCTGGCTGTTTCGGGCGGAGACGGAACGATCCACTACCTCTATTCCCGGTGGCTCACGCTGTTCGGACCGGAAAAGCCGGTCCCGCCGCTACTGGTGCTGGGTGATGGCGGCATGAACATGCTGTTCAATGACGTGGGACTGGCGGGCTCGCCCGACGGCGTACTTGTCCGCTGGGCGGAAATCTTCGAGGAGGGCCGCACTCCGCGCCGGGTACAGCGGAACCTGATCGAGGTGAGATTCGATGGCGGCGACCCCGTTTACTGCTTCACCTTTACCGATGGCTTCATCGCCAGGTTCGTCCTGAAATACCTGGAAACCGACGGCGGCCCCGCCGAAACCACCAAGATGATTCTCCGGTTCGTGGCCGACGCCGTGACCCGCCCCGAGCAGGCGTACAATCAATGGTACAAACCGCTGGAGGCGGCCTACCATTCCAGCGAGGGCGTCACCCCCGGCGGCGAGACGCTCACGGCCCAGACGTTCTGCGTCGCCTCGACCATCCAGACGCTTATCCTGGGCTTCCAGCTTTTCGAGTATCCGCCCCGCACCGGCAGCCACATGGGTTTCATGACCTACCGGACCGACAACCTGTACAAGACCGCCGCCTCACTGCCCCTCGTCATGTGGGGGCGCGGACGGTTGCGGAACTGGGGCGACGAGATTCATCTCCGGCAGTTCGGCCCCCGCAGTCTCAGGATCGAGAACTGCGGACTCACGGTGATTGACGGCGAGCCCTACGAAACCGGCCGGCTCCGGACCTGCGAGCTCACGCTCGGCCCCACTGTCGATATTACGGTCGTCTGAAAAGGCGGCCCCCAGGCACAATTAAAAGGGGCCGGCTTTCGCCGGCCCCGGGGTCTAGGGAAAACCTCGATGGAGGCGGAGGGTCCTCCATCGGGGAAGGGGGCTTAGTTGTCGGTCACGCGGACCTTCAGACCTTTCAGGTCTCCCTGGAAGCGGATCCGGCCTGCATTGATCAGCCGACCCACCGAACGGGCCACGTCGGCCTTGTCCAAGGCCACCTTGGCGGTGGCGAGGGTTTCCACGACGTCGGAGAGAGTGAGCCGCTCGTCACGCTGGGCCGAGGGGCCCAGGCGACGGAAACCAAGATTGTTGAACTGCGTATCGCTCACTTTGGTTACGTTCCTCTCCGGACGCACGGCTTGAGGTGCACGAAAAATGCCAAAATACCGGCAGGCGTGGCAAAGCCGTCATAAATACGCGCAAAGTTTGACAGAATTCACATTCATGGTCGCCCGATGAATCGCCCAAAGGGGTGTCAAAAGCGTCAATATCACTGAGGTCTGTCAATTTTCTGACTGCAAAAAATGATCTGCGTCACTTTGCGTGGTGAGCCGTGGTGAGCCGTGGT